>NZ_JAMYVA010000032.1:0-60049 GCF_040323505.1 Mesorhizobium sp. M0040
GGGGGTCGCACACAGGCCCCCCCCGGCGGCCCCCCCCCCCCCCCCCCCCCCCCGCCGGGGGGGGCCGTCTCAAAAAACCGCGCCGCCCCGGCCGCCCCCCTGCGGGGCCCCCCGCGCCCATCGCACGCTCGCGCTTCCTGATGATAGCAGTGGCGGTTTTTGCCGGCCTCGGTCTTGCTTGGTGGGCGGCAACAGGGCTGGGGCTGGTAAAGCCGATTTTCCTGCCCTCGCCGGGGAGCGTGGTGACCCAGCTCGGCAAGCTCTCGGGTGACGGCACGCTGTGGCTGGACCTCAGGACCTCGATATACCGTATTTCTGTTGGCTTCCTCATCGCCTCGGCATTGGCGATTCCGATTGGCGTGCTGATCGGCAGCTTCAGGACTTGGGAAGCGGCGATCGAGCCGCTTGTGGATTTCATCCGCTACATGCCGGTGGTCGCTTTCGTGCCCCTCTCCATCCTGTGGTCGGGGACGGGCGATGCCCAGAAGTTCCTGATCATCTTCATCGGCACCTTCTTTCAGCAGGTGCTGATGATCATGGACAATGTGAAGCGGGTTCCCGCTGATTTCATTGGCCTTGGCAGGACACTCGGCCTGCCGGATCGCAGGATCCTGACCCGCATCGTGGTTCCCAGCGCCTTGCCAGGCATCTGGGACACGTTGCGCATCAGTCTCGGCTGGGCATGGACCTGGCTGGTGTTGGCGGAACTTGTCGCGGCGACATCAGGGCTCGGCTACCGCATCACCGTGTCCCAGCGTTATTTCCAGACAAACACCATCATCGGCTACATCCTGCTGCTGGGCGTGCTTGGCCTCATCACCGACCAGGTCATGAAGGCACTGGGAAAAGTGCTGTTCCGGCAGGAGGGCCACGTGCAATGAGGCCGGGCCGATGAGTTTGCCCAAACTGCGGATCGAGGGTCTCCACAAGAGCTTCGGCACGGGCGCGCGGCGCACGGAAGTGCTGCGCGATATCAATCTCGATCTTGCCGACAACGAGTTCGTCTCGCTGGTGGGCACGTCGGGTTGCGGCAAGAGCACGCTGCTGTCGATCGTTGCCGGACTGCAGGATTTCGACGCGGGAGATCTTGCCATCGATGGCGCGCCGATCCTGCAGCCGGGCCTCGACCGCGGCGTCGTCTTCCAGTCCTACACCCTGCTTCCCTGGCTGACGGCGCAGCAGAACATCGAGTTCGCCCTCAAGGCCGCGGGTCATGATCGCGCGACCTGCCGCAGGATAGCACGCGAGCATCTCGATCTGGTCAAGCTCCCTCACAGCGCCAATCGTTATCCGTCTGAGCTTTCGGGCGGCATGAAGCAACGGGTGGCCATAGCGCGTGCTCTTTCCTATCGACCCAAAATGCTTCTGATGGACGAGCCCTTTGGCGCGCTCGATGCCTTGACCAGGCATCAGATGCAGGAACTCCTGACGCAGATCTGGGAGGAGCACAGGCTCACCGTGCTCTTCGTCACCCATGATGTGGAAGAAGCCGTCTACCTGTCGGACCGCATCGTCGTGATGGGGATCGGCCCGGGACGCATCATGCAGACCTTCAATGTCGATATCGAGCGCCCGCGCCGGGAAGAGGTCATGGAAACCCCGGCCTTCATGGATTTGCAGCGCAGCGTACACAAGGCGATCCGCGAGGCTTCAAAACGTCCCGAAATGGTTTAGGCGGGCCACTCAATTACTTACAATCGGCGACCACCGTTGCGCCCAATCTCGATATCGCGCCATCGCGATTCCTGACCAGGGGAGCCGCGATCGGCGGCTTTCTCCTCAACCTCGAAAAAAATTTGCAGGACAATGTCGATTTCCTAAACTCCGTTCGTCGTTTCGATGCCGGCCGGTGAGTCCGGCTCAACAAGGAGACAGACGATGCGTGTGATGGTGCTCGTGAAGGCTACCGAGGACAGCGAAAAGGGCTTTGTCCCCACGCCCGAGGCGAAGGAGGCGATGGAGGCGATGGGCAGGTTCAACGACGAGCTGCGCAATGCCGGCATCTTGCTCGACGCCGATGGCCTCAAGCCCTCCTCGCAGGGCAAGCGCGTTGCGTTCGATGGTCCCCGCCGGACGGTCATCGACGGGCCTTTCGCCGAGACCCGCGAACTGGTCGCCGGCTTTTGGCTCTGGGAAGTCAAGGACATGGACGAGGCTGTCGCCTGGGTGAAGCGCTGCCCCAATCCCATGCCCGGACCGAGCGAGATTGAAATCCGGCCGCTGTACGAGATGGCTGATTGGCAATGGGAATCTGACGCCGGAGGTCACGGAAATCCATGACCGGACGCGCGAGAAGCTCAGCGGCAACTGAACCTGTCGGCCGCAACCTGCTTTGCCTTCGTTATGGCTTTGGCCGATAAGGCAGCATGACGGCAGGCGAGACGCAGCAGGCGATCGAGGCGATTTTTCGCATTGAACGTGCCCGGCTCATCGCGGGCCTGGCCCGCCTCGTGCGCAATGTCGATCTTGCAGAGGAACTGGTGCAGGACGCCCTCGTCATAGCCCTATCCGAATGGTCCAGGACCGGCGTTCCGGCCAATCCCGGCGCTTGGCTGATGACGGTCGCCAAACGCCGCGCCATCGACGCGATCCGTCGCGACAAGATGCGCGAGCGCAAGCATGAGGAGATCGCGCGGGAGCTGGACGGCGACTGCGATGGTACGGCCGAGGGAAACGAAATGGCCATGAACGACGATCTTGGCGACGAGCTGCTGGGCCTCATCTTCACAGCCTGCCACCCCATACTTTCGGCCGACGCCCGCGCGGCCCTCACGCTGCGTGTCATCGGCGGCCTGACGACGGACGAGATCGCCCGTGCTTTCCTGTCGAGCGAGGTGACGATCGCCCAGCGCATCGTCCGCGCAAAGAGGACGATCGGAAAGGCCGGGCTCAGCTTCGAGGTGCCGCGCGGCGCCGAGCGTGCGGCGCGTCTGTCCTCGGTGCTGGAGGTCATCTATCTCATCTTCAATGAAGGCTATGCTGCCACGGCAGGCGACGACCTTGTCCGCCCGAGCCTGTGCCTGGAGGCACAACGGCTCGGCCGCATGCTGGCGGGGTTGATGGCCGAGGATGCCGAGGTGTTCGGCCTGCTGGCTCTGATGGAAATCCAGGCATCGCGCCTGCCGGCGCGCATCGGGCCGGACGGCGCCCTCTTGACCCTGACCGAGCAAAACCGCGCGCGCTGGGACCAGCTGCTGATCCGCCGAGGCCTTGACGCGCTGGCCCGTGCCGAAGCCCTCGGGGGCGATGGCCCCTATGTGTTGCAGGCCGCGCTTGCAGCCTGTCACGCGCGGGCGCGCAGTCCGGCCGATACCGACTGGCCCCGTATCGCAGCGCTCTACGACCGGCTGCGTGCAGTGATGCCCTCGCCGGTGGTCGATCTCAATCGAGCGGTCGCCCACAGCATGGCCTTCGGGCCCGAAGCGGGCCTGCGGCTGGTAGACGAGATTGCCGACGCCGCCGCCTTGCGCAATTATGCGCCATTGCCGGCGGCGAGGGGCGATTTTCTGTTTCGGGCCGGCCGGCTGGCCGAGGCCCGCGCCGAATTCGAGGCTGCGGCCAAGCTCACCCGCAACGTGCGCGAAGCGGCCTTTCTCCTCGCCCGCGCAGACGCTTGTGGTTGACAGCATCGCTCTCCGTGCCCGACGCGCCGCTCGGCAACATCGAAAGCCGCCAGTTCGCTCCCGGCCAGCCCCCTTCAATGAGCGTGATCAGCTCGCAACGCGAAAGGGATTAACGATGCGCAAGCCTTCGTCGAGCGCCATTGCGTGCTGCATGTCCTCCGACCAAAGTGTATCGCAGCCAGCGTGAACCGCCGCGGAGGCGATCATCGCGTCATAGGTGGAAAGGCCGTACCGCTCGGCGAGCCTCAATCCTGTTTCGTGGGTCTCGAGCGTGAGCGGATGAACCGTCAACAGGCCGCGCAGCGTGGTCAGCAGCGCATGCGTTTCGTCCCATGACATTTGCATCTTCCGACGCGCGACATTGGTGAGTTCATTGAGAACCTGCACGCTGATCGCCCCGCCATCGGCGATGACCGCCTCGGCCCGATCCGCCTTCGCCGTGTCGCCTGACGCGATATGAAGAAGGACATTGGTATCGAAAAAACTAACGGGCATTTGCCTCGTCCCGATCGAATTTGAAGTCAGCGGGAAGCCGACCGCGGAAGGCGCGGAGACGCTTCAGCAACTCCTCACGCCCGGGCTTCCGCGCGACGCCAAGCTGGCGGGCGTCAGCGACATGGATTTCGATCTCATCGCCTTCCCTGAGTTCAAGCGCTTCGACCACAGCGGCGGGAAGGCGGACCGCAAGACTGTTTCCCCATTTGGCGACCTGCATGCCACTTCCTCTCTTAGATATACGCTGGAAGAAATGTATATCCACAAGTCGTCAAGGTCAAGAATTGCAGCCAATCGGTTTATTCATTTTGGAGGAGAGGGCCTCGATCATGCCAGCAACTGCGTCGGCACGCCGAGAATCGGTCCTGCCTCGGCGAGCCGCTGGTCGAGGGTCCACACCGTGGCGCCATGCTCCGATGCCGTCGCGAGGTGCAGGGCGTCGCCAGCACGAAGCCCGAGCATATGCTGATCGGCGAATTTCGCGGCGACCCGAAAATGCCCGCCCGTCACCGGCAGCACGGTGAAGCTCTCAGCGACAAGCTTATTGAACATCGCGAGCGCTGCCGCGCGTTGCTCCAGGTCGATTTGTCCGGTCCGAAGCTTGATCGCCATGGCGCAGGACATCTCGGTGATGGTCCAGTCGCTGATCACAAGTTGCGCAGGGTCCTGCTCCGCCAGCCAGCCCTGAACGCGCGCGGTCATGGCTTCGTTGGATAGCGCCGCGATGATCAGCGAAGTATCGAGATAGGACGTCAATAGCGATCGCCATCTCGCATCGATCGCACCAGATCGGTGGCAGCCTGAGCCTGCAGAGGCATGGTTGCGGTCAGGGATTGGAGCAGGACGGCGTCGATCCGTTTGCGAGGGCGGGCCACGGCCGTGAGCCTGGCGACCGGCTTGCCACGCCGGGTTATGTCGATCGAGTCTCCAGCTTCAACCCGGTCGACGAGCTCACTCAGATGTGCCTTGGCGTCCGCCAGATTGACCGCGTCCATGTCACGCTCCTGACCATGTAGATAGTCATATAGCGCATCACACTTGACGATTCCAGCGCAGAGTACTTTGGCACACCAGGCTGCCCCCAGGTCAGCGACCGTCGCGGCGCTCGTTCCACTTCTTGAAGCAGACCGCTGTGTGAGCGAAGCAGGTGATCGCTCCTGCAACGAGAATTGTGCCGCTTCCCGCTTGACTCACACATATCCCGGTGGTTATACATCGATCAATAGCCGAAGGGTTATCGATCCCAATGCCAAAGGCTCACGATGTACTCTTCAGAACGCTTGCCGATCCGACTCGGCGCGCTATTTTTGAGCGGCTGTGTCGCGAAGGAGAGCAGACGGTCGGGGCTCTGACGGCTCAGGCCGGGATCTCGCAACCGGCCGTGTCAAAACATCTCGGCGTTTTGAGGCAGGCCGGGCTCGTGCGCGACCGCCATGCAGGGCGACAGACCCATTATAGCGCGCAGCTTGCTGCGCTTGCCCCCCTGATTGACTGGACAAGCCAGATGACCGGGTTCTGGCAGAGCCGGTTCGACGACCTCGAAGACCTGCTCAAACGGATGGACCAGTGAACCGAACGTCGACCGAAACACTCTCCGTCATTGTTGAACGGGAAATCGCTTATCCGCCCGAGAAGATCTGGCGCGCGCTCACGCAACCACACTTGATCGAGGAGTGGCTCATGAAAAATGACTTCAAACCTGTCGCGAACCACCGCTTCAATCTTCACGCAGACTGGGGCTCTGTCGAGTGTCAGGTGCAGACGGTCGAGCCGAACAGAACACTGACTTACACGTGGGATACCAAGGATCTCAAGAGTGTCGTCTCCTGGACCCTCACCCCCACGAGCACCGGAGCCCGCTTGCGCATGGAACAGTCGGGCTTCCGGCCGGATCAGCAGCCTTACTTCCGGGGTGCCAAAGTCGGCTGGCCGAGGTTCTTTGACGATCTGGAGCAGGTTCTGGCGCGGACGGACTGAGATCCGCTGGGCTATCCAAGCAAGGGCTCTGTTACAGAGCGACATCACGAGGCGATAATGGAGGCAAGCCAATGAAGATCAAGTTGGCCAAAGTATACGTGGACGACCAGGAAAAGGCACTGGGCTTTTACACCGAAACGCTCGGCTTTACCAAGAAGGCCGATTTCAGCAATGGGCCGTTTCGCTGGCTGACCGTCGCATCACCCGACGAGCCGGACGGTGCCGAGCTGCAACTCGCGCTCAATGACAACCCGGCGGCCAAGGCCTACCAGCAAGCCATTTTCCAGCAGGGCCAGCCCGCGGTCATGTTCTTCACCGATAACGTCAAGGGCGACTACGAGCGCATAAAAGCGCGCGGCGCCGAGTTCACGATGCCGCCGACCGAAGTAACCGGCTCGACCATCGCCCAGCTGAACGACAACTGCGGCAATCTCGTTCAAATCACCCAACTGGCGCGCTGGTAAAGCATGCGTTCAGTGGCGTGGCTGCCCGGCGGGAGTCGCCAAACGGGCCGCCCGATCCGCTTCGGTTCGTCTTCAGAGGAGGTCTCAATGGATTGGAACAAATGGGTTCGGCAGATCCACCGCTGGCTGTCGATCATCTTTGCGGCGGTCGTCGCCGCCATCTTCATCAGCCTGGGAGCAGGCAAGGAACCCGCCTACTGGGTATACCTCTTGCCGCTGTTTCCACTCGGCTTGCTCCTGCTTACCGGACTGTACATGTTCGTGCTGCCTTACGCTCCCAAGTGGCGCAACGCAGGGGGCACCGGCGCATTGGAGTGAACGCATGGCCAACAAGACGTCCATCAAGTCAGCGGCGGTCGCGAAGAAGCCCGCCGCCAAGCCTGCAGCCGCCAAGCCGGTCCTCCTCGCAGGCGGCAACCCGCAGATCCCGAAGGGTGATGGTGACGCTCCTGTGCAGGCCTACATCGCGGCCATGCCGGGCTGGAAACGCGACGTCGGCCGCCGCCTCAACGCACTCATCGAGCGCAACGTTCCCAACCTGCGCAAGGCCGTCAAATGGAACTCGCCCTTCTATGGCGTAGAGGGTCAAGGCTGGTTCCTCAACTTCCATTGCTTCACAAAGTACATCAAGCTGGCTTTCTTCCGCGGCACGTCGCTGCATCCTTTCCCTCCAGGCGAGTCCAAGCACAAGGACGTGCGCTACCTCGACATCCGCGAGGACGACCAGCTCGACGAAGCTCAACTCACCGACTGGGTAAAGCAAGCCAGCCAGTTGCCTGGCGAGCGAATGTGAGTGGAATGCCAGTCATTCCCGCAAACCCGGTGCCGACTAGCGGTATTCATGTGACGGGCGAGCGGCAACAACCCTAGGGAAAGCGACAATGGTGATGAAGAGTGGCTCTATGGAAGGAAATGCAGAGAGCTCCCCCTCTCAGCTGATAGATGCGAGGATCAGTGAGCTGGGCGATTGGCGAGGCAAGACGCTTTCCCATGTCCGCGCTCTCGTCAAGCAGGCTGACCCGGAAGTGGTCGAGGAGTGGAAGTGGCGAGGCGTTCCGGTGTGGTCGCACGCCGGAATAATCTGCACCGGCGAGACCTACAACAACGTCGTGAAGGTGACCTTCGCAAAGGGCGCCTCCCTGCCGGATCCTTCAGGCCTGTTCAACTCCAGTCTCGAAGGCAACACCAGGCGCGCCATCGATATCCGTGAGGGCGAAGACATAGATGAGAATGCGTTCAAGGCGCTGATACGCGCTGCTGCCGCCCTGAACACGGCCCGATAGTCAGCTCCGGCCGATATGGTCGGCTAGCGGGCCGAGAGCGGCGAGCAAAGCTTCGCCGGTGGCTTGCGTCGCGTTCTCATGCGGCGCGCGCAGGTTCAGCCAGCGTCTGTCGCCGGCCCGTACCGCCAGCACTGCCTTCATCGCGGAGATGAGGCCGGCGTCCTGGATGATTTTGCGGAACGCCTTGATGGCGGCATCCGCGTCAGTAATGTCCTCTCCCGCCAGTGCTGCGTCGTAGAGGGCCCGGATCGCTGCGGCATTTAGATTGACCGTCGCCGAGATGCATCCCGCAGCACCGTTGGCGAGGCCTTTCGTCAGCTGTGCTTCCGAGCTCGGGAACACCGCGACCCTTGGGGCTGCCGCAATGACCGCCGCGGTGTTGTTCCAATCGCCGGCGCTGTCCTTGTAAGCCACCACGACATCCGGAAACGCTTGGCTCAAGCGGGCGGTCAGCGGCGGGCTCACCGGTACGCCGGAATTCTGCGGGATGTGGTAGAGGATCATCCTCATCGCCGGGTTCGCCACCCGTTCGATCAGCTCGCCATAGTAGCGGGCCTGTCCGTTGTCGCCGGCGGCCGTATAGAAGAACGACGGCAGCACCATCACCCCGGCACAGCCGAGCCCGACGGCATGCGCCGTCAGCTCGACGGTCTCGGCAAGTGCTGTGACACCGGTGCCGGGCATCAGATGGCTTGGCGAAATGCCGGCCTCGACCAGCCACTCCAGCGCTTGCATGCGCTCGCGCAACGAGACGGACAAGGCCTCGCCCGTGGTACCGAACGGCGACAGGAAATGCGCTCCCTGATCCAGCACCCATTTGGCGTGGGATATCCAGAGATCGCGGGCGATCCGGCCGTCGTTTTCGAACGGCGTCAGGATCGGTGCGATGGTTCCTTGTGGGCGGATCATTTGCGTCCTTCTAAAGCCGGCATCAAAAATGTCGAGCAAGCTACATGAAGCAATGTTGCTGAGTACCGGCCGTTCGACCTCGAAAGCAAGCGGCTCGCGCATAGGCGCGCGATTGTGATCGGGCGGCGGTTCTGAGGCTCTCGAGGTATATCCTTGTCACGGGATAACGTCGTCTGGCCGAAAGGGGGGTGACAAACGAGTTCTGCTGTTTCATCAATGCCGCCTTTTGAGGAGAAGCCCATGCGGAGGATCGGTGTCGGCATTATCGGCTGCGGCAACATTTCGGATGCCTATCTGAAGGCATCGCCACAATTCCCGGTGCTCGACATTGTCGGCGTCGCCGACATCAACCGGGCGGCAGCCGAGGCGAAGGCAGCGGCCTACGGCCTGGCTGCCATGCCGGTCGACGCGCTGTTGGCCGATCCGCGCGTCGAGATCGTGCTCAATCTGACGACGCCGCAGCATCATGTGCCGGTCGGCCTGCAGGCTGTCGGGCAAGGCAAGCACGTCTATTCCGAGAAGCCGCTGGCAACGACGCTCAGCGACGCCGAGCGGCTGGTCGCGGCGGCGCGCGAACAGGGCGTGCGCGTCGGCTGCGCACCCGACACCTTTCTTGGCGGCTCCCACCAGACGGCGCGGCGGCTGGTCGATGAGGATACGGCTGGGACCATTGTCGCCGGCTCTGCCTTCATGCAGGTGCCCGGCCACGAGCTCTGGCATCCCAATCCGGATTTCTACTATCAGCCCGGCGGTGGGCCAATGCTCGACATGGGACCGTACTATCTGACCTGCCTGGTCAATCTCCTGGGTCCGGTAAAATCTGTGACCGGGCAGGCGAAGTCTTCCTACGCCACCCGCACCATCGGTTCTGGACCGCGCCAGGGCGAAACCATCCGGGTCGAGGTGCCGACCCATATTTCCGGCCTGCTCGCATTCGAGAATGGCGCCGCGGTCTCGATCACCACCAGCTTCGACGTCTGGAAGCATGAACACAATCACATCGAACTTTACGGAACCAAGGGCTCGATGATCGTCTCCGATCCCAACCAGTTTCAGGGCGACATCAGGACCAGCCAGCGCAAGGGCGACTGGACGGTGGCCGATCAGATCCATTCGTATGGCGACGGCAATTACCGGGGCCTCGGCCTTGCCGACATGGCGCAGGCGGTCGTCTCGGGCAGGCAACACCGCGCCAGCCTCGATCTTTCCCTCCATGTCCTGGAAATCATGGAATCGATCATCTCTTCAGCAGAGATAGGCCAGCGTATCGACCTGAGATATGGCTGCGCCCGGCCGGCGCCGATGCAGGCCGACCTGCCTTTCGGAATTCTGGAATAGGGAATAATGCGATGAGCAAGACGGCACTGATTTTCTGGGGCGGCTGGGAAGGTCACACCCCGGCCCGGAGCGCCGAAATCGTCAAGGAGATGCTGGCCGGCAACGGCTTCGACGTGCAGCTGGAGCAGGGGACTTCGGCGCTTGCCGATCCGCAGCTGGGCATGCTCGATCTCATTGTCCCGGTGATCACCATGTCGACGATCGAAAAGCCGGAGCTGCAAAACCTGACCAGCGCCGTCGGGGCCGGCACCGGCCTTGCGGGCTTTCACGGCACGATGTGCGACAGCTTCCGCAACGAGCCGGAATACCAGTTCATGACCGGCGGCCAGTGGGTCGCCCATCCCGGCAACATCATCGACTATCACGTCGACATCACCAGGCCAGGCGATCCGGTCATGCAGGGCATCGACGACTTCGCCTACCGTTCAGAGCAGTATTACATGCATGTCGATCCGACCAACGAGGTGCTGGCGACGACTACTTTCACCGGCGAGCATCTCGATTTCATCGCCGGCGTCGTCATGCCGGTTGTCTGGAAGCGCCGCTACGGCAAGGGCCGCGTCTTCTACAGCGCGCTCGGGCACACCGCCGACGAGTTCGCCGTGCCGCAAATGCGCACGATGTTCGAACGCGGCGCGATTTGGGCCAGCCGAAACTCGGACCTTGGATAGCCGTTCAATCTGAACGCCACGTATCGTTGTAATCTCTCATGGGGCGGCCGCCCGAACGCGGACACAGGCACTGGACTGCGGCAATTGACTGCCATGGTAGCATCCAATACACCGGGGGCTCATCGAAAATTCCGTCGCTGGAGGTCGAATGGAGCAGACGTGGCGATGGTTTGGGCCGAGCGACGCAGCAACGCTTGCCCATGCCAGGCAGGCCGGCGCGACCGGTATCGTGACGGCACTGCACGACATCCCTTACGGCGAAGTCTGGCCGATCCACGCTATCAGGCAGCGCCAGGCGCTTATCGAGGCGGATCCGGCGATGGGCCTCAAATGGAGCGTCGTCGAGAGTGTGCCCGTGCACGAGGACATCAAGCTCGGCCGCGGCGATCTCGACCGGCTCTACGACAATTTCGGGCAGACCTTACGCAATCTCGGCGCCTGCGGTGTGCGCACGGTCTGCTATAACTTCATGCTGATCCTCGACTGGACCCGGACCGACCTGGCTGCGCCGCTGCCGGGCGGCGGACGGGCGCTCCGCATGAACATGCACGAGCTTGCCGCGTTCGATTGCTACATGCTGCAGCGCAAGGGATCTGAGCGCGACTATGCGTCCGATGTTCTCCAGCGGGCAAGCGAATGGTTCGAGGCGACGCCGGATGCGTCAAAAGAGCGTCTGCTTGCCAACATCATGGCCGGCCTGCCGGGCGCCTTCAAGCGCTATAACATAGCGGAATTGCGCGAAGTGGTGGCCGAGCAATCGGGCCTGTCGCACGACCGGCTGCGCGAGAACGTCGTCCGTTTTCTCGAAAACGTGCTGCCGGCGGCCGAAGAGGCGGGCGTCACGTTGGCGATCCACCCGGACGATCCGCCGCGCGATCTCGTCGGCCTGTGCCGGATCGTCAAGAACGCGGACGACATCGCCTTTATCCTGGACGCAGTGCCATCGGCCCATAGCGGCCTTACCTTGTGCACGGGGTCGCTGGGCGCCAACCCGGCCAATGACGTGCCCGCCATCGCCAGCCGCTTTGCGCACAAGATCAACTTCGTGCATCTGCGCAACGTCAGCAAGGACCCGGACGGCTCGTTCATGGAATCCGAGCATCTGAGCGGCGATGTGGACATGGTGTCGGTGGTTTCGATCTTGCTCGACGAGCAGCAACGCCGCCGCGACGCCGGGGAACCGGCGGCGCTGCTGCCCTTTCGCCCGGATCATGGCCACGAGCTGATCGATGACGCCGCGCGGCACACCCATCCCGGCTACCCCGTGATCGGCCGTCTTCGCGGCCTTGCCGAATTGAGAGGCGTGATGACGGCGATTGCCCATCAGCGCGGCTACCGGCTGCAATGACGGCGCCCCGCCTGCTCTGCGTCGGCGCGCTCACCTACGACACGATCTTGCGCCTCGATGTCCTGCCCTCCGGCGCCGGCAAGTTCCTGCCAAGCGAGGCCGTGCAGATCGCGGCCGGCATGGCAGCAAGCGCGGCCGCGTCGGCCAGCCGCCAGGGCGGGCAGGTCTGGCTATGGGCAAGCGTCGGCGACGATGCTGTCGGCCGCGATGTCATCGGCCAGATGGAGGCGGAGCGGGTCGACTGTTCGCTGGTGCGCAGGGTTGAAGGTGGCCGCTCGGCCATTGCCACCATCCTGGTCGATGCCGCCGGCGAGCGTATGATTGTGCCCTTCTACGATGCAGTCACGCAAGCCGATCCTGACCGTCTTCCGCCCGCGGATTTTTCCCGCTTCGACGCCGTGCTGGTTGATGTCCGCTGGCCCGGAGCCGCGGCCCTGGCGCTGGCGAAGGCTCGCGAGTGCGGCATCCCGGCGATCCTTGACGCCGATGTCGCGTCGCGACCGGTGCTCGACCGGCTGCTGCCGCTCGCCTCGCATGTCGTTGCTTCGCTGCCGGCGGCACGCATCCTTTGCGGTCCGGAGATATCCGCCGGTTCTGCCGTCGCCATTCTCGGCGAACGGACCGGCGCCTTCGTGGCGGTCACCGATGGGGCGAACGGCACCGTGTTCCGCTACTCGGGCAGCAATGACGTCCGTCATCTGCCGTCGCCGCGGGTCGAAGCCGTCGACACTCTGGCGGCAGGCGACGTGTTCCACGGCACCTTCGCTCTCGGCCTGGCCGAAGGTTGGGACGAAGAGCGGGCGATAGCAGTGGCCAGCGCCGCCGCCGCCCTGAAATGCCTGCGCTTTGGCGGACGTCTTGGCGCACCGACGCGCGCGGAAACGCTGGCTTTCATGCAAGGATCGACATGATGCCGAACCCGCTTGGGCCGGCTCGGTGGAAAGAGCACGTCAAGTGGCGGCCGTCGACTACCATGGCAGTTCCTGCGCAACTGTTCGAGGGAGGATAAATGGCTGAGTTCAAAAAACGCGCACTGGTCACGGGGGCGGCCATGGGCATCGGCCGTGCTGTCGCCGAAAGACTGGCCGAGCAAGGCGTCGACCTGATCCTGTTCGACCGGGCGGGCGATCAGCTGGATGAGGTCGCGGCGCAGCTTTCGGCGCGCGGCGTGACCGTGCACACCGTGCTCGGCTCGACCGCCGACACTGAGGCCTGCGGCCGCGCCGTCGAGCTTGCCCGGTCCGCGTTCGGCGGGCTCGACATGCTCTCCCACAATGCCGGCATCCAGCGTTACGGAACGGTGGAGACCACGGACGAGGCGCTTTGGGACGAGGTGATGAACGTCAACCTCAAGGCTGCCTACCTGCTCTCCCGCGCGGCGATGCCGCTGCTGCGGCAAAGCCGCGGCGCCATCGTCCATATGAGCTCGGTGCAGGGTCTGGCCAGCCAGGAAGGGGTTCTGGCCTACAGCACGGCCAAGCACGGCCTGATCGGCTTGGTCAAATCGATGGCCGTCGACTATGCGCCGCTCGGCGTGCGCGTCAATGCCGTCGCTCCGGGTGCGGTCGACACGCCGATGCTGCGGGATGCGGTCAAGCTCAACGATAAGCCCGACGAGATCCTGCGCATCCTCGACAATATGCATCCGCTCGGCCGTACCGCCCAGCCGCAAGAGATTGCCGCAGTCGTCGCCTTCCTGCTGTCCGACGATGCCTCCTTCGTCACCGGCGAGGTCGTACGCGTCGATGGCGGCCTGCTGGCGCGCATCGGCGGTTCTCCGCGCAAGGAATAACGTCGGCGCTGCTGCTTGCGCAGGCATTTCATGAACGGCTTGAAGCTGCAGAGCCTATAAGGGGTCGCCGATGGCAGGGCTTTTGGGAATGCGGACCATCACCGAGGGGCGGCTCGGCGAAACTGCCCCTGGCGCTTCAGTTGCGGCTAGGACGTTCGAGGTTTTGCTCGACCAGATCCTGACCTTCCGCCTGAAGCCGCACGAGCTGATTTCTGAAAAGGCGATGTCGGAAGCCCTCGGCGTGAGCCGCACGCCGGTCAGGGAGGCGCTCGCCCGGCTGGCCGGTCTTGGCTTGATCGACATTTATCCGCAGCGCGGCAGCATGGTGGCACCGCTGCGGATTGCCGATCTCGAGAAATCGCAGTTTCTGCGCGAAGCGCTCGAAGTCGGCCTGATCAAGCGCGCGGTCGAGAGCCCGCGCCGTGCCGACCTGCTTGCCGTGCTCAAAGGCGAACTGGCGGTCCAGGAGACGTTCGCCTCCATCGCGGACGACAGGCGCTTCTTCAAGTCGGACGAGCTGTTCCATCAGCACATCGCCAGCCATGCCGGCTTCCCCGGAATCTGGGCCGATATCAGCGCGGCGAAGCTGCACATGGACCGCTTCCGCTTCCTGTCTTTCCCGCGCCTCGACAGCATGTCGGTGGTTCTCGGCCAACATCGGCGGATCGTCGATGCGCTCGAGCAGGCCGACGCCCTTGCCGCGGAAGAGGCGATGCGAACGCATCTTCGCCGCATCTTCGAGGTGCTCGAAATCGTCCGGGAGCGCTATCCCCATTATTTCGAGGCAAACGGCAGTGTGAGCCCGCTTTCGGCCGGCTCAATCCAAGCCTGAGCCTTTCTTGCGCGCTTCCGAAGGCGTCTTGGTCTTGCTGCCGGATTTGTCGGAAGCTGGCTCGGCTTTGCGATCTTGACCCTCGCCGCCTTGCTCCTTGCGGAGCTGCTTTTCCACTATCGATCGCGATCCTTCCGCCGGGTCTTGTTCAGGATGAGTATCGGTTCCCGTCATGTCGGCTCCTATCCATTTTGATCAATTGCGTGCGGCGTGGGCTGACCTCCGCCGCCGGTTCTGTCGCGCCCGATCATCAGCCAGGCGGCGAACAGCACGACCAGTACGACCACGATCCAGGCGACGAAACGAGGCATCGGCCTCATGTCCCTCGCCGCCGCTTGCTGCCGCGTGCCTCCGGATCGGAGCCGGCCTCGACCGTTGGATCGGGCACGACCGGGCCGCGTTCGGCCTCGGAACCCTCAGCTTCGATCTCCTGCACGGCCTGATCCCAGTGCTCGCGCTCACGTCCTTGCGGACGGCCTTCGCGCTCCCAGATCTCATGGGCTCGCTGCCGGATACGCTCTTCCCTGTCCATGGCCTTTGCCTCCTCATCCCCTAATCCGGCGATCGCTGGTTTGTTCCGCGGTGCCAGCGCCGTTCATCGCGGTTCAGTTGACCTGATCACCCAGCGCTCTAGATCAAACTTCGCGCCGAAGTCGCTTGGTGCGGGGAGAACAATCGTGTGGCAGCAACGCTACAAGCACGTATTGTAAATGCCGTTACAGCCGTCGGTCTTCGACCAGACCGCCCGTGCTTGCTGCTGATAATATTTGTATTGACGGCATGCTCGCCTTCCGACCAGGTCGAGCAGCAGTCGAAAACCGCGGCTTCCGCCACACAGACTGCATCGCTGGTCCTGGAGAGCTGGATCGCTGGGGGAGCCCCGTCGGAATACACGTCGCGCACTTTGCAATCGGTCGGCAAGGCGCTCGCCGATGCCGGTGTGCAAATCCAGTCCGCCAAGTCGCCTGAGCCCAGCGGGCAAGCCGGTCTGACGATGGCGGTTGGACGGCTTTCCGCAACGGCAATGCGCGCGGCGACGGCCGTGCAGAACGGCAACCGCTCGGAAGTGGAACACGCGCAGCAGGATCTGCGGGCCGCCGCCGCCGATCTGAGCACGTCCTACGCGAAATATTTCGCGCCGAAATCATGAAGAAGCTGCTCGAAATATCGCTCGGCGTCGTCACCAGCGTTGGCGGCTTTCTTGAGGTCGGATCAGTGGCGACCGCCGCTCAGGCCGGCGCGGCGTTCAGGTTTCAGCTGATATGGGCCGTCGTCCTGGGCACGATCTGCATCATCTTCCTGGTCGAAATGGCCGGACGCTTCGCCGCAGTTAGCCATCACACCATCGCCGACGGGATCCGGGAACGGTTTGGCTTCAACGCCTTTCTGTGGCCGTTGCTTGCGACCTTGCTGGTCAACTTCCTGGTCATGGCAGCCGAAATCGGCGGTGTTGCCATTGCGCTCGAGCTCGCCACCGGCATCGGCTTTCAGTGGTGGGCGCTGCCGGTCGCTTTTCTGGCATGGCTGTTCCTCTGGAAAGGCACGTTCGGCTTCATCGAAAAAGGCATCTCGATCCTCGGCCTCGTCACGCTGTGCTTCGTGGTTGGCGCCGTCATGCTGGGACCCGATTGGGGGCAGGTCGCGGCCGGCGCCGTGCCCACTCTGCCGGACCACGACGCCGCCAAATACTGGTTCATGGCGGTCAGCATTCTTGGCGCGTCGATATCGCCTTACCTGTTCATGTTCTATTCGTCGGGAGCCATCGAGGACCAGTGGGACAAGAGCTATCTCGGGACCAATCGGGCCATTGCCGGATTGGGAATGAGTTTTGGCGGCACAATCTCGATCGGCGTGCTGATCGTGGCGGCGCTCGTGCTGGCGGCGCACGGCATAGAGCAGGTCGACGACTACCATCAATTGCCGCTGATGCTGATCCAGATCTTCGGTTTCTGGGGATTCGTCCTGTTCGTTGCTTCACTAGGCATAGCCTGCTTCGGCGCTGCGCTCGAAATCGGGCTGCAGCAAGCGTACTTAGTGGCGCAGGGTTTCGGCTGGACCTGGGGCGAGGACCTGAAACCGCGCGACGATCCCGGCTTCAGCACCGTCTACACGGTCTCGCTGTTTCTCGCCGCCATTCCGATCGCACTGGGTCTCGATCCGCTGAAGCTAACCATCTTTTCCATGGCGCTGACGGCCGCCAGCCTGCCGCTGACCGTGGTGCCGTTCCTCTTCCTGCTGAATGACGAGCGTTATGGCGGCGAGCACCGCAATGGCATGATAGCGAATGCCGCGGTCATCTTCATCATCGCGCTCGGTTTCGTGCTCGCGATCGTGACCATTCCTTTGCAGATATTCGGAGGCACGTGATGAAGTTGCTGCGCGACATCCTGGACAAGCAAGTGGTCGACCGCGAGCAGGTCAAGATCGGCAAGGTGGACGGGCTGGTGGCCGAGCTCAGGCCAGGCGAGCCGCCTAAAATCGTTGCGGTCGAGCTCGGCTCGATCACGCTGGGGCGTCGGCTTGGCGAGCGACCCGGGCGCTGGATGGCGCGGGTTGCGGCAAGGCTCGGCGGCAAGCGCCATGCCGAGCCGCACCGCATCGCCTGGAACAAGGTGCGCGACATCGGCGTCGACATCGAGTTCGATATCGACGTCCGCGAAACGGCGATTTTCGACTGGCAGGACTGGCTGCGCGATCATGTCATTGGGCGTATTCCGGGAGCTGGATGATGGCCACCGTCAATCTTGAGCAATTGGCTGGCAGGAATGTGCTTTCGCAGCGCGGCAAAAGCATCGGCCGTATCGAGGAGATACGCGCCGAACCGGATGGCGACGACCTGGTAGTTGCCGAGTACCATGTCGGCATCTACGCGGCCTTCGAGCGTCTGTCCGCTTCGGCCATCGGCATTGCGGTCCTCGATGCCTTTCGATTGCGCAGTCGCGACAGCGTGTACCGCATTCCCTGGGACAAGCTCGACATCTCCGACCCGGCGCGGCCGCGGTTGTTATGCACGACGGAAGAACTTTCCGGTATGAAGGGGAGTATCGAGGGCGATAAACCGGAATGAACGATACTTTCCCGCCGTCGGAGAATGGGGTCCAGTGAAAGTCCTGGTTACCGGCGCCACCGGCCTGATCGGTGCCTCCGTCGTGGCGCGCCTTCTTTCCGAAAGGCATGAGGTGATCGGATTGGTCCGCAGCCCCGGCGCAAACCGGGCCGGCAATTATCAATTGCTGGTGCTGGACATGGCGGCGGCGCTGCAGCCCGAAGACTGGCTACCGCATCTCAGGGGTGTCGACGCCGTCGTGAATTGTGCCGGCGTCCTGCAGGACAGCCTTCGCGAAAAGACGCGCGAAGTCCATCGCGACGCGGCGGCAGCACTCTTCCTCGCCTGTGCGCGGGCGGGGGTTGCCCGGGTAATCCACTTCTCGGCGATAGGCGTCGATCGGGCGCAGCCTTCGGCATTCTCGGCGACGAAACTGGTCGGCGACCAAGCGCTTATGGCGCTTGATCTGGATTGGGTGATCCTGCGCCCGTCCGTGGTGCTCGGCCGGCCGGTGTTTGGGGCCAGCGCATTGTTTAGGGGTCTCGCCTCGCTGCCGGTGCTGCCGTCCATGCCCGGCACCGGCCGGCTCCAGGTGGTACTACTCGACGATGTGGTCTCAACAGTCGTCTTCCTGCTCGATTCCGACAGTCCGTCTCGCGTCGTGTTGGAACTTGTCGGTCCCGAACAGCTGAGCATGGACGAGGTCGTCGGCAGCTATCGCCGATGGCTCGGCTGGGCTCCTGCAGCCAGGTTTGTCTTGCCGGCGGCTGTTGCAAGGCTTCTCTACCGCCTCGGCGACCTTGCCGCGATGTTCGGCTGGCGTCCACCGATGCGCACCAACGCGGCCAGAGAGATCGCCCGAGGAGCGGTTGGAGATCCCTCGGACTGGACCGCCGCGACCGGCATACGCCCGCAAACCCTGGCGGGCTTCCTCGCGCTCAATCCGGCAACGGTGCAGGAAAAATGGTTTGCCCGGCTGTATTTCATCAAGCCTGCGATCTTCGTCGTCCTGCCCTTCTTCTGGATCGTGACGGGGATTGTGTCGCTGACAACCGGCTACGGCAGCGGGGTCGATCTGATGCAAGGCACGGGGGCCGGCATCTTGTCGGCACCGATCGTGATCGCCGGCGCTCTTGCCGACATCGCCGTCGGCGCGCTCCTAGCCTGGCGGCCAGCGACGCGAAAAGGCGTCTATGGCGGCATCGCGCTCTCGCTCTTCTACTTGGTCGTCGGAAGCTTCCTGAGCCCCGATCTGTGGAACGACCCGCTTGGGCCGTTGCTCAAGGTGTTGCCGATCCTGGTGCTGCACTTTGTGGCCTTGGCAGTGCTGGAGGAGCGTTGATGCTCTATTTCCTGCTGAAATTTCTGCATGTCATCGGCGCATCCGTGCTGCTTGGTACCGGCGCCGGTATCGCTTTCTTCATGCTGCTCGCCCACAGGACCGGCAATGCCGCGACGGTTGCGGCAGTGGCGCGTATCGTCGTCGTCGCCGACTTCCTTTTCACCGCGACGGCCGTGGTCGCGCAGCCTTTGACCGGAGCCGCGCTCGCCTGGCAGGCAGGCTACTCGCTGTCGGAGGGCTGGATCGTACTTTCGATCGCGCTCTATATCTTCACCGGAATGTTCTGGCTCCCGGTCGTCTGGATGCAAATGCAGATGCGCAAGCTGGCATCGCAAGCCGCCGCTGCAGGCGCGCCGTTGCCGCCGCGCTATCATCGGCTCTTCTGGCTGTGGTTCGCCTTCGGCTTCCCCGCCTTCGCTGCGGTACTCGGGATTTTCTGGCTGATGATCACTCGGCCTGCGATCGACTGGTGAAGACAGGCCGCGTGCAGCTGCCGGGATGAGCGATGACTTTCATTTCAGCGAATAGAGATAGGCCGCGATATCCCGCGCCTCCTGCTCGGAAATTCTGGTCGAAGGCATTGCCGTGTGCGGATTGATCTCTCTTGCGGCGCGTATCCAACGGACCATGTTTCGCGGATTGTTGGACAATACGCCGCCGATATAGACCCGGGTGGCCAAGCTGGCGTCGAGGCGTGGACCGACCAGTCCCTGCGCGCCGGGCACGCCGGTGATCGTGTGGCATCCGGCACAGCCATTGGCCATGATGATTGGTATGGCGCGGGCGCCAACACCGCCGGTTGCATTGTCGGCCTTCTGCTCCACTCGACGGCTTTGCTCGAAGTACAACGCGATCCCGGCCAGGGCTGCAACAAGCACGACAATTGCCGCGGCGCCGAGGATGGGTCCGGACGGAGTGAAGCGCGATGTTGCGCGCACGCCGATGCTGCTAGGGGCATTGTCCGTCTTATGCGCGACCCTGACGAGGCGCTCCGGCCACAACGTCAGCGCCGCCCAAGCTGCGGCCAGCACGGCAATCGCCGTCCCGGCACCAATGACCAGCTTAGACAGCCTGGAGCGCATGCGACGCCTCCCATCTTCTCTGTCCACTTGAGCGAATCCACAGACCGGCCAGCAGCAACGCGGCTCCGCCATAAATCAGCCCGGCCGGAACCCACATCACCAAGCCGGCGAGTTGCTGGTCCTCGAGCGGGCTAAGGCTCCACAATTCCGCGCCGGCTGCGTTTACCGGGTACCACAGCCTTGGCGAGACCAGCAGCAGCACCCCGAGCAGGCCGGTGTGCAGCGAGGTGAAAAAGAGGTGCATGACTGCGCTGCCGTAGGCTTGTTCGCGGCCTGAACGCGGCAGCAGCACCCACCAGAACAGCAGCCCCGCACCGAAGAAGCTGGCATGTTGCGCATAATGCAGGACACCCTGTGCAAGCGCCGCCTCGAACAGCGCCGGAACGTGCCACGCCCATATCGCGACGCCGTGCAGGAAGGTCGCGGCTAGAGGGCGGCTGGCGGCGGCCCGAACGGTTCGAAGCACCTTCGCCTGCCCGGCTGCGCCAAATGCCAGCCGCAGCTTGGTCGGCAATGCCCACATCATCGCCGCCGCCGGACGGGAGGCGACCAGCAGGGGTGCCGCCACCGCCATCAACAGCTCGTGCTCGATCATGTGGGCGGTGAAAACGCGCTCACCGAATGCGTGGAGCGGACTGACCAGTGCTGCCGCCAAAATGGCCCAGCCGGTCGCAAACAGCAGGGCTTGCCGCAACCGCAACGGGCGGCTGCGGGCACTCCGCCGCCACAGCCGAAAGGCGCCTGCCGCGTAAAGCAGTGCGATCATGGTTAGCGGCAGCGTGATCGGCAACGCCAGCGTCCAGCCGGCCTGCGGGGCGCCGGCACCGTAGCAGATCGAGGTCGAGAAGAGCGCGTCGAAGCTCATCGTAGGCAGCCGTCAACAATGAGCGAAGCCGCGCCTTGCATGACGATTACCAGCGCAAACAGCACCGCGCTGAGAATGCCGATATTGGCGACGAAATGCTCGGTGCCGCGCGTACGATCCGGTTTGAAGGCGGCGCCGCCTTGCTGTCGCGCCCGCCACGAAAGCACGCCGCCGAGCAAGGCCAGCACTGTCAGCACCAGCGCAATGACCGGTATGACGGGAATACCGTGGGCGCACTGCCACTCCACGAACGCATAATTCAGCTGCGTCGACACCGCCCAGGCCAAAGGCCCGGACAACAGCCCGCCCCATGATGTGCCCAAGCGAAGCGCACGCATCTCAGTCAAGCCTCGGCATCCAGTAGATCAACAGATAGATCGGGATCCAGGTCGCGACCACGAAATCCCAGTAGAAGACGTTGTCGCCAACGTCCCCGAAACGCCGGCCGCTGTAGCCATGGCGCGTGAACATCAGGACCGTCAGCACCAGCGTGTCGCCGACGTCGGTAATCAGGTGCGTTGTGTGAAGGCCGAGCAGGACCCACAGCATCGAGCCGTACGCATTGGTATCCCAATAAATGTTGAGGGCCGGAAATTCGAACCACCGCACGACAAGCGGTGCGATACCGAGCAGCGACATGACGATCAGGCCGATGCGCACGGGCACCATGGCACAGGCTTCGGCGTAGCGGTTCAGTATGTGATTGGGCACCACGCTGGCGAGCAGCAACAGCGTGACGATGGTGCCCGGCCAATGGTTGGGCGGCGGCACGCCCAATGGCCATTTGGGCGACAGATAGGCGAGGTAAAGATAGGTGCCTGCGGCGAGCGCGAAGCCGGTGCCCTCCAGCGCCATGAAGGCGAGAGTGCCCCACCAGGTCGGGCTGCGCGGTCCGATCCCGAAGGTCGGGAGTTTGGAAAGATCGGCGGCAGGACGCTGTTTCATCCCTCATCCTCCGGATCGCCTTTCGGCCAGAACCAACCGATCAAAGTGATGGCGATCGGCCCGGCTCCCCAGACCACCGCCCACGGGCTGAAGATCGAATAGAGAAAGGTGGCGCCGACGGCGAGCGCGGCGAACAATGGCCAGATCGACGGCGTCGCCGACTTCTCGCGCACATCTGGATGCGCCTCTGCCACGGTCGAAATGACAAGTTCGCGCGCGTCGACGCGAAGCCCGGTCGCGACAGGCAGCGTGTCACGTTCGGCCCAGAGCGGCTCGGCGTGGGTAACCACCGGGATTCGAGCGAAATTATAGCTCGGCGGTGGAGAGCTCGTCGCCCATTCCAGCGTGCCGGCATTCCAGGGATTGTCCCCGGCCGGGGCGCCCCTCGAGGCGCTGTACACCAGGTTTATAGTGAACAGAACGAAGCTTAGGAACAGGATGACCGCGCCGGCTGTGATGAACAGGTTGATGTTGCCCCAGCCGAGTTCCACCGGATAGGTGTAGACCCGCCGCGGCATGCCCCACAGGCCGACAATGTGCATCGGAAAGAACGCCGCATTGAAGCCTAGGAAGGCAAGCCAGAAGTGCCAGCGTCCGAGACGTTCGCTCATCATCCGGCCGGTGATCTTGGGGAACCAGAAATAGGTCGCGCCGAGCAGCGGGAACACCGACCCGCCGACCAGCACGTAATGGAAATGCGCGACCACGAAATAGGTGTCGTGCACTTGCAGGTCCAATGGCACCGACGCCAGCATCACCCCAGTCAGGCCGCCCGCGACGAACGTGAAGAAGAAGCCGAACACGAACAGCAGCGGCGTTCTGATTATCGGGCGTCCGTCCCACAATGTCGCCAGCCAGCAGAAGATCTGCAGCCCGTTCGGGATGGCGATCAGCATGCTCGAGGCGGTGAAGAAGCTCGCGCCGAGCTTGGGCAGACCGGTTGCGAACATGTGGTGAACCCACAGGCCGAACGACAGAAAGCCGACTGCGATCAAGGCCAGTACCATACCCAGATAGCCGAATACCGGACGCCGGGCGAAAGCGGCGATGATCGAGGACACCATGCCGGTAGCCGGCAGGAATATGATGTAGACTTCGGGGTGGCCGAAGAACCAGAACAGGTGCTGGAATAGCAATACGTCGCCGCCCTCGGCGGGATTGAAGATATGGGTGCCGACCAGCCGGTCGAGGATCAGGAACGTCGACGTGATCATGACCGCCGGCATGGCGAACACGATGACGAAGGAGGTGACGAGCATCGCCCAGACATAGAGCGGAATCTTGTCCAGCGACATGCCCGGCGCACGCTGCTTCAGCACGGTGACGATGGTGGCAACCGCGACCGCCAACGATGACACTTCGGTATAGGTGATCATCTGCGCCCACACGTCGGAACGCTTGCCTGGCCCGAATTCAGGACCGGACAGCGGCACGTAGGAGAACCAGCCGACGTCGGGCGCCATGTCGAGTGCAAACGACACCCAGGCGAAGAGGCCACCGGAGAGATAAATCCAGAAGCTGAATGCATTGAGGCGCGGAAAGGCGATGTTGCGGGTGCCGACCATCAGCGGCACGAGGTAGATGCCGGTCGCCTGAACGATCGGCACCGCAAACAGGAACATCATGGTCACGCCATGCATGGTGAACAGCTGGTTGTAGCGGTCCGGCCCGATCAGCCCGCGCTCCGGCCCCGACAGTTGGATGCGCATGGCAACGGCGCTGAGGCCACCGAGGCACAGGAAGGCGAAAGCGGTGATCAGGTAGCGCCGCGCGACAATCTTGTGGTCGACGCTCGAGAGCGCACCGATGATGCCCGGTGCCGTCTGCCATGTCCGCGCCAGCCAGCCATCGAGGCTGGAGTCGTCGAGGCCGGTGTCGCGAGGACCGTCGCGCTCGGGGGCCAGGTCTCCTTTGCCGGCCGCTGCTCGCTCGCCGGCGAGCCGACGCTCACGGGCCACGTCGGCGCTGCTCATTTCAGGCCCTCGAGATAGGCGACGATCGCATTCAGTTCGTCCCCGTCCAGTCGCACCACGGGCATGTGGGCGCCTGGCTTGATCCCCTGCGGATTGGCTATCCAGGCTGCGAGATTGCCGCGGCTCATTGTCAGCGTGCCGGCAGCGAGCGTTTGCCGGCTTGCGATATGGGTGAGGTTTGGGGCGACCGTGCCGCCGGCGATGGTGCCGCCGATCTTGTGGCACATCACGCATGGCCGTTTGAGGAACAGGTCGTGGCCGGTTTTGGCCTCGGCCGACACGGGGGCGGCCGCCGGCCGCAGCTGATCGTTCAGCCAGGCATCGAAGACGGGCCGAGGTTCGGCGATGATGAAGGTGCTCATATTGGCATGCTGCGCGCCGCAGAACTCGGCGCACTGCCCGCGATAGACGCCGGGCTTGTCCGCCTTCAGATCGAGAACGTTCTCGTGGCCTGGAATGACGTCCAGCTTGCCCGAGAGGTTCGGCACCCAGAAGGAATGGATAACGTCGGTCGAGGTCACCACAAGCCGCACCGGCTCGCCCGCCGGGATGTGGATTTCATTGGCGGTCGTCAGGATGCGGTTCGGCTGATCGTTTTCGTAGCGCACCTCCCACCACCATTGATGCCCGGTCACCCGGATCGTCAGCGCCGCATCCGAGCCGATGGCGGCGAGCGTCCGGTTAGCGAAGTAGCTCAGCAGCGTCAGGCCGACCAGGATCAGGGCGGTAGCGGCGAGTGCGGCGACGACAATTCGCATCTTGCTGCGCTCGGCGGCAGCGTCGAGGACAAGCGGGTCGCCGAGCGGCGCCGGGCGCCGGGCCAATGGCACGATCAGCACGGCCATCACCAGGAGCCAGACCACCGTGCACAGTGCTGTGAAGAACCAGATCAGCCATGCGAGCTCGCCCGCGGCCGGGCCCTTTGGGTCGAGCGCGGATTGCCAGCCGCTGCACCCTGCAAGGAGCAGCATGCAGGCTGCGCCGCAGCACACGCTGCAAACAAGGCGGTTCACGGCGACTTCCCCAGAGTCGTGGCATCCGGCAGGCGATTTTCGGACGGATGGGGCATCATGTCGTCGTCGCGGCCCGGCGCGGCGGAGGACGGTGCGTTGCCGCTCAGTGCTCGGACGAAGGCAGCAAGTTCCCATATCTGGTCATCCGGGATCGTGTCGCGGAAGCTCGGCATGCCGTTTGGCCGGCCGTCCCTGATCGTGGCGTGGATGCTTTCGATCGAGCTGCCATAGAGCCACTTCTGGTCCATGAGGGCCGGGCCCATGCCGCCGCCGCCATTGGCATGGCAGCCGGAACAATTGAACCAATTGAACAGACGCTTGCCCTCGCTGAGGTGGAAGGCATTGGCCTCGAACACGCCGGCCTTGTTGTCGGACGAGGTCGGCCGTTGGCCGCCCGGCTCGAGGGCCGTCACGGCTGCCGGTTGATCGCCCGAGCCGAGCGCCGACTGTGGACGCGTTTCGCGTTCCTCACGCTGGCAAGCGGCAAGGACGAGCATCGCCGACAGCAAGCATGGAAGGCAGCGGTTCATCGCACTGCCGCCCCGGCGACGTCGAGGCGAGGCACGCCATATTCCGCCAGGATTGCATCGATCTCGGCGCGGTGCTTGGCGAGCGCTGCGTCTACTTCGCTGCGCAGCGCATCGTCGTCGTGGCGCACACCCATCGAGATGTCGTAGATCATCGGCAGCAGCGGACCGTCGATGCGCGGCGAAACCGGCGTGATCCGCAGCGCCACCTTCTGCCTGGATGCAAAGTAGCCGGCCAACGGTCCCCAGACGACGGCCATATCGATGTCGCCATTCGTGACCGCCTCAATGATGCGTGCTGGCGGGTTCGGCGCCGAATAGTCCCCATAGACGGGGAAACCGATGAGATGGCCGACGATGCCACGACGGCCAAGCGCCAGGACGGGTGGCGAGTTGGCGCCGTCGTCGCCGATCAGCTGGACGCCGATGTGCAGATCGAGCAGGCGAGGATCGTTGAAGGACGCGATTTCCGGCGCATCCCTGCGTGTCACGAAGACATAGGAAGACCGGTAGTAGGGCGCGGTGGTGCGCAGCATCTCGAGATTGGCGGGCGTGCCGGGCACAAGATCGCACAGGCCGGCCTTCAGCGTGTTGCGGACGAAGCCACGGCGCTGTGCCCACCATGTGTAGGAAACCGTTGCGCCAAGCTCCGTCGCGACGAGTTCGGCGATCTTGTTTTCAAAGCCCTGCCTGGCGGCATTGGAGAACGGCATGTTGTTGGGATCGGCGCAGATCCTCAATTCGCGCGCATCGGCAACGGCGGCGACGAGCGAGAGCGCCAGTGCGCCGACCGCGGCGCCAAACCGCCGGGAAGATTTTCTCCGTGCGCGCGCAACTCGGCCGGTCGTCTCAAGGGAGCCGGAACACATACAGCGCACCTCCCGGCGTGGTTACATCCTTCAGATCCTTCATGACGTTGACGAAGCCGAGCGCGGCGGTGGCGTCGCGCGGATCGAGATCGCCGGATACGATCGCACCGGCCCAGCCGCCGACGCCCGAAAGAATCGCGACATATTGGTGCCCGTCCGGGCCGCGATAGGTGATCGGCTGGCCGATGATGCCGGACGACGTCTTGAACTGCCAAAGCGGTTCGCCGGTCCTGGCGCTGACCGCCTTGAACCAGCCTTCCATCGTGCCATAGAACACGACATTGCCGGCGGTGGCGACGGCGCCGCTCCACACCGGAAAGTTCTCCTTCAGGCTCCACGCCGGCTTGGCGGCGGCGACATCCCAGGCAGTAAATGCACCGCGATTGCCGCCCGGCCCGGGAATCATGCGCACGTTCATGCCGACATAGGGCGTGCCGGCGATGTAATTCACCTCGACGCCTTCTTCGTCCATGCACATGTTATTATGCGGGATGTAGAGCAGGCCGGTCTTGGGCGAGAACGCCGAAGGTTGCCAGTCCTTGAGGCCCGATGCGGTGGGACAGATGTCGCGGACGACCTTGCCGGTGCCGGTCTTCTTGTCCGGATTTACAATCAGCCGGCCGGTCTTCAGGTCGACGCCCTTGCTGGAATTGACAGGCCCGAACGGCACTGCCGACAGTACTTCGCCCGTAGTGCGGTCCAACAAATAGACGTAGCCGTTGCGTTCCGGTCGGACCAGCACCTTGCGGGGCTTGCCCTGCCAGGTCATGTCGAGCAGCACCTGTTCGTTGATGCCGTCGTAGTCGTGCAAATCGTGCGGGGTCCATTGATAGAACCATTTGGCTGCGCCGGTGTCGGGATCGCGGGCAAAGATTCCGGCGGTCCATTTGTTGTCGCCAGGCCGCAGATCCGGATTCCACGGACCGGGATTTCCGGTGCCATGGAAGATCAGGTTTAGGTCCGGGTCATAGGAGATCCAGCCCCACACATTGCCGCCGCCGATCTTCCAGGCGTCGGGCGGCCACGACGTCACGCCGAGATCCTTGCCCTTGTCCATGTCGTAATGCGGCTTGAAATCGGGGCCGATCAGCACCTCGGCGTCCGGTCCGGTATTGTAGGCCGTCCAGACGACGTGCCCGTCGCCGGCGTCGAGCGCCTTGATCCAGCCGCGTACGCCCATTTCGCCGCCGGAATTGCCGACCAGCACTTTGCCCTTCACCACCAGCGGCGCCATGGTGATGGTCTCGCCGATGTTGATGTTGCCGATGTGGGTGTTCCAGACCGGTTTGCCGGTGGCCGCATCGACGGCGATCGTGTGGCCATCGAGCGTGTTGTAATAGATGCGCCCTTCGAAGAAGGCTGCACCGCGGTTGACCACGTCGCAACAGGCAACGCCCTGCGCCGCAGGCTCGGGATTGGGCTCGAACTTCCACTTCATCGGCGCGCCGGGCTTGGTAAGGTCAAGCGCGTAGAGAATGTTGGGAAACGGTGTCACGATGTACATCGTGTTGCCGACCACCAGGGGCGCAGCCTCCTGACCCTTGTTGACGCCGGTCGAGAAGGTGAAGGCCACCTGCAGGTTTTTGACGTTGTCTTCGGTGATCTCCGCAAGTTCGCTGTAGCGAGTCGAGGCGTAGTTCTTTGCCGGCATCGCCCATTGGCCGTCGTCGGGCGGAGCAGCTGCGGCAGGCGGATTTATCGCAAAGCTTGACGTTGACTGAGCAACCGCCGCGGTAGTCAGCGCGAAGCTTGCCAGCAGCGTCCATCCCAGCATCGCAGCCAATGGCCTCTTTCCCCTTTTGCCAGGCACCCTATTTTTCGCCGCCACCAGTCGCGCTTGCCTCATTGGCTGTCGAGTTTGCCGACGTTGGCGCAGAGCTCCATTAGCTGCAGCTGCGCCGTGTTTGTTGAACACTCTCCAACGCGTGAGCGGCGCAGAAGTGCCAATGCAACGAAATAAATGTCGGGTTCGGTTGGCCAAAGTCGGCGGCCGGGCGCTCGGAACAGCCGATCCGAGTGTTCGCACTCACGTCGGAAGTAAATCTATTCCGGCGGCGGTCCGGGCTCGGCTGGAACGGAGCGGCGCCTATCGCAGTTGTGTCGAATGCTGTCTGCAGTCGAGCAACTGGCTCAATCGGTGAAAGAGCGACGAGCTATCTTGTTCGTTGGAGCCGGGGTGTCGATGAGCGTCGGCTTGCCGTCCTGGCAAAAGCTCATCGAGCACATGCAAAGCGAACTCGGCCTTCACGAGGACATGATCGGCGCACCGGAGGCCAGCTATCAGGCCCTTGCCGAATACTACCGGCTGAAGCAGGGGAGCCTCGGCCCTTTGCGCAGCTGGATGGATCGCGAATGGAGCGTATCGCGCGAAGAAGTGCAGCGGTCGGCAATCCACAAGCTCATCGTATCGCTCGATTTTCCGATCATCTACACCACCAATTATGATCGCAATCTCGAGGTTGCCTTCGAGATCCATAGCCGGCCCTTTGTCAAAGTCGCCAATGCAAAGGACTTGCCAAAGGCCACCGGCGAGGTGACGCAGATCATAAAATTCCACGGCGATTTCGACGACGACAAATCGCTGGTTCTGGCGGAGACCGATTATTTTGAGCGGCTTTCGTTCGATTCGCCGCTCGACGTGAAGTTTCGCGCTGACGCGCTCGGGCGCACCATCCTGTTCATCGGCTACAGCATGTCCGACATGAACATCCGTCTGCTGCTGCACCGGCTTTGGCAGACCTGGCGCCGCTCCGGCTATGAGAAGAACCGCCCGAAATCCTTCATCTTCATGTCCCAGCCGAGCATCGTCCAGGAGGCTGTCCTCGGCCGCTGGGGCATCGATATGCTGACCGAAGCGGCCGACGATCCTGAGGACGCGCTGCTCGCATTCCTGAACGAACTCAAGGACAGGGTGGGCCGGCCAGACGGCGCGTGAGAAAACTTGCGGAAACTGATTGGCCAGGCGCTGGGAACCGGCTGATCCGGGACCGAGCCTGAATGGGCGCACGCAAACACCAGCGAAAAATGCATGCCAAACACGACCTGTCGGCCGAGTTGGCCTATGAGATCGATTGTTTTGCCCGCAGGTGCGGCCTGACCAGGGACGAAGCACTCAAGATGATGCGAAATGCCGGCAGGTCCAACGATGGCACCAAGGCATCTGGCGAACCCGGGCCGAAGTGGCCGCATGGGTTCTACATAGCGGGCGGCCGGACGGTCATCCGGCACAGCTGCTTCGTCGTCTGTCTCGGTATCCGCATGGCAGTCGGTGGTGGAGCGCACCGCTGAGGATCGAGCGATGCAGCGGCCGCCGATGGAACATCCGCCGACAATTTTCGTTGACATGCTCCACTAGGCGAAGAGGTCGAGCATGTCGAAGTTCCAAGCCGCTACCCCGGAGCGTTTGCAGCAGCTCAGGCTCGAGGCGACAGCGCACTTTGCGCCGCTCATACTGCGCGAGGCGCTGGTGCGTCTCTGCCGAGCGTGTGGAAGCGAGAGCCTCGAACGGTTCGAGAAGACCATGGTTGACCAAATCGAGGCATCGCGTGACGAAAAGGCCGATTTCGACACAATGAAGGAATTTGCCATCGAACAGCTCTATGGCTGGATTCGAGAAGTCAGGTCTTCACCGGACATGACACAGCCGCTGGAGAATGTAGACACCCGAAGGACCCCTGGCCGCTCGGAAGAGCCGCAGACGCTGGAAGACCAGCTGCAGGCGGGTCTGGAGGATTCTTTCCCCGCAAGCGACCCGCCGGCTGTTGTTTCCACCGCGATCCCCGGCGGATCGAAGAAGCTGGTCGGAACCGACGAGGTCCTCAGGCAGCAGCGGGAGAAAAAGGCCGAGGAAGCCAGCCATTCGTGATAAACGGCTCTGCGGGGAAGCAGCCTGCCGGTTCACCCGCCGTCCGGCATGAAGGCCGTCCGGGCATGTGTGTCATGCGGCTCGCCTTCGACAAGAATCTTCGCTTCCAAAGCCGCGTCGATAAATGCTTCGCGGGCTTCCGCTGCCGTAATCTGGCCGATCTGGGCGCCATCCAATGCATCTCCCGCCATCAGCGACAACGGGGCATTGCGGGCAGGCCATTTCTCGCTTTTGAGGCAGTAAGAAGCCTCGAAAACGGAGCTGACCATTCGCGATCGTCCCGGCTTGCCGAAGTAGATGCAAACCGGAGCATCGAACTTTATCTCCAGCATGGCGGTCCTCCCGATTTAACCACCCTTGATATAAATTAGCCTCAGCAGGTCACATGGCCTGCTGGGCATTTTAGCCGACGTCGCGAACCGCAGTGGGATTGGTGCCTGCTGGTATTTCGGCGGCGACATCGTGCGCCAGAATGCCCGCCTTGCGGGCGAATGCTTCGAACGCCGCGCGCACGGTCTCGGCATCGACCTCGTCAGCCAGCCCGGCGCGACAGGCGTCGAACGCCGCCTTGTGCGCCGGGCCGCGACTCGGCCATTCGTTCAAGACGTCATAGGCCTGCCAGATATTTTCGACATGGCGAGGGAAACCAAGGCCGACGAGAATTGGAACGGGGCGGCCAAACGATTTTTTTGTCATCTGTGTCTCCGCGAAAGAGCCTGTCGCATCAACGCTGGGCGGACGCGAGGCCCATGCTCTTTAACGCGGGATTGCTGCACGGGTTGCAGCGGGTTTGTTCGATCGTGCGCCGGCCGATGCTGGCGTCATTTGTTGGTCCGCATCTTTTGCCGTGGATTGATACCGCCTTGAGGCGTGGTGTCGTTCTCGACATCGCCTTCGAACGTGTTGTCGCCCTGATCGAGCCGGTCGCCCTCCTTGATCGTGCCCTTGGAACTGCCGATGCCGGGATCGTTGGCAAGGTCGCTATCGGCCGGCGTTTTGCCTTTGGCGTGCTTGTTTCCTGTCATGGGTTCCTCCTGTTTTGAGGTGGCGGACTGTCCTTGAGGTGGCGGCCCAGGCTCGCTGCGAAAATCGCGTTTCGACACGGCGCCCCGGATTTTCGGACGGCCTGGATTCCAACTCCGCGATACCGGTGGTTGTTCCGTCAAAAATATCACCGCCGGCTGGGTTGCCCAGCCAAGCCGCTCCGGTTCCCGATCCGGGTGATTTTCGCCAGCCGGAACGATCTTTCGCCCAATGCATTTAACTGGTCTGCGCTCACGAACTCATTCTGGACGGGAGCTGGACCATTGCCACCTACAGCCTACGCCTTGGCGACTCGCGAAACCGAAGAAGTTTCCATCGTCGACCTCATACCCGCTTTGAGGGCTTTCGCCCGCACCTTCTGCCGCACTCCCGATGATGCCGACGACCTGGTCCAAGAGACGCTGACCAAGGGCTTGGCCAACATTGACAAGTTCGAAGCTGGAACGCGCATGAAGTCATGGCTCTTCACGATCATGCGCAACACCTACTACACGCGTGTCAGGGCCGCGGTGAGGGAAGCGCCCGGCCTGCTCGACTGCGCTTCGCTGCGGCCGATCTCGGAAGCGACGCAGGAATGGTCCGTACAGGGCAAGGAGGTCCACCAGGCCATCCAGAGTCTTCCTGAGCACCAGCGCGAGGTTCTGATGTTGATAGGCGTTCTGGGCATCAGCTATGAGGAAACGGCCGAAATATGCGGTTGCGCGGTGGGAACCGTGAAGAGCCGGCTCAACAGGGCACGCGCCGGCGTGCTGGAATACCTTGGCGAAAGTTCCTCGCAAACCCTGATGGAAAGGCGCAGCTATCTGTCCGAAGGACAACTGGACTTCGAAGCCGAGAGGCGCCGCTAATACACGTCACGTTAGTTGCTGGTCTCGCGCAAGCGCCTTTCGACAAGCGCATGCTGCAACTCGATCGCAAGTTTGGTCAGCCTGTCAGGAACCCTTTCCTGCTCGATGGCCGCAAGCAAGGAAGCGATTTCCCGATCTATCGTCAGATCGGCACGCCTGCTGCCGGAATCTTCCCTTGAGCGAGACATCGCGTTCTCTTGGCAAATGTTGGTTCCTTCACCTCACTCTGGTGGCAACAGTGCGAGTTTGCAAGAATTTGCAGGGCGTCCATGCGACCGGCATCGGTCCTTGCACAGCTTCGTCAGCGGTTGGGCTCTCGCCGCCTTTCAATTGCTCACCGGCTGCAAGCCACATGCTGCCGCAACGATCAGTCTTCAGGCCGCCGATCCGCTGAATGATCCTGGTACTGCTCGGACTTGACCCGATTGCCGTCGAGCCCACGCTCCTTGGTGTGCTGCTTCTTGTCTCTGTTGGACAGAACGGCGTTCTCTCCGATCTTGTCCTTGGGAAGATCGGTCATCGCGCCAGCGCCAGCGCCTTTGCCGTGACTGCCGCGACCGATGTGCTTCTTGCTGCCGGACGCCATCTTGTCCTCCTTCATACTGTCGAATAGCGGCTTTTCCCGTTCGGCATCCGAACCATCGTTGGGCCGCAATGTTCCGCCGGAAATCGTAAGCAGGAAGGCATCGCCGTCCCAGTGCCGGAACGGCTTTTCGCCGTCGACGAGGACTTGCATGCCATTTGCGTTGGCGAAGTTATGAACATCGGCGCGATCCAGCGCCGGCGATCCGCGATATGAATAATTCAAAAGCACGGCCATGCCCGGTCTCTTCAGCACGCGCGCGATTTCCACGAAATGTCGCTCCGCAAGGCCGGCCAGCACCAGATAGGGAAAGCTGTCGACGGCCAGCACGCGGTCGAAGCTGGCATCGCAAAAATCGGCAAGATCGAAACCGCTCGTAGGGCGGAATTCTACATTGCCGAGCCCGGCGCATCGCCGGCGGGCGATCGAGATCATCGCTGGGGATATATCGCTGCCGACGATCCGGTGCGACAGAGCGGATAGCGCCTGTTCGAACCGACCGATACCACATCCGATATCCAGTATGTCGCGGTCAGTGCCGGTAAAGCCTCGCCTCTCCAGCCATGCAACGATCTCAGCCGTAGCGGCAGAGAGCTTTTCCTCATTGCCCAGCGATGACAGCTGGACGCTCGCCGCCGGGGAGATCGCCGCCGCCGCGTCAAACCCGGCCGCCAGCCGCTTGACGACCGCATCGTCGGTCTCGTCCTCGCCACGCTCGTGCCGAACGGCACCACCTGTTTTGCGCAGCGTGGCGAAGATCTCGGGCCTGCGCCGAAGCAGGTCCGCAATCCGTTGCAGTTTTGCCGTGTTTCGCGGGTCAGCCGAGTGCGTGTTTTGCGCAATCTTCGCCAATTCTGCAGCATCGATTCCTGTCTCGAAACGGAGAGCCAGCCTTGCGATGACGGCTTCGACGCCGGCACCGTCTGCCATGCACTCCTCCAGCACCCGCCTTGCTGATGTCGACCGCCGAGATTCCGGCTGGGTCGCGCTCATCGCCCTTTGCTCCGCGTCCAGATCTTGCGCATCGTCCACCGGTCTACGGCGCCCCAGCTGTACTTGTAGGCCTCTTGTCCGCGCAGAAAATCGAACTCTTCCGCGCCTTCGCAGATCGCCTGCCTTATCGCTTGGCCGATGAGCAGCGCGCCGGGACTTTCCTCGGCATAGGCCGGATCGAAGCCACCGAGATAAGCGCAAGCGCGGCCACGATGATGGAACCCGTAATAGGCGCCCACGATCGCGTTACCGATCGTGATAAGCCAGCATCGGGCAAGCGCTTGGGCGGCCATTTGCGGCAGCGCCTGACGGTGGAATGCTTCCACGCGGGAATCGGACAGCACGCCGTCGCCGTGTCCGGCCCAGCGCGCGCGGTGAAGGCGGATCAGGTGGTCGAGGAATGTCTGCGGATCGGACAAAGCGGGTTCGATGGAGACACTGCCGCGTCTCGACGCGGCCCTGTGGGCGCGGCGCAATTGGCGCCTCCGCCGCGCCGGAACACAGCCTTGAAGCGTCTGGTCGCCGGCGAGGGCGAGCACCGGGCAAGCGGCGTGACCGACGGCTTGGCATGATTCGAGCGCGGCATGCCTGATGGCAAGGCCGGCGCCGCCGGGAGGCAGGTCCTGCAAGATCCACTGTGACCAGCCGACGGAAAGAACGGCGCCACCGATGACTGCGCCGACCGGTTCGGCGATCTCGGGAAGACAAAGGACATCCAGATAGTCGCTCAACGAAATGCCGAGCGGAAGCAATCGCGCGCCGGCGTCGTGGCGTTCCAGATAGAGTGGCGCCAGGCCGACCAGATCGTCGCCACGCCAGATGGCGACCGTCGCTAGCTCGCCGGGAGCAAATGTCCGCCACCATGGCAGCAACCATGCGGGAGACTGGAACGGCGTCGCCGAGGGACTGCGCGACCAGAGTTCCCACCAGTGCGGCTCGAGGGCTTCGAGGTCCGCCGGATCGTCGATGATCTCACTGCGGAGCATGTCGCGCTCACTTTGCCGTCGCGAGCTGCCCGCTGTCTGTGCCGAGCCGTGCCAGCGCCCGATAGGCGTCCATGTAGGAGGAAACCATGCGGTCGAGTGAAAAGCGCCGCCGCGCCTCGGCTCGGCAGGTCTCGGGGTCCAGGCTGGGTGCGGCAGCGATGGCTTCGGCCATCTCGTCGACATCCCCGACCAGATACCCGGTCTTGCCGTGCTCGACCACATCCGGCAGTGCGCCATTCGGGAAGGCCACCACGGGGGTGCCGCAGGCGAGCGCCTCCATGGCGACGAGCGAACTGGTTTCCGCGGCAAGGCTCGGAATGACTAGGCAGCGGGCTGTATTCAGCAGGCGCCGCTTGGCGACAAAGCCGAGCGGACCAAGGAAGCGGCGCCGGTCGTCCAGCCGGGGTTCGACCTCGCCGCGAAAATACGCTGTGTGCGTTTCATAGGGGTAGACCTTGCCACCGATGACCAGCGGCACGCTGGCCTTCTTGGCTGCGTCCAGCGCCAGATGGATGCCCTTTTCCGGGCAGACGCGGCTGAGCACGAGCGCAAAGTCGTGTTTGGCCTGCGGCTCGCTCAGCGCGTCGACGTCCACTCCGTTGGGAATCGGCCCAATCAGCCTGGCTCCCGGCGGCGCGGTTCTTTGCTGAGCCGCCGATACCGCATGCAGCCACAGATCCTCCCGCGCCGGATTGAGAGCGTCGGCCGGATACCAGTCGAGCGGCAAATGCAGGGTCACCAATGTCGGCCCGTCGCCCGGCAGATAGGCATCGAAATCGATACCGTGCAAATGGACCACGTCGATTGGCCAGCGAGCGCGTGCGGTAGCAATTGCGGCGCGATGAGCACGCTGTGCCCGGCGCTTCGCCGCTTCATCGAGCACGCCCGGTTCGGTCGGCGTCTCGATGAGGACACCCGCAGCGCTCGAGCCCTGGCAGCCGATCACGATCGAGCGGTGTCCGGCCTGTACGAGCGCCTGGTCGAGCATCGACAGCACCTGCTCGGCGCCGCCGACCGCATCCGGCCCGACCGGGGCGAGGGGATAGGCGACGTTGAGGACGGTGAGCGTCATGGCTGGAGAGCCGAAGCTCCTCACGCTGCGGAGGCGCGCAGCCTGCCGATCGAAGGAGCGGCGATGCTGCCGGCATAGCGGCGCGTCATTGCCGCGCAGAACTCGGCGAATTCCTCGGGCACCAGCGGCGGGCTGGCGTGGTGCGGCATCATTCCGCGGTGTTCCGGCGTGAAGCAGAAGGTGACCGTCACGTCGAAGTCGGCCAACGCCTCCATCTGCCGGTCAAACCAGTCAAGTGCGTTGGGCCTGAAGCTGTCGGCCCAGGAAAGCCCGGTGCGCAGATTGGTGACGCCGAGCCGTTTCATCCAGGCGACGGCGTCATCCAGCCGGTGATCTTCGAAATGGAACCACTGCACCAGTCCCATTGCCGGCGCGTGGTGCAGGAATTCCTCGAGCGCGGGCTTTGGCGTGCCGTCCTGGCGCAGCAGGCCCATGTAGAAATGGCGGTAGTAGGAAGAGCCTTCCGCCTCGCGATGGCGCGTCGTCGCTTCCCACTCGCGCGGCAGGTCGTAGAGGCTGTACCATTGGATGCGCGGTGCGTTGCCGATCAGCAATTCCGCGGTCCGGCGCAGGCCCCAGACCTGTACCTCCTCGGCGCCGAAGGTCGACACGCCGACCTCGCTGACCCATACCGGAAGATCGGTGACAGCCGAAATCTCCCCGATCTTCTGCGGCCATTCGTGGATCTGCCAGAGGTTCCAGTCGAGCGGGAAACCGTGCACGGCGACAGCATCGACATGATCGAGCACGTCGAACTCCTTCATCCGTGTCATGAAACCGGCATCGATCGGCGAGATGCCGCCAAGGACCTTGGTCAAGGCCGGATTCTCCGACGCGATCGCGTCGGCGGCCAGGATTGCCATGTTGGCGAAGCGGCTCCAGTCGGGGTCGAGCTCGGGATCCCAGTGGGATTTGTTGTTGGGCTCGTTCCAAATCATCGCGGCTTCAATCATTTATCGGTCCTTTCGACGGGTAGACGACGCCGCCACCGGCTGGCACGCCGGCGGTGCGGCAGAAATAGACCTCCTGCTCCGGTTGCAGGACGATCTCGAAGCCGGCGCTGCGCAGCATGGCTTCGGTGCAGGCGCGATTGGGAATCCACCAGTTGGTCGGGTCGTCGGCATAGCGATGCTCGATGAAATGCAGCTTTGGGAACTCCGGCCGGTCGAACAGGTCGTGGGTCCAGAAATGATAATTCTGCTCGAGCGCCGGCACGTTGGTGCTGCCGCGCTGCATCGACTGGAAGATCATCAGGTCCCGGGCGACGTGCTCACGGATCAGATCGAGTGCGAGCAAGGGATGGCGCAAATGGTAGAGCACGCCCATGAACAGCACGATGTCGAACCGCTCATGCAGGGCGCCAACGTCGTAGACCGAGAGCTGCCGGAATTCGATGTCGCAGTCTGCTACCTCAGCGGCAAAGCGCGCCTGCGCCAAGTAAGCCTCATCGAAATCGATGCCAAGCACGCGGCCGGCGCCGCGGCGTTTCATCTCGATCGAATAGAAACCCGCATTGCAGCCTATGTCGAGCACCGCCTTGCCGGAAAGATCGGCGGGAATCGCGTCGGCGAATTTGCGCCATTTGATCAGCGGATAGTTGCCAAGGAAATGGTCGGGAGCGGTTTCGATGCCGGCCAGTTCCATGTTGTGGAACCATGGGCCGAGCGCATCGATACGGCGGCGGATTTCGGCATCGGAATGCAGCATGGCTAGCCTCCTTCGCCTGCGAGGACAGGGACGTGCTGGTGGCCGGGCAGCGTAATGGCGACTTGGTCGTCCTTGGTACCGGCGGCGCTTTCAAGCAGGCGAAGTGCGGTGCGGTAGCCGTTGAAGGTGCCGACGTCGACATAGGCGGTGCCAGCCTTGATGCCATAGGCATCGCCTCCGGCGGCGAGATAGGCATTGACCAGCGTGCCGATATATTCGTCGCACCGGTCCCGTTCCCGCCACAGCGCGGCGAGCTGGTGAAGGGTGCGGCCGGGCATCTTGAACGCACCCCAGATCCAGTTCGATTGGGCATTCTGCTGCTTGACCTGGATTTGCTTCACCCGGTCCTCCTGGTCGACAACGACGGCATCGAAGAACTCCGGCTGGTCCACCGGAAACAGCAGGAAGGACAGGCCGTCGTCCGGGAGGGCCAGGAAGCCGTCTTCGGGAAACCAGATCGTATCGGGCAACCCGACCAGAACGGTCTCATCGGCTGTGACGAGCGGTGCGGCACGGAAGATGGCGTCGCAAAGGCCGACCGGAGAGGGCTGCACCACAAACAGCGCAGTCGCGTCGGCATAGCCGGCAGAATAATATTCGAGGATATCCGACTTACCCGAGCCGATGACGAAGCAGATCTTGTCGGCCCCCGCGCGCACCATGCGGCGCACCAGGTATTCGCTGACCGCGCAAGGCCGCTCGGTGTTGCCGTCGATGCGGCTGCCGACCGGCAGAAGCTCCTTCGAAAAGCCGAGCGGCTGGATGCGGCTTCCCCGTCCGGCTGCGGGCACGATGCCCAACATCAAACTGCCTCCTTCAACGGCTCGCCATGCGTGGAGCCGTGCAGTGCATCGGACAGGATGCGGTCGAATTCCTTCGCGCGCCGCGCCGAGGTGTGTTCGTCCAGCACCCGCTCGCGCGCTCGGCGACGGATAGCGTCAAGCTCGGCGTCGGACAGGTCGAGCGCCGCGACCACGTCGTCGGTGCTGTTCGCCACGACGATCTCTTCGCCGGGCCGGAAAAAGGCCTCCAGTCCCGGCCATGTGTCGCTCACCATCGCGGCACCGCAAGCGGCGGCTTCGAACAGCCGGCCGGAAGGACACCAGCCCCTTTCGGCCATCGCCTCGCGGGTCACGTTCAGGGTCAGCCGTGATGATGAAAAGAAGGCGGGGTGGTCGGCCGGCGGCAGATGCCGGACGAAGAAAATATTGTCGCTCCACGGGAATTCCTGCGGATATTGTGCGCCGCCAATGATGAAGCGGCGCTCCGGCAGGCGCGCAGCCGGACTGACCAGCAGCCTCTCGACCCCGGCCTGGCGGTCTGCCGCATAGGTCCCGAGATAGGAAAGATCGCCGGCAAACTCCGGCCTGGGCGGGGCGGGCCGGTGTCGCTCTGGATCGACATGGCCGTAGAGCGGCATGACGCGGCGCGCACCCAGCATCGACCTCAATGCGTCGATCGCGGTTCCTCCCGTGTAGCTCAGCACGAGATCGAAATCGCGAAGCCCTTCCGGCCCGAAATAGGCCGGAGGCTCACCTTGTTCGATCCGCGCCAGCGTCACCGGCGTATCCAGATCGTAGAACACCTTCAGCCCGCGACAGGCCTGGTGGGCAAGGCGCGACGCGCTCACGGCATCGGGGCAATAGGAGGTGACGATGACCACATCGGCCTCATTCATCGCCTGCTCGGCAACGCGCTGGATGTCCTCCCAATCCTGATAAAGGACGAGGTTGCCGCCATCCAACTGGTCGAGGTCGCGCGTCCCGGCATAATAAGGAGTGTTGCGTTCGAAGAAGGTGATAGACCAGCCCAGCCCGGCCATCGCCCGGATCAATCCGCGCCACAGCGTGGCGTGCCCATTGCCCCACGACGATGTCACGGTAAGACCGAAAATGACCATGCGCATCCGGCAATTCCTCGTCAGGCAGCTTCGTTGAGTCTGATCAGGTTCGACCCCCAGTCCCCCCAAACAACCGTGGTGATCGACGCTGGGTCGATATCGAAGCGAAAGCAGTTTCCCAGCGACAGGCCGAGCACCTTGCACACGGCGGCCTTGATGACGTCGGCATGGCTGACCAGCGCGACGCCCTGGTTCTGGTAGGTGCCGCGGACCTGCTCGATCAATGAGACGACGCGTTGCTGCACGTCCAGCATGGTCTCGCCGCTCGGTGTTCTCGCCTGCTGACGCCGGTCGTTCCACACCCGCCAGTCGGCATCCTGGTTCAGCTCTTCGAAGGTCTTTCCCGACCAGGTGCCGAAGTCGATCTCATCGAGTTCCTCGCGGATCACGATTTCACCGGCATTGCAGGCGAGCGCGATCGGATTGGCAGTCTCCTGCGTGCGTTCGCGCGGGCTGCAGAAGATTGCCGCTATCGCCTCGCGTGCCATGCGGTCTGCCAGATGCGAGGCCTGTGCCTTGCCGGCTTCGCCGAGGCAAACGCCGGCCATCCGTCCGGCAAGATAACAGCCGACATTGTCGTGCGCGGCGTGGCGCACCAGAAAGAACGTCGTCGTCATTCCGCGGCATCGAGCATCGGCTCGTCCTTGCCGGCGATGAAAGAGAGCGTGCGCTGGCGGGCTTCCGCGTCGGTGAACTGCTCGGGCGGCGATTTCATGAAATAGCTGCAGGGACCGGTCAGCGCGCCCGCGATACCGCGGTCGAGCGCCAGCTTGGCGCAACGCACCGCATCGATGACGACGCCGGCCGAATTGGGCGAATCCCACACTTCCAGCTTGAGCTCGGCATTCAGCGGCACACCGCCGAAGGTCGTGCCTTCGACCCGGATATAGGCCCACTTGCGATCGGTCAGCCACGGGACATGGTCGCTCGGCCCGACGTGAATGTTGCCGGGCTCCAGGGGAACATCGATCTGGCTGGTGACGGATTGCGTCTTTGAGATCTTCTTCGATTCCAGCCGCTCGCGTTCCAGCATGTTGAGGAAGTCGGTGTTGCCGCCGAAATTGAGCTGGTAGGTGCGATCGATGCGCACGCCGCGCTCGCGGAACAGGTTGGCGAGCAGCCGGTGGACGATCGTCGCACCGACCTGGCTCTTGATGTCGTCGCCGATCAGCGGCAGGCCGTGCTGCTCGAAGCGCCGGCGCCACTCCGGCCGCGAGGCGATGAAGACGGGTATGCAGTTGACGAAGGCGCAGCCGGCCTCGAGCGCGCACTCGGCATAAAAGCGCGTTGCCTCCTCCGAACCGACAGGCAGATAGGACACCAGGATTTCGGCGCCGCTTTCGGCGAGGATCTTGCCGACGTCAACGACCGGTTCGTCGGCCTCCTGGATCTCGTCGCGCAGATATTTGCCGATGCCGTCCAGTGTCGGCCCGCGTTCGACGCGAACGCCGGTAGCCGCCACATCGGCAAAGCGGAAAGTATTGTTCGGCGCGCTGTAGATCGCGTCTGCCACATCGCGTCCGACTTTGCCCTTGGCGACATCGAAAGCGCAGACCACCTCGATGTCTTTGACATGGTAGCCGCCAAGATCGGCATGCATCAGCCCGGGGATGGGCTCATTGCTCCTTGCGTCACGGTAATAGGTGATGCCCTGAATAAGGGAGGAGGCGCAGTTGCCCACGCCGACTATTCCGATCCGAACTTTCTTCGATCCCACGAAACCGCTGCCTATGCTGTTGAAGGTAAGTTCTTCGTGCCAAACCACCTGCCTCGCTGATTGTTCCTTGCCGGCTGCAAAAATCGTGCAACCGATGGTGGATCAAAGTAGCGCTCGCCGAGTTGTGCAGTGAGGCCAACCGGGACGGGACAATGATCGTCTATGGCGACCACAAGCGAATGCAGAGCGCGCAACATGTTCGCGGCTCGGCCTGCGAAGCGGCCGGGCACATTGCGGATATGCCAAGCGGGATCGGACGCCACGCAGCCCTGGTCGGCCTGTTCATCAAGGTCTCGGAATTGGTCCAGGGCCTTGCCGATGCTGAATTCGAGGCCAACGGCATGGACAGGAATTCCCGACAGCGGATCGCGGGCGCAAATCTCCTGGTCGGCTTGGCCCGGGACGTGGGCAGATCGTGGGCGGCCGGATTCGCCATCGACGGCCCGGTCGATGCCGACGTGCCGCGAATGCTGGCCGAACTCGATTGCGACGGCGAAATCCTCACCGGCACGGCTGAGGGATATGCTCACTATGCGCTCTATCCGGAAAGCTATTTCGTCGCCGCGCGGCAGTCGGGTCTCGATGCGAACACATGCGTAATCGGCATCCGCAGCATCGGCCTGGGGCTTGCAGCGATGGTGGCTGCAGCCATCGGCGCACCGGCACCCGTCGGTGTCCGTCCGATCGGTCACCCGTTCCGCAGGCGGCTTGCCGCCGATCCGGAACTGATCGGCGGCTGGAGGACAAGGCCATCGGCCCATTTCGCTGTCGTCGATGAGGGCCCGGGCCTGTCCGGCAGCTCGTTTCACGCAGTCGTCGCATGGCTGCAAGCGCTGGATATCGATGCCGGGCGCATCCATCTGTTCCCCAGCCATTCGGGTGGGCCGGGTCCCGAGGCATCGGCGGACAGTCGTGAGGCATGGACGGTTTGCCAAAAACACACCGCGGATTTCGAACGGACTTTCCCCGCTGCATCCGCTGTCCCGACGTTGCGGGATTGGGTGGCCAGGGCGATCGGCCGCACAGCGGCCAGCCTGACCGAAACATCCGCCGGAGAGTGGCGTCGCTTGCACTATGGCTCGCTGGATCATTGGCCACCTGTCCACCGCAGCTTCGAGCGGCGAAAGTTTCTTGCTTCTGCGGGCCGGGAAAAATGGTCGGTCAAATTCGTCGGCCTCGGTGAAATCGGAATGCACAAGGCCGAGACTGCCAGGAGGCTGAATGACGCAGGCTTTGGCCCGGACATCGCCGGGCTGTGCCATGGCTTTCTCGTTGAACGCTGGATCGACGGTACAACGCTGGAGCGGGCAAGGCATTCGAAAGAAAAGGTGGTCGTTCATCTCGCGCGCTATCTGTCCTGGCGCGCAGCCAATCTGCCCGCCTCCGAACCGGGCGCCTCGCTGGAGGCGCTTGCCGACATGGCCGTGCAGAATACAAGCGAGGCTTTGGGCGAAAGCCGCGCGGCGGAGCTGCGGAACTGGTTCTCGAAACAGGCTCCACCAAAGACCATGCAGCGGGTCGAAATCGACGGGCGGCTTCATCCGTGGGAGTTCATCCTTTCGCGCGGCGGAACGCTGATCAAGACGGACGCCCTCGACCATTGTCGGTCGCACGATCTGGTCGGCTGCCAGGACATCGCCTGGGACATTGCTGGCGCCCGTGTCGAGTACAGCCTCGCCGACGCGGCGACTGCGGCACTGTGCAAAGCTGTCGAGGCGACTACGTCTCGTCCCGTCGATGCCAATCTGGTCCACTACTACGAGCCCTGCTATCTCGCCTTCCAGCTTGGCTTGTGGAGCATGGCTGAGCGATCGGGCGATGATCGGGAACAGATCCGGCTGGCGGCCGCGGCAAGACGTTACGCTGCCGCGCTGCTTCGTTTCCTGGAAAGCCAAGGCGACCTGCCGCCGCTCGACCAGGATCAGTCCAGCCGGCGCAGCATATCCGCTTCCTTTTCGAGGATGGCCGCTACCTCCTCGCGCTGAAGATGCGTCATCATCAGGCTCACACAACATTCCAGATAGGTGATGGAGGCGCGCCGCAGGAAGGCAGCCGTCTCCTTTGCGGCCATTTGTTCGATGTCTTTGGCGGATCGCTTCGGATGCACAATCGTCTCCATGCCGGTACCTTGACAGAACCAGAAGCTGGACGGGTTGTTCCCGCGACGAGAAAAAGTGACCAAATCCGAGACGACGGCGCTTTCCGTCGTGACCAAGCAGCGGCCAGACGCTCCCCGCCTTCAGGCCGGCAGGTTTTGCAGCCGGCCTGATGCAGCACGCACGGTGGCGGCAATTCGACGTCTTCTGTCGATCATCTGCGCCGTCTCAAGCTCGGCAAAATAGCCGATTGTGCGCACCAAACCCTGCCTGAGCGGCACTTTTGGCGACCAGCCGAGAAGCTTCCTTGCGCGGGAAATGTCGGGTTGCCGACGACGAGGATCGTCTTGCGGCAGCGGCAGGAATTTCAAGCCCGATTTGGTTGCGGTCATGCCTCTCACCAGGCTCGCCAGTTGCAGGATGGTAAACTCCCCCGGATTGCCCAGATTGACGGGCTGGCGCGGATTGGGATCGACCTCCATCAACCGGATCAAGCCGTCGACCAGATCGGAAACGTAGCAGAACGACCTGGTCTGCAGCCCGTCGCCGAATATCGTCAGCGGCCGTCTCTCGAGTGCCTGCATGATCAGATTGGAAACGATCCGTCCGTCCGCAGGGTCCATCCTGGGACCATAAGTGTTGAAGATGCGCGCGACACGGATATCGGCTTTTCCCATTCTCAGATAGTCGAAGCACAAGGTTTCGGCGGTGCGCTTGCCTTCGTCATAGCAGGCGCGGGGGCCGATGCAATTTACGTGGCCGACATAGTCCTCATTTTGCGGATGCTGTTCTGGATCGCCATACACTTCGCTGGTGGACGCCTGCAGGAAGCGGGCACCATTGCGGGCGGCGAGCTCCAGCAGATTGAGCGTCCCGATGACGCAAGTCCGTGTCGTGTGGACCGGGTCGGCCTGATAGCGTGGTGGCGAGGCCGCGCACGCCATGTTGAAGATGCGGTCCACCGGTTCGCCAAGCTCCAACGGTCGGCAAATGTCTTGCTTGATCAGCCGAAAATCCGGACGATCGGCGATCGATGCTATGTTCTCCATGCGGCCGGTAAGGAAATTGTCGACGCAGATCACGCGCCAGCCGGCCTGGAGCATTGTCTCGCAAAGATGCGAACCGAGGAAACCTGCGCCGCCGGCGACAAGCACGGTCTTGGTCCGTTGCGCCTTTCTTGATAGCTGCATCTCTATCTTCTCCCGTCTGCGGGTCATGCTGCGCTCTCGACGTCCAGATCGAGAACAGAACATGGCGATTTGGCCTGCGCCAGCAGCGAAACGAATTCGCGGGCTCTTGCGATGCTTGTGTGAGCTGCGAGGATGAGCACGCGCGCCTGCCTGGCCATGGCAAGCCGGGCGCCGTCGGATTCCCCAGACAGGATACCGATTACGTCCTCGGTCCTGCGCGCCGTGTGGATCGTCCGCTCTGGAAACAGGCTGTCCAGTCCGGCCCAGCTATCGCTGATGATCGCCGTGCCGCAGGCGGCTGCCTCGAAGAGGCGTACGCTGGGCGACCATCCGGCCGCGATCATGGAACTGCGCGTGACGTTCAACGTGTAGCGTTGGCGGCTGTAAAAGGCGGCGTGATCTGCCGGCGGCAGGTGTTCGATGCGATCCACATTGTCCGGCCAGACGGTTTCGCGCGGATATTGCGAACCTGCCACGACGAAGCGGCGCTCCGGCATGCGACGCGCCGGTTCGAACAGCAGGGCCTCCAGGGTCGCCTGGCGGTCGGGGCTGTAGGTGCCGAGATAGCCGAGATCCCAGCGGATTGGATCACCGGTTCCGTGATGCCGTTCCGGGTCGACGGAGCAGTAGAGCGGCTCGGCCCGCCTCGCGCCGAATTCCGCCGTCAGACGGGCAAGCGTCGGCCCGCCGGTGAAGGAGAAATAGACGTCGAAATACGGGACCTGCCGCCTGGCAATGTACTCGCAATCATCGGTCGAAAGCTTTGCCAGCGTGATCGGCGTGTCGATGTCGTAGAAGCAGAACTGACCCGTGCACAGCGATGCCACGACGTCGATGATTTCAGGGCCTTCGGGAACGAAGGAGCCGACGACCACGATATCGGCATCGCGCAGGCAGCGCGCAAAATTGCGGCGAAGATCATCGGTCGTCTCATAGTAGCGCAAGGCGCAGAAATCGGGATCGCGCAGATCCCGGTGACTTGCGTACCACGGCACGTCGCGTTCGAGAAAAGTGACGCGGTGGCCGAGTTCGTGGAGACCTTTAAGCAGCCCCCGAAAGGTGGTGGCGTGGCCGTTTCCCCAGGATGAGGAGAGCGACAGGCCAAGAAAGACGATGTCGAGCGGCTTTGTCATTCGGCCGCCTCCACGGTCGGACGCTCGAAATGGCGCCTGAAGATGGCGTCGGCTAAAACGGCACGTGTCGTATAGGTATGTTCGCCAAGCACGCGCCGAAGCGCCGATGTCCCGATCGCCTTGGCCCGTTCGGCACTAACGCTTTGCATGATCTCGGCGACGTCCTCGCCATCGCGCGCGACCAGGATTTCCTCGCCGGGTTTCAGGAACAGGTCGACGCCGAGCCAGGCGTCGGTGATGAGGCATGCGCCGGCGCCCGCCGCCTCAAAAACGCGCGTCGCAGGTGAAAAGCCATTGGCCGCCATGCTGTCGCGGCTGATGTTCAGCACCGCCTTGGCCGTGACGTTCAATGCATTGTGGTCGCGCGTGCCGACATGGCCGAGCCATCGGACATTGGCGGGCATCTGCTTGTCGCCCCAGCCCGATCCGCCGAGCAGGAAGCGCTGATCGGCGGAGAGGCCGGCCGGGTCGAGGAAGAAGGCCTCGACGCGCGCCTCGCGGTCCGGCAGCCGGTTGCCGAGAAAGGCGAGATCGCAGGCAAAGCGCATGTCCTTGCCGACCGGATGATGCGTTTCCGGATCGAGCGCGTTGTAGATCGGCGCGCATTCGGCCGCCCCCATTGCCCGATAGGCCCAGACCACCGGGTCGCCGCCGCCATAGGTCAGCACGAGGTCGATTTCCTGCAGCGCGCGATGCAGCGGATGGTCGGGCTCGTCGCGCAACTGGCCAAGCGTCGCCGGCGCATCGACATCCCAGAATACGGTGAGCGCATCGGCACGGGCGTGATCGAGCACCGCCCGCAACAGCGCGTCGTCGGCGAAACCGACGCCGCTCGCCTTGACGACGATATCTGCCTCCGCCGCCCGCGCCGCCACCTGCATCAGCGCCTGTGGGGTCGCCTCATAGACGACGACGGCACACCAGTCCGGCGCCTCGATGTCGCGGTTCTTCTGGCGATCGTAGACATCGGGCTCATAGAAGGTGATGTCATAGCCGAGCCTGGCCAGAGCCTTGAGAAGCCCGCGGTAATAGGTGGCCGCGCCGTTCCAGTAGGACGACAGCAGGCTTGACCCGTAAAATGCAATCTTCATTCGGCGGCCTCCGTTGCAAGGATCGTGTCGGCGGCTTGGCGGCGCCCGCATTCGGCGAGCACGCCGAACAATTGATCCGCCCGGTGCCGGCATGTGTGCCGCAAGCGGATGGTCTCGAGGCCCGATGTCGCCAGAGAAGCGGCGAGATCCGCGTCGTGCAGCACGGCGCGAAGATGACGCCGCATCTCGGAACCGTTGTTTGCAAACAGAAAATCTACGCCGGGCCTGAACAGGCGTTCGACATCGGACCACGGCGCCGAAACCAGCGGGATGCCGCAGGCGAGCGCCTCGAACATACGGATGGTCGGGATGCCTGGCAGGCTTTCGCGGTATGGACGCCTGGGGATGTGCACTGTGATGCGGTTTGCTGCAAACGCCTTCGGCACGTCGGCGTTGGCGATCCAACCTTCGTAGTGCAGGCCGGCGGCCGCAAGGTCGGCGAGCGCTTGCCGTGGATAGCGAACGCCGTGGACAGTGCCGCTCAATCCGAGCTCACGCACCGGCTCGACCAGGAATTCCCTGATTTCGGCGCTGCGCTCGTCGTCGCCCCAATTGCCGATCCAGATCAGGTCGGCGCTGCGCTCGATTTCAGGATGGGGCTGGAACAGATGGTTATCGGCTGCCTCGTGCCAGGTAAAGACCCGCTTGCCCCATCCGGCGCGAAGATAGCTTTCCCGCAGCGCCTCGCCGAAGGCGAGCACGCCGTCGTAATGTTCAAGCTGCAAGGCAGAAATCGCTTGCGTGGCCGAGATGGCGCGATGGTGCGTGTCGTGGAACAGCAGCGTGAAACGGCCGCCAGTTGCTTTCGCCTTGCCCAGCCGCGCAACAAGGTCCGGCTCGGTCCACTCATGCACGATCACCACATCGGCATCGGATATCCAGGCTTCGTGGTCGAAAGCGGCATCGTAGGTCACCGGCATCAACTCGGGGAAATCCTTCCGGAATCGCTCGATCGCGAAGGACCCTTTCTCGGCTACCAGGTTCGACCGGCTCCAACCGTCGGCGGGTTCCAGCGCGATCGCCTGGTGCCCGCGCGCGACCAGCTCGCGCATGATGCCGCGCAGGAAATGTGCGTTGCCGTGGTTCCAGTCGGAAACGATCGAATGGGTGTAGAATAAAAATCGCATAATCAGTTATCCGCCATGGTGGCCAGGGCCGCCTTGTCGTAGACGCCGCGCATGGCGGTCGCCTGCCTTGCCAGTGAAAATCTGCGGCTTCGGCGCGCCGCCGCCTCACCGAGCTCTCGCCGGCGCTGCGCGTCAATGCAAAGGCCATTGATGCAGCTGGCGAGATCACTCGGATCGCGCACGTCGTAGAACAGGGCCGCGCCGTCCCACAGTTCCCGGTAGGTCGAGATATCGGCAAGCACCAAGGGCGTTGCCGACATTGCGGCTTCCAGCGTGGCCAGACCGAACGGTTCGTAGAGCGACGGCGATACGAAAATGCCGGCCCGGGCCATCAGCAAGCGCACTTCCTCATGTGGCACCGGTCCGACGGGAACGGCGTGACTGAAGCCAACATGCTGGCCGTCCGGGCCTTTCAAGGAGCCGGCGACGAAGACCGGCCATTGCGTCAGGGAGGCGGCCTGGTCCAGCACCGCCGCATTCTTTCCTTCGTCCCACCAGCGCGCGGCGGCGAAAACGACCGATTCCCGTCTTTCGCTCTTCGCGCCGGGCCGCGCCCCGTTGCCGACGACGCTCAGGCGGGCGATCGGCCCGTAGCAGGTTTCGAGCATGTCGGCATGGCTGCGGCTGGGTGCAACGACCATGCCTGCTTTGTCGAAACCGCGCCGGTTGCGGTCCTTCTGCCAGGCCCATTCGCCGTCCGCCGCCTGTCCCTTGACGGCGTGGAACCATGTCACCACGCAGGAATGCGAGACCGCTATCACCGGGCAAGGCACATCGAGCCCCGCGGCCTGCGTCGGCGCGTTGAGATGGACGATTTCGACGGCGTAGTCACGTATGAGCGGGTGCAGCTCCTGCTGCAATGTGTCGAGGTCGTGCTCGTTGCGGGTCATCCAGTCGGGCGGCGTGTTGAGCCATGTCAGCGCCGCGAATGACTGGGCCTCCTCGGCCTGCTGCCTGGACGGTTCCGGACCAACCCCGGCAAGCACGACGCTGTCGCCGCCGGCGACCAGTTGCCTGGCCAGATCGAGCGCATAGCGCCAGACGCCACCGACGGCATCGACGGTCATCAGTATGCGACGCGGCGGGCTCAGCGTCCGCAACATGTGGCCTCCAATTCAGCCAGCGGACGCGGCCGCTTCTCCTGGATGTCGCTGAACGTTCGGAAGGATGCGAGGTAATGTTCATGCGCGCGCTCCCAGGCGAGATCGTCCGGCTCGCCCCAAAGTTCGCGGTAGCTCGGCGAACTCGGATAAGGATAGAGCGGCACCGGTTCGTTGGCCCAAACGCCGTTGTCGATCAGGTGCTTCCGCCAATAATCGACGAGCGCGGGATCGTCCTCGACCACGCCGATCAGATTGGCCTGCACGAACGGCACGTGGCGCCTTGCGTCGACCAGCAACGCGGCCAGCTCCTCGGTGCCCAAACGGCAGCGTTTTGCCAGCATGGCGCGGCCTTCCACAGTCAGGCTTTCGAGCCCCGCCTCTATGGAGACGCAGCCGGCGGCGCCGAGCATTCTCAGCAGTTCCGGTTTCCAGAGGTCGATACGGGTCTGCACGCCGAACTTCACATCGCGATCGACCAGCGCCTCCAGCAAAGCCTTTTGCGGCAGGAAGATCTCGTCGATGAAGTAGATGTAGCCGACGCCCTGTGCGATCAGCCGGTCGATCTCGGCGATCACTGCTTCGTGGTTCCGGCGGCGATAGGCATCGCGGAAATCGATCTTGGCGCAGAAGCTGCAATTGTACGGGCAGCCGCGTGACGCTTCGACCTCCGCTCCGAAACCGACCTGATCATCATCGAAGCGATGATGGTGGTGCGAATGGGCGGCAATCCAGTCCGATGGCCATTCGAGCGCTGGGTGATCGATGAACGAGCTCGCATGGACGCCGCCGTTCGAGACCAGTTCTCCATCCTCGAAGTGGGCGGTAGACGGCACCGCGCTCCAGTCGTCGCGCCGGGCAAGTTCCGCGACCACTTCCTCGCATTCGCCGCGCACGACGATGTCGACGCCAAGCTTGCGCAAAGTCGGCGTCGGCGTCGCCGAGCCATGCGGCCCGACGGCGACGGTGCGACCGCCGCGCCCGGCAAGATGGTTGAGAAAATCGGCCGGCACGCGCAACTCGGGCGGTGCGCAGCGCCAGAACAGGTAGGTCGGCGCGGTGCTGACGACGGTCATGTCAGGCTCGAATGCGGCGGCGCGATCGGCGAGCGCGGCGTTGTCGAGCTTCTGGATCTGCCCGTCCAGCATCAGCACCTCGTGGCCGGCTGCTTCGAGCAGCGCTTTCGAATAGCCGAGTTCGAGCGGCAGATGCGGCTGGCGGCAGCCGAAATAGATGCTGTCCTGGTAGGTCCAGGACGGATTGACCAGAGCGACCCTCATGCCACGTACCTCGCCGGTTCGGGATGCGGGTCGAGGCGATGACGCTGCAGCCAGTCGGCGAGGTCGCGGATGCCGTTTTGCCACGGGACGTGCGCTTTCCATCCCAGCGCCGCCTCGATCGCGCGTGTGTCGGCGACGAAGAACGGTTGGTCGCCGGTGCGTTCGCGGTCGTAACGAATCGGAACGTCCCGTTTCGTTATGTCGCGAATCTCCTTCAGCAGCATGCGCAGGCTGACGGCGTTGTCCGGTCCGCCGCCGAGATTGAATGGCTGGCCCTTGACCGCCTCGATGCGGTCGAGCACGGCGCGGTAAGCCGCGACCGCGTCGGCAACGTGGAGGATGTCGCGCACCTGCTTGCCATCGCCATAGATGGTGATCGGCCGGTCGGAGAAGGCACTAAGCAGGAAATGGGCGACCCAGCCCTGATCCTCCGTCCCGAACTGGCGCGGTCCATAGATGCAGCTCATGCGCAGCACCGCCGTCGGCAGATCGTATGACTTGGCGTAATCGAGGACATACTGGTCCGCCGCGCCCTTGGAGCAGCCATAGGGCGTGCAGAAATCGAGGCCGCGCGTCTCGTCGATGCCGTGCGCATGGACGCCCGCGTCGCGAGGCGCGTATCTGCCGCCTTCTTCGCGCATGGCGAGATCGGCGAGGCGGCCATAGACCTTGTTGGTGCTGGCGAAAACGACGGGGATGCGCTTGCCGCTGCGGCGAGCGGCCTCCAGGACGTTGAACGTCCCGCGCAGGTTGATGTCGAAATCCTCGTCCGGCCGAACCAGGCTCGTGGTGACGGCGGTCTGCGCGGCAAAGTGGAAAACCGCCTTCGAACGCGCCACCAGCGGCATCAGCGCCTCGGCGTCACGGACATCGGCGATTTCGACGGCGAGGCGGTTGCCGTGCTTTTGCGTCAGCCATTCCAGGTTCTGTTCGACGCCGGGACGGCTCAGATTGTCGATGACCAGCACCGGCTCGCCGTCCGACAACAGGCTGTCGGCGAGGTTCGAGCCGATGAAGCCGCTGCCGCCGATAATGGCGACGGGCGCTTCGCGAAAATTGCGTGAATCCGGTCTCATGATACCAGCCCTCGCGCTTCGAGTTCCCGCTTCATCTCGGCGCTGCGATCGATGGCGACCGTGTTACGCACCCAGGCGACGAAATCGCCGAGCGAATGCTCCAGCCTGTACTGCGGCTGGAAGCCGAGCAGTTCGCGCGCCTTCGAGATGTCGGCAAAGCAGTTGCGGATATCGCCGGAGCGTGCCTTGCCGAGGATTTCCGGCTGGCGGCCAGGCACGCCCATTGCTTCGGCGAGCAGCCGGGCGACCTCGCTGACCGCGTAGGCTCGCCCGCTGCCGATGTTGATCACGTGGCCGCGCGCCTGGGGCTGTTCCAGCGCCAGCCGGAAGGCGAGGGCGACATCGCGTACATGAACGAAGTCGCGCTGCTGTTCGCCGTCTTCGAAAATCAGCGGCCGCTGGCCATTGGCGATGCGCGAGGCGAAGTTCGCCAACACGCCGGTATACGGGTTGGAGAGTGCCTGTCCGGCACCGAAGACATTGAACAGGCGCAGCGCCACCGCATCGACGCCATAGGCTTCGCCGAAGATCAGCACGGCGCGTTCCTGGGCGTATTTCGTCAATGCGTAGATCGAGGCGAGGTCGACCGGTTTCTGCTCGTCGGTCGGCAGCGGCGACAGGACTTCTCCTTCCGGCGACAGGGGATTCCATTGGCCGCTGCGGATGTCGTCCGGCTGCCGTCTTGCATTGTCGATGCGCCGGCCGTCCGGCGTGGCATAGAGACCCTCGCCATAGACGCTCATCGACGAAGCAACGACGATCCGTTCGATCGGCCGTTTGATCAGTGCCTCCAGCAACGTGGCGGTGCCGAGGTCGTTGGCGCCGACATAGCGGGCGATCTCGTACATGGACTGGCCGACGCCCACTTCAGCCGCCAGGTGAATGATCGCGTCGACATCGTCGACCGCCTCTGCGATGGCGTCGCGATCACGAACGTCGCCCTTGATCAGCTTGGCGCCTGGCGGCAGGCTGATTGCCTCGCCGCCATGCACCTGCTCCAGCAGCGCATCGAGAATTGAAACCCCATAGCCATGTTCAACGAGTTCCTGGGCGACGTGGCGGCCGATAAAACCGCAGCCTCCCGTGACCAGTATACGTTTCACGACAACTCCTCATACGAATGGCTTTGCCGCCCCAAACTTCCGGGCGAAAGGTTTGTTCCCTTGCTTCAACAAAGTTCAGGAGGCTCGCCGGGGTAGGTTCAACCAGGCGTGGGAACATCGAAGGCTGCTTGGTGTTAGGAGCCATGTTCGACCAACCGCGCGCACATGCCGGGCAGCGATGCATCTGCTGGTTGTGTGGAGGCAGACCGGCAACGCGGGGTCTCGCGGTCTGCGGTGGAATCGAAGGGAGATTGCGATGTCTGAATCGAAGACGACCACCGATCACGACGAAATCCGCCGTTGGGCCGAGGATCGCGACGGGCGGCCGGCGGTGGTGCGCACCAAGGGCGAGGGCGGCATACTGCGCATCGACTTCGGCGAGCCTGAAGAGACGTTTGAGCCTGTCGAATGGGACGAGTTCTTCAGGATCTTCGATGAGAACGAACTGGCCTTCCTCTACCAGGATGAGACCAGCGGCGGAAAGACCAGCCGCTTCAACAAGTTCGTCGAGCGCAGCCGGAAAGGCTAACATCGTCTAGTTGCCGGCAACGGCCGCGGTCAGTGCAACAAGTTTGCTCCGCGTGCCCTGACGATGTTTCGCATGATGCCGTTCAGCCAGTCCTCCGTGGAGGAGCCGGATCGTCTCTTGTCTATCTCGCCGATGGCCTGTTCGAGCGTTCGCTCGACCAGCCGGTCGGAGGCCTCCACGTCTCCCAGCAGCAGGCGTGCAGCGAGCCTGAGCTTGGGCAGCAGTGAAAATACGTCGTCCGAGGGCTCCGACGCTCGACCTCCTTTCGATGCAGGCGTCTCGGCTGGGAAGAGAGCATCGAAAACAGCCTGGCCGTCCGAGGATTTTCTGAGGCTGCTGGCATACCGAAGGCGCTCAGGAATAACGATGTCTTCGTCGCCGCTGAAAAACACGAACGGCACGCCGCGGCGCATCAGTTCGTCCGCGATCGGGAATACCCGTCTTCCGTTGAGATTGACGTCCAGGATTGCGGCTTCCGCCTCATCGGTATGCTTCGACGCCTGTTCGACTGTCGCCACGGGGCCAAGCACGACGGCGCCCATCTTGCTGAAATAACGTGCAAGATCGCCCGCCAGCATCCATTCGTCCTCGACGATCAGGATATGCAAGCCTTGCAGGTCGCGCACCTCATTGTTCCTTCTTTCTGCGGGAGTCACGGCTGTCGGCGCGGACTTGTACAAAATGACGGGACAAAGCCTCTTGCAACCGTTCCGCGCGCGCGAGCAGACGAGGCGGGATTTCTTCGGATAGCGGGACCTTGGCCAGATCCGGCGAACGTAACGAGATTTGTTTTGCCGGCTTTATCTCAGGTGGTCGTTTTGCCATTGGAACCGCCTCGAAAACCGGATGTTAATGCCCACCCGCGGTGCTTTGTTCCGTTCGAGGACTATTTACTGGCCTGAGGCTCGGTCCGGTCCTAAAGCACGTCGCGATTTGCCGGCCTCATGCGACGCGCTTTAGGCTGTTGTTTTTATTCATCTCGTTATCGCAAAACCGCTGCACACTTTTGCGCGACATGCATTAGTCTGAGGTCCGATTTGGCGGTTTCGCAGCCGCGGCTGTTACCGAGGCGTGGCATGGTATTCCAGAACGGAAGATTTCCCATTGTCGGCGTCGGCGCATCGGCCGGCGGCATTCCCGCGATGGAGGGCCTGTTCAAAGGACTGACCGGCGGCACCGGCATGGCGTTCGTCGTCGTCACTAATCTGAGCCCAGAGCGCGAAAGCCTGCTGCATGACGTTATCGCACGTTACACCGGCATGCCGGTCATCGTCGCCGAGGAGGGCATGGCGGTCCAACCCGACCAAGTCTATGTGATGCCGCAAAACGTCGTCCTCACCATCCGTAAGGGCGCGCTTTCGCTGCGCCGGCCGAACACGCTTAACCGCGAGCGCAAACCGATCGACATCTTCTTCCGTGCACTGGCCGAGGACCAAGGGGAGTACGCCATAGGCATCATCCTGTCGGGGGGCGATTCGGACGGCACGCTGGGCGCCCGGGCGATCAAGGAACATGGCGGACTGACGATTGCCCAAGCCTCCAACGGTTCCGGCGCGCGCAACCCGGACATGCCGCAAAGCGCGATTTCGAGCGGCCTGATCGATATCGCAGCGCCCGCCGAGGAGATCGGCGCAAAGCTTCAGGCGTTTGGCCGCGGCTTCAATGTGCTGAACGGGCTGGCCGAGGGGGGTGGCGAGCACAAGGCTGACATGGATCGGGCCGCCGATGAAATCGACCCCACTCTGCGCGGCCATTCCGGTCACGACTTTTCCAGCTATAAGACGAAGACGTTCTCCGCCAATGAAGAGGCGCAGTCGACTAATGAGGAGCTTGAGGCCTCGAAGGAGGAGAAGCAGTCGCTCAACGAAGAGCTCAGCATCATCAACGCGGAGCTGACCAGCAAGATTGAAGAGCTCGACCGCGCCAACAGCGATCTCAGAAACCTGTTCGAAAGCACAGAGATCGCAACCATCTTCCTCGACCGCAACCTTGTGGTGCGGACCTTTACCCCCGCTGCATCGGCCTTCTTCAATCTGCGCCCATCCGATGTCGGACGGCCGCCGACCGACCTTTCAAGCCAGCTCGACTATCCCGAGCTGAAGCCTCACATCGAGGCAGTGTTCGAGACGGGAGAGATCCTGAACCATCACCTTGCGCGCGACGACAAGGGCCGGTTCTACCTGGTTCGCATCAACCCGTACCGGGACAAGAGCGGCAGCATCCAGGGCGTGGTCGTGACCCTGATCGACGTGACGACGCTGGCGCAGGCGGAAGAGCGTCAGCAGGTTCTCATCTCGGAGCTGAACCATCGCGTCAAGAACATGCTGGCGGTTGTCGCCAGCATCACCAACCGGACCCGTGAAAACTCGGCATCGAAAGAGGAGTTCGCCGAAGCCTTGATCGGGCGCCTGCATGCAATGTCACGAGCCTATAGTCTGCTCTCGCGCGAGAGCTGGACGGAAGCCTCCGTCGAGGAACTGCTGCGTCAGGAACTCGATCCCTTCGGCCCCGAACGGTTTGAGCTCGATGGCAAGAGGGTAAATCTCAAGCCGGCACAAGGGCTTTCCTTCGGCATGGCCATCCATGAACTGGCGACGAATGCCGCCAAGTATGGCGCACTGTCGAGGCCTGCCGGGCGGATAGTTGTCAAATGGTCGGTGGCCGACGGAACCTTCAAGCTCGTCTGGCGCGAGAAGGGCGGCCCCCGCATCAAGGAGCCAACCGACAGCGGCTTCGGCCTTACCCTTCTGCGCGGAGAAATCGGCTATAGGCTGGGCGGAAAAGTTGAAACAAGTTTCCGCTCAAATGGTTTGGAGGCGGAAATCGCATTCCCTCTGACCCGCGAGGGCTCGTCGTGACCGGAAAGGTGCGTGTGCTGATCGTCGAGGATGAATGGCTGATCGCCGACGATGCGGCGGCTTACCTGCGCAAAGCCGGCCATCAGGTGGTTGGACCTGTTTCGTCGGTGACGGCGGCACTTAGGCTCGTTGGCGAAGGCGGCGTCGACGCGGCGTTACTGGATATCCAGTTGAACGACGAAACCAGCTATCCGATTGCGGAAGCGTTGCGGACGCGTGGTGTTCCGTTCGCCTTCCTCTCAGGCTTTGGTGAACGCGAAATTCCGGCCGGGTTCCGCGCTTGCAGGATCGTGCAGAAGCCGGCGAGCCAGAGTGCGATCCTGAATGCCGTGGATGAACTCGCGCGAGCCGGCTGAGGTCGCGATTTGAAAGTCGCGCCAGGTCACATCGGCGTGGTGCGTGCCTGCCGCGAACGACGAACGCCTATGGCAATATCCGCACCGGTACCGATTTGACCGCCGGAACATGAGCCTTCTCGGCTCTGTGCCACAAAGGAACCAGCGGGTTGAGCTCGGGGTAGTAACCGGCGCAATTTCCCTCCGGCACCGAGTAAGGTGTAACGCGCAGCCCGTGCACGCAGCGCTCCACACCGTCCTGCGCATTGGCTTCGAGATCGACTTCCTGTCCGGCGCTCAAACCGAGGCGCTGGATATCCTTCTCGTTCATCAACAGCACCATGCGTGTGCCGCTGATGCCGCGCAGCCGGTCGTTGTAGCCGTAGACGGTCGTGTTGAACTGGTCGTTGGAGCGCACCGTGATCAGTGTCAGCACATCGCGGCCGGCGACATCGATGTCAGGATCGGTTTCAAGGCCACTTGGCAGCTTGAAGTTTGCCCTTTTGTTCGGCGTCTCCCACACCCGCTTGCTCGCCTTGATATCGCGATGGAAGCCGCCGGGCGTCAGGAAACGCTTGTTGAAGTCGCGGAAATGTTGGGGGTAGCAGCGCTCGATTTCGTCGCGGATGCGGGAATAATCCCCAACCCACTCGTCCCATGGGATCGAACTCCTGCCCGGCACTGTCGCCTTGGCAAGCTCGGCAACGATCCTGGGCTCGGAAAGCAGATGCGGCGAAGCCGGAGGTCGCGATCCGAACGAGCCGTGGATACAGGCGGTGGAATCCTCTACCGACACCCTTTGGTCGCCGCTTGCCTGATGATCTCTTTCCAGCCGTGACAGGCAAGGCAGCAAATAGGTTGTCCGCCCGGCGATCAGGTGGCTGCGGTTGAGTTTGGTCGCGATCTCGACATGCAGGTCGAGCCCACGCCAGGCCTTTTCGACCAGGCCGGTTTCCGGAACGGCCCGCACGAAATTGCCGCCCAGTCCGACGAAGCCCTTGACCGATCCGTCGATGACGCCTTCGCAGGTTTCGACCGTATCGCGACCTTTCTCGCGCGGCGGTTCAAAGGCATAGAATTCGGCGAACTTGTCGAGCGGCACGAGCTCGGGTTTTTCCGATATGCCGACGGTGCGCTGCCCCTGGACGTTGGAATGGCCGCGCAGCGGCGAAATGCCGGCGCCGGGTTTTCCGATATTGCCGCGCATCATCAAAAGGTTGCACAGCATCTGGACGTTCTCGGTGCCGTGCCGATGCTGGGTCAGGCCCATGCCGTAATTGCCGATCACCGCGTTGGCATGGCTGTAGACCTCGGCGACATGCTCCAGGTCGGTCTGCGCAATGCCGGATCGTGCGACGATATCGCTCCACTGGGTGTTGCGCAGGAAGGCTTCGAACTCGGCGAAGCCATGCGTGTGCTCGGCGATGAATGCCGTGTCGAGGACACGCGTCCTGCCGCTTTCGCGGGCGGCATCGTCGAGCGCCAGCAACGCTTTGCCGATGCCCGTTATCGCGGCAATGTCGCCGCCGGAACGAACCTGGAAGAAGTCGCTGGACATTTTGGTGCCAGGCCCGGGCGACAGCATGTCGACAGGGTTTTGCGGGTTCTTGAAGCGTTTCAGTCCCCGCTCGGGCAAGGGATTGAAGGTGAAGACGGGCACGTTGCGTTGACGTGCCTCTTGCAGCGGATGCAGCAGGCGCGGCGCCGTCACCCCGGTGTTGTGCCCGAAGAAGAACATCATGTCGCATTTCGCAAAGTCTTCGAGCTGCACGGTCCCGACCGGCGAGCCGATCGATTCCGGCAAGCCGACCGACGTCGATTCATGACACATGTTAGATGAATCGGGCAGGTTCGAAGACCCATAGATCCGCGCAAAAAGCTGGTACATGAACGAGGCCTCAAGCGAGGCGCGGCCGGATGTGTAGAACACCACCGATTTGGGTTCGAGCCGCCGCAGTTCGGCAGCTATGTCGCGGAATGCATCGTCCCAGGAAACCGGCTCGTAACGGTCGGTGGCGGCATTGTAGCGCATGGGCGCGGTAAGCCTGCCCTGCTTCTCCAGATCGTGGTCCGGCCAATCGAGCAATTCCGTCACCGAGTGCTCGGCGAAGAATGCGGGTTCGCAGCGCAGCTTGGTCTGATCCCACATCGTCGCCTTGGCGCCGTTTTCACAGAATTCGAAAGGCCTCGGCTGGGCTGGCTTTGCCCATGAGCAAGACACGCACATATAGCCGTCGGCCTTGTTCTGCTTGAGCAGCGTGCTCCATATCCCGGACAACAGCAGGCCTTCGCCTCGCGCCTTGCGGACCAGGGATTTGAGCGATCCCCAGCCGCCTGTCGGGTGGTCGTATTTCTTGGTTTCGATGCGATCGGTTACGGCGGGTCTCATGCAAGCCACTCCCTGTAGAAGAGCACTCATTCGAACCCGCGGTGAGGCTGAATGTTCCGGGCTGGGTCCGTACCGTCACGCCGGTCCGTCTCGCCGGAACCATTTCCGCCATCGTTTGTTCGGCTCGAAGAAAGGAGCCGCGCGAAATGGAGCGACGTAACGCGTTAATTGCGATGGTGATTTCGGCCATCATCATCGTCGGCTTTCTGATTGGCTTTTTGTACGGCGATATGGGCTGGCGAACTTCGCCGCTCGAAAGAGCCCCTGAACAGAACCAGGGTGGCAATGCTCCGGCCGATACCTCGCCTGCCGCCGGCATCAAGAAGAACCCAAAGGAAAATACCGAAATGCCAGGCCAGCAATGACGTAGGGCCAGCAATGAAATCCAGCAGCAAGGCAATGCCACGAACTGAAACGGGTTCCTGTTTTTGCGGCGCCATAACGGCGGAGATGCGCGGTGAGCCTTTCTGGATTTGCTCCGATCACGATGACGACTGTCGCAAGGCGATAGGAAGCCCTCTGTCGGTGTGGGTCGGTTATCGGCCTTCCGAATTCACATTGCTCACCGGCACGCCGAAGACCTTTTCGAAAACCCCAGGCGTGCTTCGGTCCTTCTGTGCGGATTGCGGAACATCGATCGGCTATGTCGACCGGGGCCTGCCCGACGAACTCTATCTGGCGGTCGGCTTCCTCGATCATCCCGAACGGTTTTCGCCGCAGGCCCACGCATATTGGGACATGAGGCTTCCCTGGGTCGACTTTCCAGACGAGCTGCCGCGGGTGGGGACGTATTCGAGGCGGCGAGATCCCGCCTTCGGAAATCCGGCGGAACGCTAGGACGTAGAGTCAATTACTGCGTAGCCAGATGCGAGTTGAGACGAGTTTGAGGGCAGCAAGGATCACGCGCCATTCGAAATCGGTCAGGTCATATCGGCTCATGCTGAGCCTGAATCAGATTCCGCCGCAACATAAAAGTCTCAGTCGGCAAACGATCCATTGCGGACCTACGCCCAAGAAGGATATGTTGCCGCAGCGCGCGTAGGCATCCCGCTTCATCATCGCGCATGTCCCATGAAGGCAAAAAATAGATTCGACTCGCTCATGCACGCGGTCTGTGTTGGTCATGGCTATTGTGGAGGAATGCACGGCGACAAGTTCATGGATGTCATCGATTTTATTCCTCAAGTCGGTGATGTTACAGCGGATCAATTCGTGGAATGGGTATTTCTAGCTGAATATGAGAATGAAAGTGAACGAATGTCTCCCAGGTGGGATCGGCATCGCCGGAGGATAAGAGACTTTTTTGTTGAGCATATGGGATCAGACGTCGTCGATGCCAGCCAACTAAATGGGGCGTGAAGGGCTAAGCCAAGCCCTTTACTCTGCTTCCCACTCATCGCGGTCATACCGCATTTATGAGTTCACGGCCTAGCACTACTTTGGCAGATTTTTAGCGGAGAGGGTTCCGCGGCAGTGGGGACAACGGATTGGGGGCGGCTGCGCGAGCGCGGTGAGGATGGCTTGCCTGATGGCGGGTAGGCTCGGTTGGGGCGGCGGGCCGAGGATTCTTTTTTCCCCCTCCCGCTTGTTTGAGGCGGCGAGATTGCAGGAAGGCGTAGGCGATCATCGTCAT
>NZ_JAMYVA010000033.1:0-59717 GCF_040323505.1 Mesorhizobium sp. M0040
ACCGATCCGACCCTCGCCGCTGAGGGGGGGCGGCTACCCTCTCTCAGCGTTCCTTTCTGACCCATTCGGCAGCGAAAGTCATAAGACAAGCAATTCCAGGAAAGTGTGAACGGCTTTCCGTCCGGAATTGCGTTTCTGTGAAACGATGAACCATTCCAGGTTATGGAAAAAACACGGCCTCGCCCTTCAGCGCCTCGGCCAGCATCTTCTCGTACTTGCCGCGCGGCACGTCGATTGCACCGAAGCGTTTGAGATGCTCGGTGGTGAACTGCGTATCAAGCAGTGCAAAGCCACGCGCCTTCAGGCGTTCGACGAGGTGAACCAGGCAGGCCTTTGACGCGTCGGTCTCCCTGGCGAACATGCTCTCGCCGAAGAACACGCGGCCGAGCGATACGCCGTAGAGCCCCCCGACCAATCGGTCGTTGTGCCAGGCCTCGACCGAATGGCAATGGCCCATCCGATGCAGCTCGATATAGGCTTCGCGGATCGGTGCGTTGATCCAGGTCGACCGCCGTTCCTCGCGCCTTTCGGCGCAGGCCTCGATCGTCGCCTCGAAGTCGAAATCGATGCGGAACTCGAACAGGTTCTTGCGGATCGTCTTTCTCAGGCTTTTCGGTATGTGGAACCCGTCGAGCGGAATGATGCCGCGCGTCTCCGGTCGCACCCAGAATACTTCGGGGTCATTGGCGCTTTCGGCCATCGGGAAGACGCCGGAGGCATAGGCTTTAAGCAAAAGGTCGGTCGGGATGCGATAACCGGGTGCGTAGGGACGGGTCATCGCTTCGCCCCTGTGTCACTCGCCTTCGGCCAGGTATTTTTCCAGCCAGTGGATATCGTAGTCGCCATTAGCGATGTCGGCGTTGCCAACGAGGTCGCGAAACAGTGGCAGCGTCGTCTTGATGCCGTCGACGACGAATTCGTCGAGCGCGCGCCGCAGCCGCATCATGCATTCGACGCGGTTGCGGCCATGCACGATCAGCTTGCCGATCAGGCTGTCGTAGTAGGGCGGGATCTTGTAGCCGGAATAGACGCCGGAATCGACACGGATGCCGAGGCCGCCCGGCGTGTGGAAATGGGTGATGGTGCCCGGCGAGGGGGTGAAGGTGCGCGGATCCTCGGCATTGATGCGGCATTCGATGGCATGGCCGTGGAAGCGGATGTCCTCCTGGCGCACCGAAAGTCCGCCGCCCGAGGCGACGCGGATCTGCTCGTGCACGAGGTCGATGCCGGTAATCGCCTCGGTCACCGGATGTTCGACCTGCAGGCGCGTGTTCATCTCGATGAAATAGAACTCGCCGTCCTCATAGAGGAATTCGATGGTGCCGGCGCCGGAATAGCCGAGATCGGCGATCGCCCTGGCGCAGACGCCGCCAATATGCGCGCGCTCCTCGGCATTGAGCGCCGGCGAGGGCGCTTCTTCCCAGACCTTCTGGTGGCGGCGCTGCAGCGAGCAGTCGCGCTCGCCGAAATGCACGCCGCGCCCGGCGCCGTCGCCGAACACCTGCACTTCGATATGGCGCGGCTTCTGCAGATATTTCTCGATATAGACTGCGTCGTCGCCGAAGGCCGCACCCGCCTCCGAGCGTGCCGTCTGCAGCGCCACCTCGAGATCGGCCTCGCTACGCGCCACTTTCATGCCGCGCCCGCCGCCGCCGGCCGACGCCTTGATGATTACGGGGTAGCCGATCGCGGCGGCAATGCGCTTGGCTTCCTTGTCCTCGGTGACCGCGCCGTCGGAGCCGGGCACCACGGGAATGCCGAGGCGTTTTGCGGTACGCTTGGCCTCGATCTTGTCACCCATGATGCGGATATGGTCGCCGGTCGGGCCGATGAAGGTGATGTTGTGCGCGGCGAGGATGTCGGCGAACTTGGCGTTCTCCGACAGAAAACCGTAGCCGGGATGCACCGCGTCGGCGCCGGTGATCTCGCAGGCGGCGACGATCTGGTGGATGTTGAGATAGCTGTCGCGCGACGGCGGCGGGCCGATGCAGACGCTCTCGTCGGCGAGACGCACATGCATGGCGTCGGCGTCGGCGGTCGAATGCACCACCACCGTCTGGATGCCGAGCTCCTTGCAGGCGCGCAGCACCCTGAGGGCGATTTCGCCGCGATTGGCGATGAGGATTTTCTGGAACATCTTTCGCCTGTTCCCGGCTCTACTCGATCACGACGAGCGGCATACCATATTCGACCGGCTGCGCATCTTCAAACAGGATCGCCGTCACCGTGCCGGCGCGCGGCGAGGGGATCTGGTTCATCGTCTTCATTGCTTCGATGATCAGCAGCGTCTGGCCTTCCTTGACCTTCTGGCCGATTTCGATGAACGGCCTGGCGTCGGGCGACGGTGCCAGATAGGCGGTGCCGACCATCGGCGAGGCAACGGCGTTCTTCGACACGTCGGGCGTCGCCGGCGCGGCCGCTGCCGCAGGCTGCGCGGCTGCCGGGGCATAGGCCGGCTGAGCTGTGGCGACGGCATGGACGGCCGGGGCCTGCCGCGAGACGCGCACCTTCAGATCGCCCAGCTCGACCTCGATCTCGGTCAGGTTGGTGTCGTTCAGTATGCCCGCCAGATCGCGGATCAGCTGCTGGTCAACACCGTTCTTCTTTATCGACATTTTCGAGCCTTCTGTTTGTTGGCCGGTCATAGGCGTGCAGCCAGCGCCTGCAGCGCCAGCGTGTAGCCGAGCGGCCCGAACCCGCAGATCATGCCGACGGCGACCGGCGCGACCATGGAGACGTGGCGGAATGGTTCCCGCGCGTGGATGTTGGAGAGATGCACCTCAGCGACCGGCAGCGGCGCGACAGCGCGGATGGCATCGTGAATGGCGATCGAGGTATGGCCGTAGGCGCCCGGATTGATGACGATCGCGGCGGCCTTGTCGGCGGCCTCCTGGATCCAGTCGACGAGGTCGCCCTCATGGTTCGACTGGCGGAAATCGATCTCCAGCCCAAGTGCGGCACCTGCCTGCTTGCAGTCGTCGGCGATCGCGGCAAGCGTCTTGCCGCCATAGATGCCTGGCTCGCGCTTGCCGAGCGCGTTGAGATTGGGGCCGTTCAGGACGAAAACCGTTTTCAAAATATGCCGACCTTTCCCGGCGCGGCTAAGCCGGCGCGCCGGACCCTCTATAATGGGCATAGACGCTGGCGAAAAGAGCGCAAGTGCGTTCTTTCGCCGTCCACAACAGCCGGAAAAACGGCCGGTGCCGGAAACCCGCAGCCTAATCGAAACCCGAATGCTGATCAGAGCGCGGCCTTCGCCGCCTCGATCTTTTCGGCCAGCACTTCCTGGCCAAGCGCGCCGAACACCACCTCGTTGCCGACGACATAGGACGGCGTTCCGGTGATGGCGAGCTTGGTGGCGAGGTCATAGGTCTTGGAGAAGGCCTCGGTGATGCTCGGGTCCTTCATCTTTTCGCGCAGCGCCGCCTCGTCGGCGCCGAGCGACAGCGCCACCTTGATTGCCGCCGCCTCGGTGGCGCGCCCCTGGCCGCCGAGCAGCGCATTGTGGAATTCGCCGTATTTCTCCGGCTTCATCAAATGGAAGGCCATCGACACGACGCTCGCCTTCTGCGAATCCGGGCCGAGGATCGGGAACTCCTTGAGTACGAAGCGCAGGTCCGGATCGGCCTTGGTCAGCGCGCGCATGTCGTCGATGGCGCGTTTGCAGTAGCCGCAATTATAATCATAGAATTCGACGATGGTGACCTTGCCGTTCGGATTGCCGACAACACCGTCGAATGAGGAATTGAAGATCTGGTCCTTGGCGTCTTTGATGACGCCGAGACTGGCGACGCGCTGTTCTTCCTTCTGCTTGGCCTCGAGTGCCTGCTGTGCCTCCAGAAGCACTTCCGGGTTCTTCAGGAGATAGTCGCGGACGATGCCTTCGACTTCGGTGCGGTCGAGCTTGGTACCCGAGGACGCCGTCTGGGCAAGCTGCGCCGTGCCGGCCTTCGCCGTCTGCGGATTGCCGGCGACGAAGCCGAACGCCAGCATGGCGAGAGCCGCTGCCACTCCGGTAGTGCCCAGCAGAATTGCCTTGGTCATGATCCTCGATCCTCTTGCCCGTGTTCCGGTCCGCTCGCTTTGGCTGTGTCGCAGCCTGCGTCCGAAAGGTTCACTTCTTCTTACCTGATGGTGCGTAGTTTATAATGTCCTGCGCGCGAAGCCAGCCCGGCTCGCCCCGCTTCATGCTCTGCTGCGCCCGCATGGCGAATATCTTCGCATTCTTGTAGTCGCCGGAATAGAAATGCCCTTCGGCGGTTGCAAGCTCGGCGGCCGGGATGTTGCCGAGTTCCCCGTAAGCCTGTGCCAGATAGCGGTATCCGGCGGCGTTTTCGCGATCCCGTCCGAGGCCGGTGTTGATCTGCGCCACTGCCTTCTTCAGCGAATCCTGCGTGCCGATCGCCATCAGCGCCTGGCCGTAAGAGACCGGCAGCAGCCCCGATCGCGCCGGATCGAGGCTGACCGACTTGGCATAGCCGTCCGCCGCATCCTTCGGCCGGTTCGCCTTCATCAGGATGTCGCCGCGTAATTCCTGGAAATAGGGATTTTTCGGCTGTTCCTTGATCAACGCGTTGGTCTTGGTGAGCGCCGACGCCAGATTGCCGAAAAGATAGGTCATCTGCGCGTCGCCATAGCGTGAGGCGAGGCTGCCGGGGTTCTTGCGCATCAATCGCGACGCCGCCGCCTGGCCCTGCATGTAGGCGGCGATCTTGATGCGCATCATGTCGTGGCGCTGCTGCAGTGCCGGCGGGTCGACCTTGTCGACGTAAGGGCTCTGCTTCACCAGCACTTCGAGATTGGCGATACGCTCCTGCGGCATCGGATGGCTGATCCTGTAGGGATCGACTTGCGCGCCCGAGAGCGACAATGCGTTCTGGAAGCGGCCAAACGTCTTCAGCATGCCCATGCCGGACTGGCCGGTTGCATTGAGATAGGTGATCGCCGAACGGTCGGCGGTCATCTCTTCGGTGCGCTGATAAGCGAGGATACTGCGTTGCGCCATCTCGCCGCCGCCGGCCACCACGCCCATGCCGGCGCCGGCGAGACCGCGGCTGTTGCTGGTGGCGCCGGCCACCATGGCGCCGGCGCCAAGCAGCGTCGCCAGGATCGCCATCGTCTTGGCGCGCTCGAGCTGTTCTCGCAATTTCTGCTGGTGTCCGCCGGCGATATGGCCGGCCTCGTGGGCAATGACGCCAATGATCTCGTTGGGCGTTTCGGCCGTCATCAGCGCGCCGGTGTTGATGAACAGGCGGCGGCCGGCAACAAAGGCGTTGAAGCTCTGGTCGTTGACCAGCACGATGTTGATGGCGTCGCCCGACAAGCCCGCCGCCTTGAAGATCGGCCGCGCGTAATCGCGCACCAGCGCCTCGATCTCGGCATCGCGCACAACCGGCACATTCTGCGCAAAGGCATTGACCGAGCCGGCCATGGCGACCACCGCGCCAAGCGAAAGCGTCGCGAGGGCGCGCGCTGTCCTGGCGATCGTCGATTTGGGTCGGCTCAACATGGCAGGTCCACTGGTAGACGAGTGGGCGAAGGATGAAAAGTCGGCAGCCTAAACTTACCGAACTTGTGATCCCCACACCAATCGGGCATTTGTGCGGCGCGGCCAGCATGGCCGGCACGTGCGGACAAGTGTGGTGGATTGAAAAATGGTTGTTTCGCTTTCGCGCCGCGGCGCGGTCGAACCGTTCCATGCCATGGACATCCTGGCCGAGGCGAATCGGCTGAAAGCCAAGGGCCTGCCGGTCGTTTCCATGGCCGTCGGCCAGCCTTCCGATCCGGCGCCGGCCGGGGTTCGCGAAGCGGCGGCCAATGCCTTGAAAGCAGGCCGCATCGGCTATACCGACGCGCTGGGCCTCGCCGGCCTGCGCAAGGCGATCGCGGCGCATTATGGCGAGCACTACGGGCTTGACGTTTCGCCCGAGCGGATAGCCGTCACCACCGGATCGTCGGCTGCCTTCAACCTCGCTTTCCTGGCAATGTTCGATCCAGGCGACCGCGTCGCCATCGCTGCGCCCGGCTATCCTGCCTATCGCAACATCATGGCCGCGCTCGGCATCGACATCGCCGAGATCGAGTTGGACGGCGCCGCCTATCTGCATGCCGAGCACCTGCAAGCCGCGCATCGCGAAAAACCGCTGAAGGGCGTGCTGTTCGCCAGCCCGGCCAACCCGACCGGCGCGGTCATTCCCGCCGGCGATCTCGAGGCGCTGGTCGAGACGGCGCAAGAGCTCGGCATCGCCGTCATCTCGGACGAAATCTATCACCGGCTGGCCTATGCGGCGCCCGACACGACGGCGCTTGCTTTCGGCGCGGATGTGACGGTGATCAATTCCTTCTCGAAATATTATTGCATGACCGGCTGGCGCATCGGCTGGATGGTGCTGCCGCAGGAACTGGTGCGGCCAGTCGAGCGCATCGCCCAGAGCCTCTACATCTCGCCGCCCGAACTGTCCCAGATTGCCGCGATCGAGGCATTCAAGGCGACGCCAGAGCTGGAAGCGGTGAAGGCGCGCTATGCCTGGAACCGCGAGCTCCTGATGCAACGCCTGCCGGAGCTCGGCTTTGCTTTGGCCGCGCCCATGGACGGCGCGTTCTACGCCTTCTGCGACGTCACCAGGCACACCAATGACAGCATGGCGTTTGCGCGCCGGATGCTTGCCGAGGCGCATGTGGCTGCGACGCCGGGCCGCGATTTCGACCCGCTGCAAGGCCATCGCACGATGCGCTTTTCCTATGCCGGCAGCCACGACGACATGGTCGAGGCGATGGCGCGTATCGAACGCTGGCTGAAGTAGCGGGGCGACGATGCCGGAGCTTGAACAGGCGCCCCAACTCGAACATGCGTTGCGCGAGGTCGCTGCCGAAATGGCGGAGCGTACCGATCGCGGCGACGTCGCCAGCTATATCCCCCAGCTCGGCAAGATCGATCCGAAAAAATTTGGCATTGCCGCGGTGACCAATGACGGCCGCATGCTGACCGCAGGCGATGCCGACGAGGCGTTTTCGATCCAGAGCATCTCAAAGGTGTTCACGCTGACGCTGGCGCTCGGCAATGTCGGCGACGCGCTGTGGCAGCGGGTTGGGCGCGAACCTTCGGGCAATCCGTTCAACTCGATCGTCCAGCTCGAGCACGAGAACGGCATTCCGCGCAATCCATTCATCAATGCCGGCGCCATCGTGGTCTCGGACATCCTGCTTGCCGGCCATCAGCCGCGCGAGGCGATCGGCGAGATCCTGCGCTTCATCCAGTTCCTGGCCGATGACGACACGATCATCATCGACCGCGAGGTCGCGGCGTCCGAACGCGCCACCGGCTTTCGCAATTTCGCACTTGCCAATTACATGAAATCGTTCGGTAATCTCAATCACGCGCCGGAACTGGCGCTGGGCGTTTACTTCCACCATTGCGCTATCGCCATGAGCTGCCGGCAACTGGCCCTGGCTGGCCGCTTCCTTGCCAATGGCGGCAAGAACCCGGCGACCGGGCATTCCGTCGTCTCGGCAGAGCGCGCCCGCCGCATCGGCGCGATGATGCTGACCTGCGGCCACTATGACGGCTCCGGCGACTTCGCTTTCCGCGTCGGCATTCCCGGCAAGAGCGGCGTTGGCGGCGGCATATTGGGGATCGTGCCGGGCGTCGCCTCGCTTGCCGTCTGGTCGCCTGGCCTTAATGCCAACGGCAATTCCAGGCTGGGCTCGATCGCGCTGGAAAAACTGGCGAAGACGATGAACTGGTCGATCTTCGCACCATAAGCATTTTGCAGCCAAATGGAATCATTTGGCGTCCGCACAAATGCGGCAAAACAAACAGTTAGAGCGGAATGCCCCATTCAATTTGAATGCATTCCGCTCTGGTGCCTGTCGCCTGGAATTGGGACAAAAAATCCCGCGCAGCCGATCGGCAGCGCGGGATTTTTTTAATCAGAAAGTCTGGCTAATGCACGGAAAGGCTTAGAAAAAGCCCTTCCGTTGCCACCAGCCGGCACGCTTCGGCTTGTCCTCGGCCTTTGCTTCCTCGGTCTTTGCCTCGTCGGGGATGATCGAGGAGACGACCGGCACGACCGGAGCATCCACCGGTACCGGCTTGCGCCGCGACGGCCGGACCTTCGGCGTTTCCTCGGCAGCCGCCGCTTCGGTCTCCTGCGGAACCGGCGTGGGGGTCTCGCCGGAAGCCACTGAGGCGGCCTCGGCAGCCGATGTCTCGGCGCCCGCAATCTCGGCAACTGCATCCGCCGCAACCTTCTTCGGCTTGGCGGCACGGCGCGGCTTCTTCGGCTTTTCGGCGCTCGGCATGTCGTCATTCGCCGGAGCGAGCACCGCAAGCTCTTCGGCCGGCGGCGCACCTTCCGGCTCGCCGGTTACGGGCTCTGCTTCCGACACGGCACCTTCCGTCATGGCGGCTGGCTCGCCGGGGGCAGCTTCCAAGCCGTCCTCGCCGTCCTCACGGCGATTGCGCTTGCCGCCGCGCTTGCCGCGCCGGCGCTTCTTGCCGTGACCGTCGTCCGCCGCTTCCGCCGTTTCGGCCACAACACCTGCCGGCGTTTCACGTTCCGCTTCGGCGCCTTGATCGCCGGCGGCTACGAAGGCATCGTCTATCGGCGCCGAAACGGAAGCACCTTCCACAGCAGCGCCATGCTCGCGAGCGCCATGCTCGCGATCGCCGTGTTCACGTTCCCCGTGTTCACGATCCTTGCCGCCGCGCCGTCTGCGGCGCTTGCGGCGCTTGCGATCGCGGCCTTCGCCGTCCTCGCCGGACCTTGGCTGCTGCGGCTGCTGGGCAGGGCGTGGCTGCTCGGCCTGCACCGGTGCCTCGTCTTCCTCTTCGATGACGATCTCGTCCTCGGGTTCTTCCGGCTCGACATAGGCCGGGAACGTGCGCGCCTCGACAAAGCCTTCCGGCTTTTCGGCCAGCGCGCCGCGGAAGATGGCATAGTGTTGTGCACCGACCGCGTCATCGGCTTCGATGGTGATGGTCATGCCGAAGCGGTGCTCGAATTCCACCAGCGTGCCGCGCTTGTGATTGAGCACATAGAGCGCGGTCGCCGCCGGCGTCCGCACCGTGATGTGGCTGCGCGAATCCTTGAGCAGGAATTCCTCGATTGCCCGCACCACCATCAGCGCGACCGACGAATCGGAGCGCACATGGCCGGTGCCGCCGCAATGCGGGCAAGGCTTCATGGTCGATTCCAGCACGCTGGCACGGATGCGCTGGCGCGACATCTCCATCAGGCCGAAATGCGAGATGCGGCCGACCTGGATGCGGGCACGATCGTTCTTGAGGTGATCCTTCAGCCGCTTCTCGACGGAGCGGTTGTTGCGGTTCTCCTCCATATCGATGAAGTCGATGACGATGAGGCCGGCGAGATCGCGCAGCCTCAATTGCCGGGCGACTTCCTCGGCGGCTTCCAGATTGGTGTGAAGTGCGGTGTCCTCGATCGAGTGCTCCTTGGTGGAACGGCCCGAATTGACGTCGATGGCGACCAGCGCTTCCGTCTGGTTGATGATGATGTAGCCGCCGCTCTTCAGCGTCACCTGCGGCTGCAGCATGCGGTCGAGCTGCGCTTCGATGCCGTTGCGCACAAAGATCGGCGTCGTGTCGCGGAACGGCTGAACCACCTTGGCGTGGCTCGGCATCAGCATGCGCATGAAGTCCTTGGCCTCGCGGTAGCCTTCTTCGCCGGAAACCAGGATCTCGTCGATATCCTTGTTGTAAAGGTCGCGCACCGAGCGCTTGATCAGGCTGCCTTCCTCATAGACCAGGGCAGGGGCCGTCGATTGAAGCGTCAGATTGCGGACATTTTCCCAAAGCCGCATCAAATATTCGTAGTCGCGCTTGATCTCTGCCTTGGTGCGGCTTTCGCCTGCCGTACGCAGGATGACACCCATGCCTTGCGGCACTTCGAGATCGGCGACCACTTCCTTCAGCCGCTTGCGGTCCTGCGCATTGGTGATCTTGCGCGAAATCCCGCCGCCGCGCGCCGTGTTCGGCATCAGCACCGAATAGCGGCCGGCCAGTGACAGGTAGGTGGTCAGCGCTGCACCCTTGTTGCCGCGCTCTTCCTTGACGACCTGTACCAGCAGGATCTGCCGGCGCTTGATCACTTCCTGGATCTTGTACTGGCGGCGCACCGGCTTGCGGCGGTTGCGCACTTCTTCCAGCGCGTCCTCGGCGCCGACCGATTCGATCTCGTGATCGTCCGGATGCGAGGATTGCACCTCCTCCAGCATGCCGCGATCATTGTCTTCGGACGTCGCTTCGCCGCTTGTCTCGGCCCCGCTTGTCTCGACTTGTGGGACGGCTTCGGAGATTACGTCGGCATCGACGCTGGCAGCGATGGAACTCGATCCGCCTTCGGACGGCTCGGTCTCGCCGCTATCGGCGACTTCTTCACTCTGTCCAGCGGCATCCTCGCTCTGTCCGGCAGTGTCGGACGTGGTGTTGTCGGCAACGGCATCCAGCTTTTCTGCGACGGCATCTTCGCCGTTCTCGCCATTCTCACCGTCGGCCGCGCCTGCCTCGCGCCTGTGCTCGCCGCGGTCGCGGCTCTTGCCGCCGCGCCGGCGTCCGCGCTTGCCACGGTCGCGGCTCTGGCGGTCCTCGCCTTCGGCGGCTTCCTCGTCCTCTTCGTCCTGGGCTTCCTGGGCTTCCGCACGCAGCAGCGCCTGACGGTCGGCGACCGGAATCTGGTAGTAGTCGGGATGTATTTCACTGAAGGCGAGGAAACCGTGACGGTTGCCGCCATATTCGACAAAGGCTGCCTGGAGGGAAGGTTCGACGCGCGTTACGCGGGCGAGATAGATGTTTCCTTTGAGCTGCTTCTTGTCCTGGGATTCAAAGTCGAATTCTTCAATACGGTTACCGCGAACGACGACAACGCGTGTTTCCTCCGGGTGGGAGGCGTCTATCAGCATTTTGTTGGGCATTATTTCGTTTCCTCCCGGCAGCCGTCGGCCGCAGCTTGCAGGACACTGCCCGCTGCCGTGGACCTGGAACATGGGTGCCGGACAATTGAACGTCCGCCGGCCGCTGCCTGAGCGCCATGGCGGTGCCGCCCGCAGCCGTAGTGGCGCGGTTTGTTGCGGACCTTTCCATGATTGCGCTTGAAGCCATCGTCACCAGCAGAACCTTTTGAACCAAAGCCCGGGAAAAACCGGACCAGCTTGTTTGCTCATACAGAGCCGGCACGGGACAATCCCGGCCGTTTTGCTCACGCAGGCGATTCCCCCGCCACGGGAGCACGCCTGCGAAAATCGTCGCGATCACCGATGCCTTCTTCGCCTGAAGCGAAAGGAGCCGTCTTGCGTCTGACCTGTAGCAGGAAGCTGCGGAGGAGGACGGTTCCAGGATTGCAGTGATCCACCATCGCTTTTATGATTTGGCGGGTTGGAAGGCAACCCCGATTCCCGATGCCGGCAAAAAGCCGTTCCGCAGCGGAAGCCCCGGTCCCAAGCCTTCCATGAAAAGGCTTGGTTAACCTTCTCTGGATACCAATCGTTAATCGAGTTCGCGGCCTGCCAGCACTTTGACAAGCAATAGGGCACTTCGACAAGCGATCGGGCATGACGCCAACGGGAGCGATTGGTAGAAAGATGGGACTGGCAGGCTTCGCAGACAAGGGCCGTCATCATGGAGGCTGGTTCTTCCGCACCGCCTGCCTGCTGCCGCTGATCCTGGCTTGCTTGGTCTTTTCGCCGCTTTCGCGTGCTGCCGACGTACCGCTCGGCGCCATAAGCTACAAGATGGCCGGCGATGCCACCAAGATGCGCATCGTCATCAATTTCGATCGCGAGCCCGACATCAAATGGTTCCTGCTGCGCGGCCCCAATCGCCTGGTCATCGATCTCCCGGCCACGAGATTCGCCCTCAATGCCAAGGATATGAAGCCGCGCGGGCTTGTCCGCGCCGTGCGTTACGGCGGACTCGGCGAGGGGAAATCGCGGCTGATTCTCACCGGCAAGGGACCGTTCGCCGTCGACAATCTCGACGTGCTCAAGAACGATGACGGCAACGGCTACCGCATCGCCATCGACATGTCGGCGGCCTCGCAGCGGGAATTCGACGCAGCGCTCGCCAATCAGGCGCTGACCACCGGCTCGACGGTCTCCGCCGACAAGGCCGGCAGGGTCGGTACCGGGCCGGTCTCCAATCCGGGCCATCGTTTCACCGTCGTCATCGATCCCGGCCATGGCGGCATCGACGGCGGCGCCGAGGGCCTGAACGGGACGGTCGAGAAGAACGTGACGCTCGCCTTCGCAATGGAACTGCGCGACAAGCTCGCCGCCGGCGGCAAATACGACGTGTTCCTGACACGTGAGACCGACATGTTCCTGCGGCTCGACGACCGCGTGCGCATTGCCCGCCAGCATGAGGCCGACCTGCTCATCTCGATCCATGCCGACACGATCAGCCTCAAGGGCATTCGCGGCGCAACGGTCTACACCGTGTCCGACAAGGCTTCCGATCCCGAGGCGCAGGCGCTTGCCGACCGTGAAAATCTTTCCGACCAGTTCGCCGGCATGGAGATCAAGGACGACAGCAAGGAAGTGACCGATATCCTGATCGACCTGATCCGCCGCGAGACGCATAATTTTTCGATGAGCTTCGCCCATACTCTCGTCGGACAGCTTTCCACCAGCGTCGGTCTGATCAACAACCCGCAGCGTTCTGCCGGCTTCAAGGTGCTGAAAGCGCCGGACGTTCCATCCGTGCTGGTCGAACTCGGCTATCTGTCGAACGCCAAGGACGAAGCGCAATTGCTCAGCGCCGATTGGCGCAACAAGGCGACCCAGAGCATAACCAACGCCGTTGCCCTGTTTGCTTCGGCCAAGAGCGGAACGGGGGCCGGAGGCTGAAATGTCCGCCGGCGCCCACAACCTGAAGCAGCGTTGCACGGCGACAACACCCTGTGCTTTTATTTCCGGCATTCGAAACCGAAATCCCGCGCTGCCGTATTTTGCCCACATGGTCGCGACATGGATTTTGCGATTACGGTTTGGGATCGTCCCGAAAGCTTGCGTGAAGGGCGGCTTCGTTTAGGAAATTCCCGAACCAAGGACTGGAGCGGGTATGATTCGTCTCATTGGCTATTTCTTCGGCATCGGCACGACGCTGGCCCTTTTGGTCGCGGCGGGCGTGGCGATCTATATCGGCCATTTGTCGAAGGACCTGCCCGATTACGAGGTGCTGGCCAAATACGAGCCGCCGGTGACGACCCGCATCCACGCGTCGGATGGCGCGCTGATGGCCGAATATGCGCGTGAGCGGCGGCTTTATCTGCCGATTCAGGCGATCCCGGACCGTGTCAAGGCGGCCTTCCTGTCGGCCGAGGACAAGAACTTCTACAATCACCCCGGCATCGACGTGACCGGCCTTGGCCGGGCCATTGTCGTCAACCTGCAGAATGTTGGCTCGGGAAAGCGCCAGGTCGGCGCCTCGACCATCACCCAGCAGGTGGCGAAGAACTTCCTGTTGTCTTCAGACCAGACCTACGAGCGCAAGATCAAGGAGATGATCCTCGCCTTCCGCATCGAGCAGGCCTACTCGAAGGATCGCATTCTCGAGCTCTATCTCAACGAGATTTTCTTCGGCTTCGGCGCCTATGGCGTCGCCGGTGCTGCGCTAACCTATTTCGACAAATCGGTGAACGAGCTCACCGTGGCCGAAGCCGCCTATCTCGCCTCGCTGCCAAAGGGGCCGAACAACTATCATCCCTTCAAGCATGCCGATCGCGCCTTGGAGCGCCGCAACTGGGTGATCGACCAGATGGTCGAGAACGGTTACGTCACGCATGAGGAAGGCGAGAAGGCCAAGGCCGAGCCGCTCGGCGTCACGCCGCGCCGCACCGGCAACTATCTCTTCGCCGGGGAGTATTTCACCGAGGAAGTGCGTCGCCAGATCATCGCGCGCTATGGCGAGAATGCGCTCTACGAGGGCGGCCTTTCCGTCCGCACGACGCTCGATCCGAAGATGCAGCTGATTGCCCGCAAGGCCATGCAGAACGGACTTATGAAGTTCGACACGCTGCGCGGCTACCGCGGGCCGGTCACGAGCATCGACGTTTCCGGCGACTGGGGTGTGCCGCTGGGCAACGTCAAGCGGTTGGAGGACGTGCCGGAATGGTCGCTCGCCGTCGTGCTCGACAGCTCGGCCACCGGCCTGTCCATCGGCTTGCAGCCGACGCGCCAGATCTCCGGCGAAATCGTCAAGGACCGCGTCGAAGGCACCGTCAGCAAGGAAGACATGAGCTTCGCCATGCGCCACGTGGTCGACGGCAGGACCGTCAAGGCGAAGTCGCCCGCCGACGTGCTGAAGCCGGGCGACGTGATTTTCGTGCAGAAGAACGACGGCTCGGACAACAGCTACAGCTTGCGCCAGGTTCCCGAAGTGGAAGGCGGCCTGATCGCCATGGACCCGCATACCGGACGCGTCCTGGCCATGGTCGGCGGTTTCTCCTACGCGCAGTCGGAGTTCAACCGGGCGACGCAGGCCATGCGCCAGCCGGGATCGTCGTTCAAACCGATCGTCTATTCGGCCGCCCTCGACAATGGCTATACGCCCGCGTCGGTGATCATGGACGGGCCGATCACCATCCAGAGCGGCAACACGACCTGGACGCCCAAGAACTACGACGGAACGGTGGCCGGCCCGGCGACGTTGCGCTCCGGCATCGAGAAATCGCGCAACCTGATGACGGTGCGGCTTGCCAACGACATGGGCATGAAGCTGGTCGTGGAATATGCCGAGCGTTTCGGCGTCTACGACCACCTGGCGCCGTATCTGCCGATGGCGCTGGGATCCGGCGAGACGACGGTGATGCGCATGGTGTCGGCCTATTCGATCATGGCCAATGGCGGCAAGTCGATCAAGCCATCGCTGATCGACCGCATCCAGGATCGCTACGGCAAGACCGTCTTTAGGCAGGACGAACGCGGCTGCTCAAACTGCAATGCCGCCGAGTGGCAGGACCAGCCAGAGCCGGAGCTGGTCGACAACTCCGAGCAGGTGCTCGATCCGATGACCGCCTACCAGATCACATCGATGATGGAGGGCGTCGTGCAACGCGGTACCGGCGCCACCATCAACGAGCTTGGCCGTCACATCGCCGGCAAGACCGGAACGACCAACGACGAAAAGGATGCCTGGTTCATCGGCTATACGCCGAACCTCGTTGTCGGCCTCTATATGGGCTACGATCAGCCGAAAGGTCTTGGCAAGGGCGCGACCGGCGGCGGCCTTGCCGCGCCGATCTTCAAGGATTTCATGCGCGTGGCGCTGGATGGCACGCCCAATGTCGACTTCAAGGTTCCGGAAGGCATGAAGCTGATTGCGATCAATCGCAAGACCGGCATGCGGGCCAACGCGGGCGACGCCGGAACCATCATCGAAGCCTTCAAACCGGGTACCGGTCCCGCCGACAGCTACTGGGTGATCGGCATGGGTGCGGACGGCTCCAACGCCACCGGCGGGGCGCTGTCGCCGCAGGCCAACCAGGCCATCCAGTCGGGCGGCGGCGGGCTCTACTGACAGTCGCTACATCGGGTCGAGCCGGCTTGACGATCATGGTCGAGCCGGTCCATTCCGCTTTACAGGGGCCGGTACATTACAGGGGCCGGCGCTTTACAGGAGACCGTGCCGTCCCTATGTATCGCGCCACCAAACCGCCATCCAGCAACAGGACAGAACAGCCAGCCATGCGCGCGGAAACGCAAAATATTGTCGACGAGATCAGGCAGGCGATCACCCTGCTGAGGAGGCATCTTTGACTGGGACCAAGCCATAAAGCGGCTTGAGTACCTGAATGTCCGTGCCGAGGATTCGAGCCTCTGGAACGAGCCGTTGGAAGCGCAAAAGCTGATGCGCGAGCGTCAGGGCCTCGAGGAAGGTATTGCCGCGGTCAAAGGCCTCACCCAGGCCCTGGAAGACAATATCGGCCTGATCGAGCTTGGCGAGGAAGAGGGCGACGAGGGCGTCGTTGCGGAGGCCGAGGCGGCGATCCGCTCGATGCGCGGCGAGGCCAAGGCGCGCCAGATCGAAACGCTGCTGTCGGGCGAGGCTGACGCCAACGATAGCTATCTGGAAGTCCATGCCGGCGCCGGCGGCACCGAAAGCCAGGACTGGGCCTCGATGCTTCTGCGCATGTATACGCGCTGGGCCGAGCGCCGCCGCTTCAAGGTCGAGGTGCTGGAAGTGCATGACGGTGAAGAAGCCGGCATCAAGTCCGCCACGCTGCTGATCAAGGGCCACAACGCCTACGGCTGGCTGAAGACGGAATCCGGCGTGCATCGTCTCGTGCGCATTTCGCCGTATGACAGCAATGCGCGCCGCCACACCTCCTTCGCCAGCGTCTGGGTCTATCCCGTCATCGACGATACGATCGACATCGACGTTTCCGAATCCGACGTCCGTATCGACACGTATCGGTCGTCGGGATCGGGCGGCCAGCACGTCAACACCACCGATTCGGCCGTGCGCATAACCCATCTCGCCACCGGCATCGCGGTTGCCTGCCAGGCCGAGCGCTCCCAGCACAAGAACAAGGCCAAGGCCTGGGAAATGCTGCGCTCGCGGCTTTACGAGGAAGAGCTGAAGAAGCGCGAAGCGGTGGCGAACGCCACGGAAGCGTCGAAGAGCGATATCGGCTGGGGCCACCAGATACGGTCCTACGTGCTGCAGCCCTATCAGCTGGTGAAAGATCTGCGCACCGGTGTCGAGAGCACCAGCCCGTCGAGCGTGCTCGACGGCGACCTCGACGATTTCATGGAGGCCTCGCTGTCGCAGCGGATCGAGGGTGGCGCCGGCGAAACGGTGGCCGATATCGACTGAGGCTGCCGGCACCAACCCGGCAGGAATGTGGGTTCATCACGCGAGAGTTACGGCCATCGTGCGAGAGTGACGAGCTCTCAATTTGCACCTACCTGTCGTTCTACAACTTTGTTTTTCGTAGAGTTTTTCAAAATCGATTTCGGCTTTTGACGCGGATGCCTCGGGCCTGCCGGTGCCAAGCCTGGAACCAGCGCGAGCCAAATCCCGTTATTGGCGATCCCGCTGCCGGGGTTGACCAGGTTTCGTCAATCAGGACGGCAGGTTGGTTCCGGCTGCAGAGGTCGGCGTTCGATTGCGACAGCAATTCCTTGCGCCAACCAAGGAATCAGCCCAGCATTCATGCGCTGGGGAGGAAAAAAGCATTTATGGCCGGACGCGGCGTATCTGCGACCTGACGATCCGGCCACTGGGAAGACACGTTCCGGGAACGGGCAAGCGAAATGCTTGACAACCGTTGATAGGAACTGCGCTCATGCCTGCTCTCACAACCAGACCGGCCCCAGTCGCCCGCACGGCGCGCCGACTCCTGAATTCACTTGTCGCGGCAGTGGTTTTGATTGCTGCCGCCATTCCATTTGCGGCGCCTGCTCTGGCGCATGATGCCAAGCCGACCGCGGCCATGCCGCAAGGCTGGAGCTATCCGTTCTCCTGCTGCTCGGGCTATGATTGCCGCGAGGTCTCTCAGACATCGATCAGCGAACGTCCCGAGGGCTATGTCATCAAAGGAACCGGGGAGGTCGTGGCCTATAGCGACAAGCGGATCAAGAATTCGCCCGACGGCGAATATCATTGGTGCTCCGTTGCCGGTGCCAATGACGGAAAGACCATCTGCCTGTTCGTGCCCCCATCGTCCTACTAGCGCATGACGCCCAAAAGCTTGCCCACGGGCTGACCCGAGCGTGTGCAGCGGTTTTGGATCGATGGGCCTTCGATCTGTGCATCGCAGGCTCACAAGCCTGCTGACCGGCAGTTGTCAGGAGCGTTTCTTTATGCTGCCTTTGCCGTACGGGGCGGCGGCATTGTGAGGGACCAATTCATGACCATCAAGGCAAGCTGCCACTGCAAGGCGACGACGTTCGAGGTTTCGCAAGCGCCGCAGACAGTGACGCGATGCACCTGTTCCTTCTGTTCGAAACGCGGTTCGTTGTGGGCCTATTACACCCCATCGCAATTCAGACTCACCAGCCCGCCGGAGAATGTTTCGTTCTACCAGTGGGGATCGAAAACCATAAAACACGGTTTTTGCGCCACCTGCGGCTGTGGCACCTTCACCGAGACGCCGGACTGGTCGACAGGCGAGCCGAATTTCGACAATCCGAAGATCAGCGTGAACTCGCGGCTGTTCGACGATTTCGATCTCGACAAGGTCGAAGTGGTGGTCATCGACGGCAAGAATCTCTGGTAGCCGGTCGAATTGGGGTGGTCGCGCGAGCCGCTGCAGGCGTGTGGAATTGAGCCGGGGAAAGCCGCGGCAACGGCTTTTGCTGGTCCGTTTTTCGCCGCATTTCATGGTACAAGTCGCTGGAAGGGCTGATGCGGTGCGCCGTTGCGCGGCCGTGGAATGGAGAGGGACCACCATATGAAAAAGATTGTGCTCGCCGTCGTGGCGACGGCTGTGCTCGTGAGCGCATGCACCACCGATCCCTACACCGGGGAACAGAAGGTTTCCAACACCGCTGCCGGCGCCGGTCTCGGTGCTTTGGCGGGTGCCGGGCTCGGCATGCTTGCCGGCGGTAACGACCGCCGCAATGCGCTGATCGGCGCGGGCATCGGCGCGCTTGCCGGCGGTGCCATTGGTGCCACCATGGACCAGAATGAGGCCGAACTGCGCCGACAGCTTCAGGGCACCGGCGTCAGCGTCACCCGCACCGGCGACCAGATCATCCTCAATATGCCGTCCGACATCACCTTCAACGTCGACCAGGACGCGGTGAAGGCCGGTTTCTATCCGGTGCTGAATTCAGTGGCCCTTGTGCTGAAAAAGTTCCGCCAGACCACGGTCGACGTGTTCGGCCACACCGACTCGACCGGCGGCGACGAGCACAATTTCGACCTGTCGCAGCGCCGCGCCCTGGCGGTCGCCAACTATCTGTCCGGGCAGGGCGTCGATTCCCGCCGCTTCGCCGTCACCGGCTTCGGCAAGACGCGTCCGATCGCCTCCAATGCGACGGCTGCCGGCCGGGCTCAGAACCGCCGCGTCGAGATCCAGCTGTCGCCGCTCACCTGAGGCAAGCACATGAACCGAGAGCGGCCCCGTCCGGGGCCGCTCCAATGGTTATGCCGGACCACCGGCCGCCGGCGCCCTTCGTTCGCGATATCAGGACCGGGCCGGCTGATCGACAATTGCGGCAACGATCCGGCGCACGATCGGAAGCACAATCAGCAGGCTGGGAAACGCAACAAGCCATGAAGCGCCCCACGCATAGCTCCAGGCCGCTATGAACCCGTTCGTCCAGCCTGCGCCGACTGCCGTCGAAACCGCCGAGACAATCGAGGACATCAGAATCGAAAGAACCAACGGCATCACCACCGCGCCGTAGGAGGGCGGCAGCTTTCTCAACTTGAAGGCTCGATCCGGTGATGCTTGCATCGAAATCTCCCAATCAGAAAAAATGTGCGTCAGCGTTACTGTGAGGACGATCAGGCGGCATATGCCGCCTGCAGCGCCAATTCCCGAATGAAGCTTTGCAGCGAACGCGGCTCGCGGCCAAGGGCGGCGCGCAACGCCTGGCTGTTCCCGCCGAGGCCGTATTTGGCGTAGTGGCTGTGTACTTTGGCCAGCATCTGCAACTGCCGGTCAGTATAGGGAAGGCGGGCCTTCGCCGCCCAGTCCTGAAATGTCGGCTCGCCGGCCGAAACCGGCCGGCCAAGCGCTTCGCTCATCATGGCGACGACCTCTTCGCGGCTGTGCATACCGTCGGCGCACAGCTCGAGGGTCGCATAGGACAAACGCGCTTCGGTCAGTGCGATTGCCGCCACTTCAGCCACATCGCGATAGTCGACGCGGGCGAGCTTCGCCGTCCTTGGAAACGGCTCGGCGAAAACGCCGTGCTCGACGACAGACGGCCAGGCCGCCGCGATATTTTGCATGAAATTGGCCGGGTGCAGAATGGTGTACTCCATGTTCGTCGAATAGAGGGCAGCTTCGACGGGTACCTTGCTTGCATGGTTTTCCAGCCTCGTATTGGTCGGCTGGATCACCGACGAAAAGACGAACTTTCGAACGCCTGCTCGCGCCGCCGCCTCAACCATGGCAACTCCCATGGCGGCTTCGTCGGGAGCAAAGGCCGGTCCGATGTGAAAGACACCGTCGACACCTTTCACGGCCTGCTCAAGGCTCTGATGGTTGCGCAGATCTCCGATCGCGATCTCGGATGCGCCGGCTTTTCGGGCTTTTTCGGCACTCGCGGCGTCACGAACAAGCGCCCGAATCCTGGTATTGCGGCCGACGAGTTCAGGCACCACCAAACCGGCAACGCGGCCTGTGGCACCTACTACCAGGACCGTTGGACTGGGTGTTCGCATGACAATCTCCTTCCCTCGAGTCTGCCTTTCGGCCTGTGCAGGGAAGATAAAATCTAGCGAACTGCGTTACAATTCATCGATTTTGCCATAGTTTCTCCCGGTTTTCGGGAGAAATAGGCGATGAGCCGGATAGATGATTTCGAAGCCTTCATTGCCATTGTCGAGCATGGCAGTCTGACGGCTGCCGCACGCCGGCTGAACCGCTCGCTGCAGTCGGTCAGCCGGTCCTTGGCGACATTGGAGGAATCGATCGGGGTCGAGCTTCTGCACAGGACGACACGCCGCTCGACGCCGAGCGAAGCCGGAGCGGCCTTTTTCCAGCGCATCAAACCCGCCGTCGAGGAAATTAACGAAGCCAGGCTTCAGGCGGCCAATCGACGGTCGGAGCCATCGGGCATCCTGCGTGTGAGTGCCCCAGTTCTGTTCGGCCCGGACTTCCTCGTGCCGGTTATCGCCGACTATATGCGGACATATCCCCGGGTTGAGGTTGACCTCCAGCTTTCCGATGAATTTGTCGATCTTGATGCCGAGGGCCTCGATTTGGCTGTCCGGATCGGCAATTTGCCGGATTCCAATTTACGTGCGAAGCCCCTGGGCGCGCTGCGACGCGTGGTGTTCGGCGCACCTGCCTACTTCCAGCAACACGGCCGACCGGCCCATCCGCTCGAATTGCGTGAGCATGAATGCATCGTGCGAACCGTCGACGGCCGCCCGGGCGAATGGATGTTTCAGATTGAAGGCAAGCCCCGGCCGGTGAAGGTTGCGGGCACTTTCCGGTCGAATTTGATGATATCCATCTATGCGGCCGCGGTTCACGGATTGGGTCTGGGCTACTCGCCGCTTTGGCAGGTAAAACACCTGGTGGACGATGGCCGCCTGGAACTGGTTCTAACCGAATTCGAGCCGGTGCCGGTGCCGATACACGCCGTGTGGCCGGAAGGCAGGTCGTCCTCAGCCAAAGTTCGCGCTTTTCTGGATCTGTTGGCGTCTCGCCTGGAACTCAGGAATCTTTAGGGCCTAGACCAAACTCAACGCCGATCTTACCTCATCGACATTAAGTTCGTGATTAGAACAGCCGTGGCGGCATCGAGTGCGGGTTGATGGACCTCCGAATGACCGATGTCCTTCAGCTGTTCGGTCGTCAGATCTGCCAGTGCCCTGCGTCTCGCGACGGTCCGCCGCCATCCCGTGAAGGCAGCGATCATCATTGCTGCGCCTTTCAGGCTAGACGCAAGCAAGCGGTTGGACATGCTGCGGGCGGCGCGAGGTTCCGTGTGAGCCATTGTTTTGGTCTCCCATTTCCAGTTTGTGGGTGGGAGCGTGCCACGCAGGCGTTTTCGGGCTGTTCGGCTGTGCGTGAACAACTGGGAGAAGTCCGACGATCCGCCGTTAAATCGGTGTTAAATCAATCTACCGAGATGCTATTCTGTCGCTGCGGTCAAAGTCTGGAGACGATTTGTGCGCATCCGGTTGCTTGGTGGCCTGGAGGTTACTTCCCCGGAGCATCGGCCTGTCCGGTTCGCCACACGCAAGACTTCGCTTCTTTTTGCTGCTCTGGTTCTCGCAGGCCGCCGCGGCCATCGTCGCGAGCAGCTTTCCGAAGTCTTTTGGCCGGGGCGAAGCAATGGGCAGGCCCGCAATAGTCTGCGGCAAGCGCTGGTCGACATCAGGCGCACGTTCCCGGCCAGCTTGGATGCCACCGTCTACATCGATGGGGATCAGGAAACCGTTGCGCTGATTGCCGGACCGGATGAGGCGGACATCTCGATCTTCGACCGGAAATTAGAGGAGGGCCGAACCACCGATCTCGCCTTCGCCGCCGATCTCTATCGCGGTGAGCTGCTTGCCGGGCAAACGATTCCTGACGAACTGGACGAGTGGTTTGGACCCTTTCTGAGCAAGTATCAGCGCAAGGCGCTGCAGTTGGTCGATCGGCTGAGCCTGGCGCTGCCCGCACCCGGCTCAGCGGAAGAGACGGCCTGCGAAGGGCTCGCGGAGAGATTGCTCGCCTCGGATCCGACGGCGGAGGCAGCCCATCGGGCGCTTATCCGCATCCACGCTCATCGGGGCCACGAAAACGCCGCTTTGCGCCAGTTCGAGCTGTGTCGGGCAGCTTTAAAAAAACATCTGAATGCGGACCCAGAGGAGCAGACAAGCTCACTTGCGGCTTCCCTGCAGTCCCGTGAAAGAACTGAACGTCAGCGGCCGGAGCCAAGCTCTGGCGCCGCATCACTGGCGCAGGTTCTGGCGGTCCCGACGAGGCGCGACGACCAGCCGTCGATTGCGGTGCTGCCGTTTCAGAATCTAAGCGGTGATGTGGAGCAGGAATATTTCGCCGACGGCATGGTGGAAGACATTGTCACCGCCTTGGCTCACTTTCGTCACCTGTTCGTGGTCGCACGGAATTCGAGCTTCACCTACAGGGGACGGTCCATAGATATAAAGCAGGTCGGGCGTGAGCTGGGCGTGCGCTATGTGGTCGAGGGAAGTGTTCGCCGGGCGGGCGACCGCCTGCGCATCGCCGGGCAGCTCATCGACACCTCGACGGGGGCCTATCTCTGGGCCGACCGTTTTGATGGAACGCTCGCCGAAGTTTTCAATCTGCAGGACCAGGTCGCCTCGAGCATCGTCGGCGCAATCACACCGAAAATGGAGGAGGCTGAGATCGAGCGTGCCAAACGCAAACCGACAGAAAGCCTCGATGCTTATGACTACTATCTCCGCGGGCTGGCGGCCTTTGACCGAACGATCACTAGTAGATCGGCCATTGACGACGCCTTGCGCCTCTTCATGAAGGCGATCGACCGTGACCCGGAGTTCGCGATAGCCCATGCGCGGGCGGCGCGGTGCTATGCTACCCGAAAAAGCAACGGCTGGATGGTCGACCGTGCAGAAGAGATTGCCGAAGCTACTCGACTGGCCAGGAGAGCGGTCGAACTCGGAAGGGACGATGCAATTGCGCTTTCCTACGGTGGATACGTCCTCGGCTACGTAGGCGGCGACCTTGATGATAGTGCGGCTTGCATCGATCGCGCGCTCGCTCTCAACCCGAACTTGGCCGCTGCTTTGGGCGTCAGCAGCTGGGTGAGGGCTTGCTTGGGCGAGCCAGGCAAGGCCATCGAGCACGCTGCGGGCGCCATGCGTCTGAGCCCGCTGGATCCACGCCTGTTCGCTTGGCAGTTCAACACCGGGCTCGCTCATTTTTGTGCAGGCCACTACGATGACGCCGTCGCTTGGGCGGGAAAGTCGCTGCGGCACCAGCCGAACTACGTGAGCGCGATGCGTGTAGTGGCGGCCGGTCATGCCCTTGCGGGGCGCCTAACGGAAGCGCAGCAAATGATGGCCCGGCTTTGCGAGTTCGATCCCTCGCTGCGGCTTTCGAATCTCGCCGAGGTGCTGCCGCCGTTTTATCGACCGGACGATCGCAGCAGATATATCGAAGGCCTTCGCAAGGCGGGCCTGCCGGACTAACCCCATCTCAGCGCGAAGCGAGGCTGTCTTATGCAGGTTTCGGTGCTTCGCGCGTCCGCAGGACGCACAAGCGCTGCAGCATCAGACCTTGGCGACGATCCGCATGAAGGCCGGCATGTCGTCGCCGAAGCCGACGGTCGCGTCATTGTCTTCCTGGCGCTGGCGGGCAGGGCGCTCGCGCTGCGGCCTGGTGTCGCCCCGTTCCGGCGCGCGCCGTTCGTTGCGATCCGGCGAAGCCTTCCGTTCAGGTGAAGCTTGGCGTTCGCTGTTTTCCGACCGGATCGCGTCCTTGCGGGTACGCCGCTCGCCGATGCCGGCGACCGCGGCTTCGGCCACGACCGGCTGTTCCTCGCTAACCGCTTCCGGCGCTGCTTCTTCGCTGCGCTTGACGTGGCGTTCACGCGGTTTGCGCTCGCCCCTGTCCTTGGCGTCGTCCTTGCGGCCGGCACGGCGTGGCGCACCGCGGCCACGGCGCGGGGCCTCATCCTCGCCGCCTTCGCTGGCAACGACCGTCGACAAATCGCCGTCATGCCACTCGATCTTCGTGCCGATCAGCCGCTCGATGGCGTCGATGTATTTGGTGTCCGACTTGGTCGCGATGGTGAAGGATTTGCCCGAGCGCCCGGCGCGGCCGGTACGGCCGATGCGGTGGACGTAATCCTCCGCGTGGATCGGCACGTCGTAATTGAAGACATGGCTGACATCAGGAATGTCGAGGCCGCGCGCCGCGACATCCGAAGCAACGAGGTAGCGCAGCTTGCCGTCACGGAAATTGGCCAGCATCTGCATGCGCGCGCGCTGGTCCATGTCGCCGTGCAGAGCGCCGGCGTCGAAATCATATTTCAGCAGCGAGCGGAACAGCTCCGATACCTCGATCTTGCGGTTGCAGAAGATGATGGCATTCTTCAGCTCGGCATCCTCGGCTTTCATCAGATTGCGCAGCGTCTCGCGCTTGTCCCAGGGCTTTGGCCCGGATTTCACCAGCCGCTGGATGATGTTGGTGGCGGCCGATGCAGCCTTCGACACTTCGACGCGCACCGGCGCGTGCAGGAACTTCTCGGTGAGCTTGGTGATTTCCGGCGGCATCGTCGCCGAGAAGAACAGCGTCTGCCTAGTGAACGGGATCATCTCGCAGATACGTTCGATGTCGGGGATGAAGCCCATGTCGAGCATGCGGTCGGCCTCGTCGATGACGAGGATCTCGACGCCGTTGAGCAGGAGCTTGCCGCGCTCGCGATGGTCGAGCAGGCGGCCGGGGGTCGCGATCAGCACATCGGCGCCGCGCTCGAGCTTCTTGTCCTGCTCGTCGAAGGACACGCCGCCGATCAGCAGTGCGATGTTGAGCTTGTGGTTCTTGCCGTATTTGACGAAGTTTTCCTCGACCTGCGCGGCGAGCTCGCGCGTCGGCTCGAGGATCAGCGTGCGCGGCATGCGGGCGCGGGCGCGGCCCTTTTCCAGCCGGGTGAGCATCGGCAGGACGAAGGACGCCGTCTTGCCGGTGCCGGTCTGGGCTATGCCCAGCACGTCCTTGCCGAGCAAGGCGTGAGGGATGGCGCCAGCCTGGATCGGCGTCGGCTCGGTGTAGCCGGCATCGGTAACTGCGGAAAGGACCTTCGGCGACAGACCGAGGTCTGCAAAGGTCAACGCTTCTTGAGCGATCTGGGTGTCTGAGGACAAGTTTGGCTGTCTTTGGCTGGTTCGGGGGCGCAACATATGCAGTCGCGGCAAGCGCCGCGCGCCTGCAAGATTGGTATTGCAGGTAGGCGCAAGCCCACGATTTGTCAACACAAACGGGCGGCATTGGCGCGATTGTGAAGTCGTAACCTTAATCGCGATGCTTAATTTGCGCAGTGGACGCTGCGCCGGCTCAATACCTGAACTGTTCGGCGAGAATGCGCTCGTTCCACGAATGGTTGGGATCGAACAGCAGCGTCGCCGTTGCCGTCGGCGATTCCCTCACCGTGACCGTCGTCACCGCCTTGACCTCGGTGTGGTCGGCGGCGGCATTCACCGGCCGCTTTTCCGGCTCCAGAATGTCGAAACGCACGATCGCCTTGTTGGAGAGCAGCGCGCCGCGCCAGCGGCGCGGACGAAACGGGCTGACCGGGGTCAGCGCCAGCAGCGGAGCGTCGAGCGGCAGGATCGGCCCGTGCGCCGACAGATTATACGCGGTCGAGCCGGCCGGCGTCGCGATCATCACGCCGTCGCAATGCAATTCCTCCAGCCGCTCCTGCCCATCCACGGTGATGCGGATCTTGGCCGTCTGGTACGACTGGCGCCAAAGCGCGACCTCATTGATCGCGAGCGCCGAAATCGTCTCGCCTTCGGCCGTCACCGCCTGCATCTCCAGCGGACGGATCGTTTCGGCAACGGCCGCCGCGATGCGCCCGGTCAAGCCGCTGGCGCGGTATTCGTTCATCAGGAAACCGATGGTGCCACGGTTCATGCCGTAGACCTTCTTTCCCGTGCTCATCGTCTCACGCAGGGTCTGCAGCAGAAAGCCGTCGCCGCCGAGCGCCACGACGATCCCGGCTTCTTCGACGGATGCCTGGCCGTAACGTGCAGAGAGGCTTTCCAGCGCTGCATTGGCGTCGGCTGTACCGGATGAGACGAAGGCGAAACGGCTGGCGGTTTTGCTCATGGCTCTCAACGACAACCGATTGGCGACGACCGTCTGGCGACCGATTGGCGGCGACCGGTTGCTGGGCCGCGCCAGCGCCGGGTTAGCATGGGTGGGCATTTCTGCAAAGGGAGGGAGGTGCCTGGCGATGGCGACCAAACAAGCCGCACTCGCGCATCATGTCGGAGGACAAAATGATGTGATGGTTAAGACTCGCCTTAAACTCTCGTAAAGCCGGATCGATCATGTTAGCCGGCAGCGGACGGGCGGCGTGGGGGCTAACCAGTCGAGGCCGATCTATTGCCGCTGGCACGCTTGATTATTGTCTTCCTGATGCTGGCAAGTTTTGCCCTGGCTTTCGCGGAACTGGTGCGCCAGTCGGAGGAAAAGAGCTTTAGACCCGAGCCCACGGCCTCACGCTGCGGCGACGCGGCGGGGACACCCTGTCCGCAAAGGGCGCTTTGACGCCACAGCGCCAGTGCTTATCGGGCTTGCAACAGATGGCAGCCGGCCTGGCGCTTTTGCGCGAGGTACTCGTCGACAAGCTGGCGATAGCGGACTTTGCCGAAGCTCGGGAAATGGCCGCCGTGAACGACCGAGACATCGAGATCGCGCATGCGCAGCAGCGTTTCGACATAATCGTCGATATCGGAGTGATAGACGTCGTCGATCAGCGGGCCGTCATAGATGATGTCGCCGGAAAACAGGATGCCCGTCCTGTTTTCGTAGAGCGCAATGCCGCCGGGTGAATGGCCGGGCGTATGGATGACCTCGAAGGCACGGTCGCCGAGATCGACGATGTCGCCTTGCTCGAGCAACCGGCCGGCTGGTGCGGGCAGGATCCGGTAGCGCTTCGTGTCCCAACCTTGCGGCATGCCGTCGAACATCTCGTCAGTGGCATAGCGGTCGGCAACCGTCCATTCGTTGCGTGGATCGGCGAGGATTTCGGCCTCGGCCGGGTGCACGCAGCGGTCGGGAAATTCGTGATGGCAGCCGATATGATCGAAATGCGTGTGGCTGGCCACGCAGGTGAGCTTGCGCTCCGTGACCAGCGGCACGTGGCGGCGCAGGCTGAAATGGCCGAGGCCGGTGTCGAACAGAAGATCGCGGTCGCGGCCGCGCACATGCCAGATGTTGCAGCGGAAGAACGGCTTGATCCACGGCTCGTGGATCAGCGTCACGCCATCGCCCATGCGGATAGTTTCGTACCAGTTAGGAGCGTCGATGATTGGAAGCGTGCTCATGTTTGGTCCGCAAGCAGGATGATGTCGCCAGCATCGCACGATACCGCGACCACGTCGCCCGGCTGGACGGCCGATGCCGAGGGAACCTTGGCGATGAAGTGCAGCGCCGGGTCGGTCGTGGAGGTCCCCAGCACACGCTTGAAGCTGCCCTGGAAGACGACGTCGCTGACCTTGGCCGTACCGAGCGCCACAGCACCGCCGGCAGCGCCGAGAACAAGATGCTCCGGCCGGACGGCCAGCGCAACGGTCGAGCCGGCCGGCAATGTGCCGGGCAAAGAGAGCGACCCAAGCTTCGTGGTGACGGTGACTTTGCCGCTCTTCGCCTCGGTCACCGTTCCCGATAACAGCGTGCTTTCGCCCATGAAAGTCGCGGAAAAGCGCGTCGCTGGCCGTGCATAGACGCGCTCGGGCGGTCCTTCGTCCTCGATGCGCCCGTCGTTCATCACCACGCAATGATCGGCCAGCGCCATCGCCTCTTCCTGGTCATGGGTGACGTGGATGAAGGCGGTGCCGACGCGTTTCTGGATCGCCTTCAACTCGTCCTGCATCTGCCGGCGCAATTTCAGGTCGAGCGCGCCGAGCGGCTCGTCGAGCAGGAGCACCGCCGGCTCGACCACCAGGGCGCGCGCCAGCGCCACGCGCTGCCGCTGACCACCGGAAAGCTGGTGCGGCTTCTTGTCGAAGGCAGTGGCCAGCCCAACCAGCGCCAGCGCCTCGCGTGCCCTTGCTGCCCGGGTTGCGCCATCGACACCCCGCATGCGCAGCCCGAAGCCGACATTGTTGCCAACGCTCATATGCGGGAACAGCGCATAATCCTGGAACACGGTCGTCGTCGGCCGCTTCGCCGGTGGCACGGCAGTGCAGTCCTCGCCGCGGATCAGCACCTTGCCTTCGCTCGGCGTGACGAAGCCGCCGAGGATGGACAGAAGCGTCGTCTTGCCGGAGCCGGACGGCCCGAGCAGGATCGTGTAGCTGCCCGGCTCGATCGTCAGCGAGACGTTCTTCAGCACCGTGTGCTGGCCGAAGCGATGCGAGACGGAGCTTATATCGACCAGTGGCGCACTCATGCCGGCTTCCTCCGCAACAGCATCAGCTCGAACAATACCACCAGTACGATGGAGACGGCGAAGACCAGCGAGCCGACGGCGTTGGTCTTCGGATTGAGGCCGGAGCGCAGCAGGTTCCAGATCTCGACCGGCAGCGTCGTATCGAAGCGCGTCAACAGGAACGAGATGACGAACTCGTCCCAGGAGAAGGTCATCGACAGGAAGAAACCGGCGAAGAGCGCCGGCGCCATAACGGGTACGGTAATCAAAAGCAGCACCTTCCATTCGGGCGCGCCGAGGTCGCGCGCGGCGCGCTCGATGTTGATCTGGTGGTCGCCCATCTGGCTGTAGACGATGGCAAAGCAGAGCGGCAGGTTGATCACCACATGGCCGATGCCGGCGGCAGTGAGCGACTTCGGCACGCCGGCCCAGTTGAACAGCACCAGCAGCCCCATGCCGATGATGAGATAGCTGACGGTCAAGGGCAAGGTGATCAGCCCGCGCATCAGGCCCGAGCCCGGCAAGGCGAAGCGCGCAAAACCCCAGGCGGAGAGAAAGCCAAGCGTGACGGCGACAGTCGAGGAGACGACCGCCACCAGCAGCGAATTGACCAGCGCCGAAGTCAGCCGCGTGTCGGCGAGCACGGCCTCGTACCAGCGCAGCGACGGCCCGGTGAAGGGCGGGATCGGAAACGAGGTTGCCTGCAGCGAAAACAGCACCAGAACGATGACCGGCAGAAAGATGAAGCCGTAGATGGCGATGGCGTAAAGGCCGGAGACGAGGCGGATGAAAGCGCGCATGGTCAGGCCCGCTCGATCTTCAGCCAGCGGGCGCAGGCGAGGTAGGCGATGGTGACCACCGCCATCAGGATGATCGACAGCGCCGAGGCGAGCGGAAAGTCGCCGCGCCGGCCGATCTGCATCATGACGAGCTGCGGCATCAAAAGCTCGTTGTTGCCGCCGAGGATCTGCGGCGTGATGTAGTCGCCGATGCACAGCACAAAGGTGAGGAAGGCGCCGACCATGATGCCAGGCAGCGTCAGCGGCAGAACGACATGCAGGAAAGTCCGCAGCGGCCCGGCGCCGAGGTCGGCGGCGGCCTTCCGGTAGCTGGGGCTGAGCTGCTTCAGATTGGCGAAGATCGTCAGCGTCAACAGCATGACGAAGAAATGCACGAAGCCGGTGATGGTGGCCAACCGCGTATTGGCGAGCTGCAGCGGTTCGCCGAACAGGCCGGAGCCGGTCAACGCGCGGTTGACGACGCCGTTCTGTGCCAGCACCAGCAGCCACGAATAGGAGCGCACGACATAGGAGGTCCAGAACGGCAGCACCGCCAGCATCAGCGCCAGCCGCTGCCAGCGCTCCGGCACCTGTTCGGCCAGAATCCAGGCAAAGGGATAGGCAAGCAGCACCGAGATCAGGGTGACGATCGCTGTGACCTGCAGCGAGTTCACCATCGCCTGCCCGTAGGACGGATTGGCAAAGAACTGGCTGTAGTTGGACAGCGTGAAGCCGCCGCCTTCATGTGCCGTCAGGCTGGATACCGCCATGGCGACGAAGGGCAGCACGAAGAACAGCAACGTCCAGCCGAGCGCCGGCGCGACCAGCGCCCAGGGCAGGGGGCTCTTTGCCGCAACGCTCACGACCGGCAGCCGGTCATTGCGCCTGCAGCATTTCGGTCCAGACGTCCTGCATCTTCTTGTCGAGATCGGCATTCGGCGCCGGATAGGACTGGGCGCGGGCGAGGAATTCCGGCTGCTCGTCGAAGCGCAGGATCTTCTTCTGCTCATCGCTCAGGGCCGCCTTGCTGTTGGCCGGCATGCCCCAATAGCAGGACGAGGTGGCGAGCCGCGCCTGGCCTTCGGGGCTCATAATGTACTGGATGAATTTAAGCGCCAGCTCCTTGTTCTTGGAATCCTTGAACATTGCCAGCGACTGCGACCACAGCACGGCGCCTTCTTTCGGGATAGAGAAGTCGAGGGCAGGGTTTTCCTTGGCCAGCCCCGCCGTCACCCATTCGCCGCCGCCGACCAGAATGTCGACCTCGCCGGTCGCCAGCGCCGTCTGGCTGGCGGTCACTTCGCCGACCAGCTTGGCGTTGGCCTTCATTTTGAGCAGCTCTTCCTTGATGGCGGGAAGGTCGGCTTCGGTCAGTTCCGCCGTCTTCTTGCCGATCGCCAGTGCGGCCATGCCGATGACCGGCAGGTAATAATCGTAGATGGCGATCTTGCCCTTGTATTTGTCGCCGGTCAGCGCCGCCATCGACTGCATGTCGGCCGGGTCGACTTTGGTCTTGTTGTAGCCGATCGTGTTGTAGCCGAACTTTTCGGTGATGCCGTAACGCTTGCCGTCGACGACGGTGGAGCTATCCATCTTCACCTGCGGAAACAGGTCGACCAGCGGCAGCTTGTCTTCCGGTAGCGGCTCGAACAGGCCTTTTTCGACACCGCGCGGTACGTCGATGCTGTCGATCACCATCACGTCCCAATCGCCGGGCTGTGATTGATCGATGATGGCCAGGCCGGCGCCGGTGCCTTCGAACTCCTTGACATTGACCTTGACGCCGTTCGCCTCCTCGAACGGCTGCAGCAGCGCCGGATCGGCGTGATCGCACCAGATCAGTGCGTTGAGATCCTGCGCCTGAGCGAGGCTGCCCGCCGCCAGCAGCAGTGCTGCCGCGGCACAGGCGCCTTGGAGATGGCTCTTCAGAACGGAAAGCGGATTCCTGGCGGTTGGATTGGTGGTCTTTGGATTGACGGACATCGAGTGTTCTCCCTTGCCTTTTTGGCTTGTAGGAAAAAATTGAACCAATTCTAAAATTGAGTCAATTCTGTTTTTGTGGCAAACAGCCGCTATGAGCGGATTGCGGGCAAGGCAGAAGGCGGATCGGCACCGCCGCATCATCGAGGCAGCGGCGGCGCTTTTCCGCGATGCCGGTTATGAAGGCGCCAAGATCGAGACCATCGCCGCGCAGGCCGAAGTCTCGGTCGGCACCATCTACAATTACTACCAGAACAAGGGCGACATCCTCGGCGCCATCGTCTCGATGGAGGTCAACGAGGTGCTGAATGCCGGGCGCGGCGTCGTCGCCAACCCGCCGGCCAATGTCGGCGACGCGCTGGATACGCTGCTCGGCATCTATATCGAGCATTCGCTGCATTACCTCAGCAAGGAGATGTGGCGGCAGGCGATGGCGATCTCGACGCAACTGCCCGACAGCCCGTTCGGCCAGGCCTATACCGCGCTCGACCGGGCATTGACCGAGCAAATCCGCGCGCTGATCGTCCGCCTGCAGGCGCTCGGCCTGGTGCGCCGCGACATCGACGGGCCGGCGCTCGGCGAACTCATCTTCAACAACATGAACATGATGTTCATCGAATTCGTGAAGCGCGAGGAGGCGAGGATTGCCGAACTGCGCACGGCGATACGCAGGCAGAACAGGATATTGGTGGCGGCGATCGGAGTGTAAGAAGATCAAGGGCGAGTTGGGCCTGCAACACAAATCGCCGCAGCCGGAGCATCGCCTAACGGTTGATCAGCCATAGAATGGCCGAGAGCACGATGCTGACCAGTATCCCCGTGGTGATAGGGACATAAAGCCTGAAGTTCTCACGCTCGATCACGATATCGCCGGGCAGCCTGCCAAGGCCGGTCCGGGCCAACCAAGGCCACAGCAGGCCTAAGGCAACTATGCTGAGACCAACGACGATCAGAGTTCGCGACATGGCAGCATCCTGCCGGAAATAGCATCGTGCCAGAAATATAGTGTTGACGGGTCTTGCAAGCAGCGCTTCCTTTTCGATGTTGCCTCTTGAGTTGAGGTTGAAAAATCTGATACAACCTAAAAGGGTATCACGCGAGGGCTATCGACAGCTAATGACGCTCCCCAACGGCGCCTTGGCGGTCTACGGCGAGATTGCCCTGTTGCTGGCGTTTCTGGTGCTCCAGGTGGTTGTGTTCGTTGCAATGCTCCGGCGGAGTTCCCGCTTCAGGCAGCTGTTCCTGTATCAATGGTTTGCAATACCAATCGTATTTATTCTGGACACGGTGTGGATCTCAGCGGTTATGAGCGCTCCTGTGAGCTTGGTGCTTGCAGGGGCGGGGCTGGTAATGCCCGCAGTTTCTTTTGTCCTGACCGGGATCTGGGTCGCCTACGTCTACAAGTCGGTCAGGGTGAGAAACACGTTCGACAGGGCCGCGATATCCGGTCAGGTCGCGAGTGCTTCATAGAGCTTGCCGTGAGTCCTATGTATGGCTGCCGATAAAAATGCCGGGCGCCTAGTATGGACCCGGATCACCCAGCCGTTAGGCCTGCTCGAGCGAGGATTTCAGGAGCCGGCATGACATGCCCGTGCGGCTTGCAGTAGACGGGGTCGATCGCGTGATAGCCAAGCAGATGGCCGAGTGGCGCCAGGATCCCCAGCGCCACTCGCTGAATCGCAGGTGGCGGGTGCGTGAAGACGATCACGTCGGCAAATTCTCTGGCGATGACTGCTGCCTGAAGCGGCGAAGGTCTACCTTTTCTGTCCACCTTGCCGGCATTGGCCAGGCCGAAGAGCATGCCGATCAGCAGCTCGAAACGGTTCGGGTCGACATTGTCCGCACCTGGCGCCCGGTCGACTTCGACCAGGACATGCGCTTCTTCGGTTTTGCTGCTGTTCCACCAATCATGTGCGACGCCTGCTTCGACCGTGGCGGATTGGCCAGGCCCCAGGGACAAAGTCTTCCCGGCGATGCAAGCGTCGAGACGGCCACGGAGGACGGTAAACCGTTCCGTCAGATTCGGGTGGAAGTGCTCGCCCACCACTGCGGCTCCCGGCCGGGCGGTCAGATGAGCGATGCCAGGTCCCTGGCCGCGGTCTTCGGTGCCACGCAGGATGACCGCATATTCGCCGGTCACCTTGTTCTCGTAGACATCTCCACAGCGTGACATGGATCGGCTCCGGAGTTTCAGAGCACCACTGCCCGGCAACTCTATCGTCAAAGGCTTGGTCGTTCAACGACGCTCCAACGGGCGATTGCGGAAACACCAGTTGCCGGCTCTTCGTCAACGCGGGCGATCAGCGCTCTACCGAACATGCTTAGGCGGCCGCGCTCGCGGAAACGGCACGACCGTCAGTGGCGCCTTGCGGAATTCCGCGATGGCTATTTCTTCAATCAGCGCGTCGAGGGCCTCGTTGACGCGTCGGCTCGTTTCATCCGCGCCGCAGAGGCGGTTTTGTGCGCACTCCAAAAGCTCGCGCGCCGCGGCGAAATCACTTCGCATGACAACACCCTTTGGTTCTTGGCCCGCCGCACCGACATTGTCGGCGCGCTTAATTGAGCGAGCGCTAATATACACAGGGGCAATTTAATCGAATGCTGTTAAATGGCCCGGAGCCGGAGAGGGGCCGAAATGATGGCCCTGTAGGGGCGAGACACGAATAGGCTCGGCGTCTCCTGGTAGGAGATGCCAAAGCGCAATCTGGCATCAGATTAAGCCGGCAATTTCACGCGAGGTTTGTGGTTCCCCGACGGGGACGGAACGCGTGGCCCTAAAACGTTCTTGGGCGGCTTAGATATTCTCTGGCGGCGGCAATCTGGCGCCGGTGCTCGCGCAGGAAGGCTGCGCCGAAACAAATGGCGAAGGCCAGTACTGAAAGGCTTGTCGTTGCTCTTGATGTTGGATCGGGATCGGGACTTAGCAGGAAACGGAAACCGAACGCGAAGGCGAAGACGATAAATCCGCCAAATATGCCGTTGATGAAGGGGGCGGTCGTGCGTTTCTGCTCCAACGGAAACTCCCATGGTTTCCGATGCAGTTATATGCGTTTGAATTGATGTGCCACCGCTCTTGACGGCCCGACCCTGTGGAAATCGGGGATGACCAGATATCGATGCCCGTTGAGAAGTCCTCGCAAGGAGCCGTTGATTGCTGGTGCCCCCGGACGGAATCGAACCGCCGACCTTCGGTTTACAAAACCGCTGCTCTACCAGCTGAGCTACAAGGGCACGGCGCTCCGGTTAGCATATCTGATGCGCCAGTAAAGACAAAACTCCGTTTTCGGCTGCCGTGAACGCGCCGGTTCTGCCGCCGGGGCGTCCTGAAAACGGCCAATTCGCTTCCTATATTTGATCGAAGGTGCAATCGCATCAGCGAGGCAGTCGCATGATCAGGTTTGTCATCATTCTCCCGCTCGTCGTCGTGGCCTGGGTTCTCCTGGTGAAGCTCATCAAGGACCTGAAGCACGCCAATATCGACTGGACCGGCGTCACCACCATCATCGGCTTCATCGCGCTCGCCTTCTGGCTTCGCCATATCACCGGCATGGGCTGAGGCCTGCCGGTTGTTCCGGTGAACTGTCGACGGCGCGACCGTTCGTGGTCGCGCGGATGACCGCCACCTTGCTTCGACCAGGCGATTTCTCCCTTCGAAAAAAATCCAAAAGGGCCTTCGAACCTTTTTCCTTGTTGCGACGACTGATGGTCAAGAGGCGGTTGGATCGCCTCCCACAACAAGGAGATCGTCATGTTCAAGCGCACCATCATTTCCGGCCTCGTCGCCACCACTGTCGCCGCCGCCATGCTGGTCGGCACCGTTCAGCCGTCGGCCGCCCATCACAAGCACAAGCACCTCGGCATCGGCATTGCCGCAGGTGTCGGCGGCTTCCTGCTCGGCAGCGCGCTGGCCCAGCCGCGCACTGTCTATATCGAGGAAGGCGGCGGCTCGTGGCACGTCCGGCGCTGCCTCAATCGCTACCAGAGCTACGACCCGTACTCGGACACCTATGTCGGCTACGACGGTTATCGTCATCGCTGCCGACTTTGAGAGCCACTACTGCCAATTTTGAGAGGAGGTGACCGTTTCAGGCAACCGGAAGAAGGGGCGCCCATTGCCCCTTTTTCTGTGTGTCTGAGTGGCAGGGCAGAGGGGTTGTTCCTCCGACCTCTTAGGACCTGGGTTCCTCGCCCGCCGCGAAGCGGGGGAGAGGTGGCCGCCCACGGGTCTTGCCTTCGGCAAGCCCGAGGACAGGCTCCGCGGCCGGAGAGGGGGCCTTCGTAGGGCGCGGTCCCTCTCCGTCGCGGCTTCGCCGCGCCACCTCTCCCCACTTCCGTGGGGCGAGGAACCCAAGCTGGAATAAAGCCGCGCTCCGTCAGCCTCTCTGTCCTGTCGAACATCGCCCACTTAAGGCGAGATCGGATGCCGCTTCAGCATTCGCCAACACTCTTGCCGATGTACAGCGATTTCCCAACAGCCTAATCTGCACCGATACCGAAACAGGGGGAGGGCGCTTGGGCGAGCACGATCCGAACGAAGAGCCGATCGAGACGGTTTTCCGCAACGGCACAATCACCACCGTCGGCATCCTGCTGGCGTTCTCGCTGGGCTTCATCACGCATTGGGCCGCCAACCCGATACCATGGGAAATCTATCACCTGGCCGCCGTCGCGCCGATTTTGATCGGCATTGCCCTGCAGATACGAGCGCTGCGGTTGCTGCTCGACATAACGTCTCTACAACGGCGCGTTTATGAACGCGCCAATCGTATCTTCATTGCCGGCCTCATCTTCACCGCCTGCGGAGTTGGGCTGGCGATGCTGCTTGATTTCTACGACCTATCGACCAAGAGCGCGGTGCCCGGGGCCTAGCTCTGGCCATCCTGGCAGATGTCGCACCATTCCGCGCCGGTCAGCGCTGCCATGCGCTCGGCTCGCTGCCAAGGCCGGGAGGGGTCGGCAGCCCGCCGATCATCCTCGTCACCTCCGCCGCCGCATCGCGCACAAGCGGGCCGATCTCGGCCAGCCGTTCCGGCGTGACCCGTACTGTCGGCCCGGAGACCGAAACGCCGCCGATCGGCTCGCCGAATTCATTGAAGATGGCGGCGGCAACGCAGCGCATGCCCGGATGCCGCTCCTCGTCGTCTACCGACCAGCCGCGCAGCTTGATCGTCACCAGGTCGCGAGCGAGCGCCGAGATGTCGGACAGCGTATTTTCAGTGAAGCGCTCCAGCCCGGCCCGGCGCAGGATGGTGGCGACGCGCTCCGGCTCGAGATGCGCCAGCACCGCCTTGCCGATACCCGAGGCATGGAAGGAGCTGCGCGTGCCCGGCCGGAAAAAGGCGCGGATCGCTTGGTGCGTCTCGACCTGACTGACGAAGACGACGCAATCGTCCTCGGCGACGCCGAGATTGGCGGTCTCGCCGGTCTTCTCCATCAGCTCCTGCATGACGATACGGGCGCGGTCGACCAGCTTGCGGCGGCGCAGGAACGCCGCGCCCATGCGATAGGTCTCGACGCCGATCGACCACAGCTGGTCGGTGCCGTCGAACTCGACCATGCCATGGTTCTCCAGCGTCGTCAGCATGCGGTAGGCGGTGGATGCCGGCAGGCCGGAACTGGCGGCGATCTCGCTCAGCGACAGGCCACTGCCATCGGCAACGATTGCCAGGATGCGCAGCGCCCGGTCTAGCGACTGGACCGAAGCGGCCTCGGACGGCCCGTTGAAGGCGCGCGGCCGGCCGCGCTGGCGTTTTTCGGTGGTTTCCATCGGGCCATTCTTCGCTCTGTTCGCCCAAACAGGCAATGAAAAAGTTTTTCGCCGATTTGCGAAGTGAATTCGTGGAAAACAGAAAGTCAAATCAATTCAATCCAGAAGAGCCGTTTTCTAGAAATGGAAAAATATTCTGAAAAAATTGAAAAATCATTGGTGCGCTGGCATCATCGGCTATCAACAATTCCGTGGAGGCTGACATGGCCAGGATGCGCGCAGTCGACGCAGCGGTTCTCGTTCTCGAAATGGAAGGCATCTCCTGTGCCTTCGGCGTGCCGGGTGCTGCGATCAACCCGCTCTATTCGGCACTGAAGGCGAGGGGCAGTATCCGCCACATCCTTGCGCGTCACGTCGAGGCGGCCTCGCATATGGCCGAAGGGTTTACCCGCGCCAGATCGGGCAATATCGGTCTGTGCATCGGCACCTCGGGTCCTGCCGGCACCGACATGATCACCGGCCTCTATTCGGCCGCTGCCGATTCAATTCCCATCCTCTGCATCACCGGGCAGGCGCCGCGCGCGCGTCTCAACAAGGAGGATTTTCAGGCCGTCGACATTGCGGCGATCGCCGCACCCGTCGCCAAATGGGCGGTCACCGTCATGGAACCCTATCTGGTGCCGATGTCGTTGCAGAAGGCGTTTCATCTGATGCGCTCGTCGCGGCCGGGGCCGGTGCTGATCGATTTGCCTGTCGATGTGCAACTGACCGAGATCGAGTTCGACATCGATGCCTACGAGCCGCTGGTGCCGTTCAAGCCGGCAATGTCGCGCGCCCAGGCGGAGAAGGCGTTGACGATGCTGAACGCGGCGGAAAAGCCTGTCATCGTCGCCGGCGGCGGCATCATCAACGCCGATGCGTCCGATCTGCTGATCGAGTTCGCCGAGGTCACCGGCGTGCCTGTCATTCCGACGCTGATGGGCTGGGGCGCGATCCCCGACGACCACCGCCTGATGGCCGGCATGTGCGGGCTGCAGACCTCGCACCGCTATGGCAATGCCACGATGCTCGAAGCCGATTTCGTTTTCGGCATCGGCAACCGCTGGGCCAACCGCCACACCGGTTCGGTCGACGTCTACACCAAGGGCAAGAAATTCATCCACGTCGACATCGAGCCGACGCAGATCGGCCGGGTCTTCGCACCGGACCTCGGCGTCGTCTCGGACGCCGGTGCGGCGCTGAAAATGCTGCTCGACGTCGCCACCGAATGGAGGACGGCCGGGAAATTGCGCGACTGGTCGGGCTGGGCCGGCGAATGCCGGCAGCGCAAGAAGACGATGAAGCGCAAGACCCATTTCGACCAGGTGCCGCTGAAGCCGCAGCGCGTCTACGAGGAGATGAACAAGGCGTTTGGCCGCGACACCACCTATGTCACCACGATCGGCCTGTCGCAGATCGCCGGTGCGCAGTTCCTGCACGTCTACAAGCCACGCAACTGGATCAATTGCGGCCAGGCCGGCCCGCTCGGCTGGACATTGCCGGCAGCCCTCGGTGTTCGCGCCGCCGATCCGGACCGCACAATTGTGGCATTGTCCGGCGACTATGATTTCCAGTTCATGATCGAGGAACTGGCGGCCGGCGCACAGCACGGATTACCCTACATCCATGTCGTCGTGAACAACGCCTATCTCGGGCTGATTCGCCAGGCGCAGCGCGGATTTTCGATGGACTTCGAAGTCAGTCTCGCCTTCGAGAACGTCAATCGACAGGGCGATCCAGAGGCGGGCTACGGCGTCGACCACGTCGCCGTTGCCGAGGCGATGGGCTGCAAGGCCGTCAGGGTGCGCCGGCCGGAGGAATTCGCCGGCGCGTTCAAGGAGGCGCAGCGCCTGATGAACAAGTACCAGGTTCCGGTGGTGCTCGAATTCATCCTCGAGCGCGTCACCAACGTTTCGATGGGTACCGAAATCGACAAGATCACCGAATTCGAGGAGCTAGCCGAACATCACGAAGATGCCCCCACGGCGATCGTCATGCTCGATTAAGCCGCATATGAGGAACTACTGCCATGCTACGGTTCTCAGCCAATCTTTCGATGCTCTTTGACGAGCATGACTTCCTCGACCGCTTCGATGCCGCCGCCCGCGCGGGCTTCAAGGGCGTCGAGTATATCGGCCCCTATGACCATGCGCCGGATGTCGTCGCGGCCAGGTTGAAGAAGAACGGGCTGACGCAGGTCCTGTTCAACCTGCCTGCCGGCGACTGGGCCAAGGGCGAGCGCGGCATCGCGATCCTGCCCGACCGCATCCCGGAGTTCCGGCAGGGCATTGCCAAGGTCGTCACCTATGCCCATGCGCTTGGCTGCGAGCAGGTCAACTGCCTCGCCGGCATCGCGCCGCAAGGCGTCGATCGCTCCGTGCTGGAAGACGTCTTCGCCGAGAACCTGGCTTTCGCGGCCGAAAAGCTGGAGCAGGCCGGCATCAGGCTGCTGATCGAGCCGATCAACACCCGCGACATTCCGGGCTTCTTCCTGAATTACTCGGACCAGGCTCTGGCCCTGATCGACCGCGTCGGATCGAAGAACCTGTTCCTGCAATACGACATCTATCACATGCAGATCATGGAGGGGGATCTCGCCCGTACCATAGAGGCAAACCTCAACCGCATCGCGCATATCCAGCTTGCGGATAATCCCGGCCGTCATGAGCCGGGGACGGGCGAGATCAATTTTCCCTTCCTGTACAACCACATCGACCGCATCGGCTATGCCGGCTGGGTCGGTGCGGAGTACAAGCCCAAGGGCGGAACGGAAACCGGGCTCGGGTGGTTTCGGGACGCGGCCGGGCAGGGGAGTGCGGCGGCATAGACGCTACGTGTCGCACGTCACGTTCCTTCGCGCCCACCTCTGGCCTGCCCTCTTTGCCAAAACTTGGCATCTCCCCCACAAGGAGGGAGATTGAATGTCACCGCCGCTTTCGCCAATTTTCGAGGTCGGGAACGTTTAAGGGCCGGCGCGGCAACTGCCGATCTCCCCACTCGTGGGGGAGATGGCCGGCAGGCCAGAGGGGGGGCGCGCAGGAACGCCCCCTTAACAAGAAACGGAGAAAAACATGGACATAATCGGCTTCATCGGCCTCGGCATCATGGGTGCGCCGATGGCGGGGCATTTGCTAGACGCCGGTTATCAGGTCGTCGCCAGCGACCACCGCTCGAAGCCGCCGGCCGATCTCGTCGCCAGGGGATTAAAGACCGTCACCGGCCATGATGCCGTTGCCCGCGCGACCGACATCGTCATCACCATGGTTCCGGATACGCCGCAGGTCGCCGACGTGCTGTTCGGCGAAAACGGCGTCGCGTCCGGGCTGACAAGAGGCAAGCTGATCATCGACATGAGCTCGATCTCGCCGATCGAGACCAAGGAATTCGCAAAAAAGATCAACAATGTCGGCTGCGACTATCTCGATGCGCCGGTGTCGGGCGGCGAGGTCGGCGCCAAGGCGGCGTCGCTGACCATCATGGTCGGCGGTGAGGAAAAAGCCTTCGAACGCGCCAGGCCCATCTTCGAGAAGCTTGGCAAGAACATCACTCTGGTCGGACCGAACGGCGTCGGACAGACCACCAAGGTCGCCAACCAGATCGTCGTTGCGCTGACTATCGAGGCCGTCGCCGAAGCGCTGGTTTTTGCATCGAAAGCCGGCGCCGACCCGGCCAAGGTCAGGCAGGCGCTGATGGGCGGGCTCGCAAACTCGCGCATCCTGGAAGTGCATGGCGAGCGCATGATCAAGCGCAGCTTCGCGCCCGGCTTCCGCATCGAACTCCACCAGAAGGATCTTAACCTGGCGCTGGAAGGGGCAAAGGCGCTGGGCGTAGCACTACCCAACACCTCGATGACGCAGCAATTGTTCAACTCTTGCGTGGCGAACGGTGGAGCAAAGGAAGACCATTCGGCACTGGTCAGGGCACTGGAGCGGATGGCTGGCCACGAGGTTGGGTGAGAGTGAGGTGAATTAGTCTGCAATACCTTCGATGGGCCGACTTCTTTCGACCGCATAGCGTATGAGATCGGCAAAACGTTTCAGAAAATCTTTGGATTCCTCCGACATTCCTTCAGTTCGCACAAGTGCCTCAACTTGCTTGGTCAAGGAAGGTAGGGATTCGATCGGAAGAGTGACGTCCTCATAGAAATCTTCGAATTTCAGTATGAATTCAAACGCGTTTTGGTTTGCGATTGACACGATTTCATGATGCGCAGAGGGACCTACCGATACGCATCGATCGATATGTCCATCTGGATTGAGAACGGCAAAATCCAATGACATGCATTGCGCCCTATTTGCCGCGCGCGAACCACCGCCTCGCCGCATAAAGCGCCACCGCCGCGGCATTCGACACATTGAGGGAGCGGATGGCGCCGGGCATGTCGAGCCGGGCCAGCGTCGTCACCGTCTCGCGCGTCTTCTGGCGCAGGCCCTTGCCTTCGGCGCCCAGCACCAATGCGATCTTCTCTCCCGAAAAGCTCGTTTCGAGCTCCGCCGGACCGTCCGAATCCAGCCCGATGGTCTGGAAGCCGGCCTCGTGCAGCTGCTCCAGCGCATCGGCGAGGTTCTTCACCTCGATCTGGTCGATATGCTCGAGCGCGCCGGAGGCCGACTTCGCCAGCACGCCGGATTCCTGCGGGCTGTGGCGCGCCGTGGTGATCAATGCACCGGCGCCGAAAGCCACCGCCGAGCGCAGGATCGCACCGACATTGTGCGGATCGGTGATCTGGTCGAGCACCAGCACCAGCCTGGTGTCGCCGAGCGCATCGAGGCGTTTCGGTTTCAGCGGCTCGGCCTCGATCACCACGCCCTGGTGTACGGCATCCGAGCCGGTGACCTTGTCGATGTCCCTGGGTTCGACCAACTCCGCCTTGAAGGGCAAAGCGCCAAGGTCGGCGATTGCCAGCCGCTCGGCAGCATTGCGCGTCACCAGCATCTTCTTGATTTTGCGGCGCGGATTGTCGAGCGCCGCTCGCACCGTGTGCAGCCCATAGAGCCGCACCAGCCCATCCGCTGGGTTCTCGCCGGGCGGCACCGGCTGGCGTGGCCTGAACGCAGGCGCGCCGCCGCTCTTCTCGTCGCGATGCGCGCGGCGCAGCTTGGCGTAGTGGGTGTCTTTAGGGGTCTTCGATTTGTTGTCGTTGCTCATGGCCGGCTTCTATAGCCGTGTCGTCCGGCCATGGATACAGCCGGAGGCGCTGCTTGTCAGGCGAGGTGCGAAATTCAGCGCTTTTTGCCGGGCTGTTGCGGTTGACAGTTTTGGGCGCTGCCGCCATAAGGCGCTTCGCGGAAGGGCTGCTCAGGCGGCCGCGACGCGTCGATGCCTCGTTGCATGGCTCCGGCGGCAGACTGGAGAGGTGCCCGAGTGGTTAAAGGGGACGGACTGTAAATCCGTTGGCTATGCCTACGTTGGTTCAAATCCAACCCTCTCCACCACTGCCGGCCCGGAAGCCCTGAAACGCAGAGCGAGCGTCGGAGCGGATCCGATGCTTGACTGAAAGGCGCGGGTATAGCTCAGTGGTAGAGCAGCAGCCTTCCAAGCTGAATATGCGGGTTCGATTCCCGCTACCCGCTCCAGATTTCCCCCAAGCCGCGGCGCACCTCGCGCACGATGCCGAAGCAGGCAGCCCCAAGCGAAGCGCTTTGCCGATAGTTCAAAGTATTCGTTGCGCGTCCAGACGGACGCGCAACGAACTTTAATCCGTGTTTTACGCATGTCGTTGTCCCGAACCGCAGGCGGCGTTGGGCGACAGGTGTCAGCTCGCGAATTTGCTGAATATGGACGCGAGCTGGTTCTGCTGCGGCACTTGCCCGTTCGGCGTCAGCTGGTCGACAAGCCCGGGCAAGGCCGCGGACAATTGCTTGAGCAGATCCTGCTGGTTCAGGCCCGTCCTTTGCGCGATCTCCTGAATGATTTGCGGGCCGAGGGCACTGCCCAGATCGCTGGGGTTGATCGGCTGGTTCTGACCGGTACCGACCCACGAATTGGCAACGTTGCCGTGGCCGGCGTCCTTCAGTTTGTCGAGCAGGCCGCCCAGACCGCCGAGCAGGCCGCCATCGGCGGATGGGGTTGTATCAGGCGGGACGGGGGCAGGGCTTTGCGCTGCCTCCGTCTGGGCGGAACTTCCACCGCTCAGCATTTTTCCCACCAAAAGTGCGCCGAGCGCGATCATCAGCGGCTTGGCGACGTTGCCGCCGGGAACGGCATTGTCAAACAGTCCCATTGTGGATCTCCATGTCAAATTGCCCGTCCGTCTCCAACAATGACGCATCCATGGCGAATTTCAAGCCGGTTTGAGCTTTCCGTAATCATGATTTTCAAGTTGGCTTGAGCTTTGCTTAATAATGTGGAAGTAATCGGGTGCGGGGAACGGAGAGGAAAAATGTCAATATTAAGCTGGATTATTCTCGGCGTCATCGCCGGCTTCATAGGCAGCAAGATCGTCAATAAAAGCGGGCAAGGCCTTGTGCTCGATATCGTGCTTGGGATCGTCGGCGCCATCGTCGGCGGGCTCATCTTCAGCGCCTTTGGAGCGTCGGGCGTTACCGGGCTCAACATCTATAGCCTGATCGTCGCCGTGGTCGGTGCCGTGGTGGTCCTGTGGGCCTATCACCAGTTCAGCGGCAAGAGGGCTCTGTAGAAGCCGCTCGGCAATTGCGTCGGCATTCACCCGAATGCCGACCGCCTATCTGATCCTTTTGAGGATTTCGCGGATCAGCGTGTTGAGGCCGGCTTCCAGCCCTCTCACCATGATCGGCCATAATTCCTCGAGCAATCGCTGCCATACTGCATCGCGCCCAATCCTCACCGGCAGATTTGGCATCGCGCCCATTGCCGCCGTCACGTCGCGGCGCAGCCGCTCGCCACAGGCCCTTGCGCCGCTGATCGTCGGATCGAAGGGCAGCCGGGTGAAATCCCATTTTCCGCGCTGCTCGATGCCGAGATTGCTCTCGACTTCGGCATGCGACAGCACCGTTTTGGGCGTGACCTTGATGCGGTAGTATTTGCAGAGTTCGGCGACAACCGCGGTCATCGCGTCCCACTGCGCCCTGGTCATCGGATAGCGGCCGGCATCGAACGGCCTTTCCTCCGCCCCGGCCATGCAGCAGAGCGAAACCCCGATCGAGCCGCCGTTGCAGTTGAGCGTGTGCGCGGCATATTCCGGTTTTACCCGGCCTGAATTGAGCGCGATCGAAGGCCGGCCCCTGACCAGGCGGCCATTCCCCTCGACCAGTATGTGATACGCATCCCTGTCGGTATCGCCGGCCGAATGCGAGCCGGCCGTCCAGTGGCAAATGACGCGCTTCATCGCAACATTGGGCAACCAGTCGGGCGGCAATGCCACAGAAATCCCCGCGACATAAGTTCAGTAACGGAGCACAGTATAGTTTCGTTGGCGGCCGACGCGAAAACGAAACGATAATTTGGTTGAGCGTTTTCTAACGGTCAGCTATTCGCCGGCATCTCCGGCGACCGCGTGTTCTCTGTATTGCGGCAGATCGTCGGTGATCGTGAACCACTTCGCCTTCGAGCCGACGAAGATGTGCTGCGTCGGCCGGATGGTCGGCTCGTCGACGATGGTTCCCATGGCGACATGCACGAAGGCACCGTCGCGGACCACGGAATAGAGCAACGAGCCGCAAGTCCGGCAGTGCGCGTCATGGGCGGTTTCATCGCCGAAGATCGTGAGATTGTCCTCGCCCCTGGTCAGGCTCAGCCTGTCGCGTTCGATGCCGGCGAATGGCTTGAACGCCGAACCGGTGGTGCGCCGGCAGTTCGAGCAGTGGCAGTTCGCGGCATAGACGAACGCGTCCGCCACCGCGTACTGAACGGCGCCGCACAGGCATTTTCCGATAAGCCTGCGGTTGCGTGAATTCTGGTTGTCATCCGGGCTTGTCACGCGCTCCTCCCATTGTGCAGGCCGATTTCAGTTTCAAGCGACGACGGTCAACCGGCGCTTGCGCTCGTCGAGCGAGACGATGGTCAACCCGCTGGCCACCACCAGCAGGATTCCGCAGATGGCCAGCGCATTCGGGAGCTGCCGGAATACCACCAAGCCTGAAATCACCGCCCAGACGGTAAAGCAATAGTAGAACGGCGCCACCACGCTGGTCGGCCCGACGCGATAGGCCATGAAGATGAAGAAGTGGCCGAAGATCAGGAACAGTCCGGCGCCGCCCATCAGCAGCAGGTGACGGATTTCAGGCACCACCCACTGCTCGGAAAGCAAATGAGCTGCCCCGGCGCCCGCGAGCACCACAATCACCGCGGAAATAGCGACGACCATTCCCGGCACGTCGGCGGCGACCTTGCGTCCGGCCAGATCGCGCGCCGCGGACAGGGCGGCATTGCCTAGCGCCAGCAGGGCATAGACCGAAATCCCCTGCATTGTCGGTTGTGCCACCATCACCGCGCCGACAAAGCCGAGCCCGATCAGCGCCAGGCGTACCCCGCCGATCCGTTCGCCAAACAGCATCGAGGAGCCGACCAGCATCAGCAAGGGCGTGATCTGCCCGAGCGCGGTCGAATCGGCGATCTGCATGTTGGCGAGCGCCACCACGTAGCAAAGGATCGCACCCAGTTCGAGCAGGTTCCTGCGCAAAACCTTAGCGTCTAGGATCAGCGGGATCTGCTTGCCGTAGCCCAGCATGAACAGCAGCGGAATGCCCCACAATATTGCCGCAGCGCCGCGCAGGAACAGCACCTCATAGGGCGGCAGTCCCGCGGTTGCGAGCTTCATCATCGTGTCGTTGACAATGTAGGACCCGGTCGAAACGACCATGAACAGCGGGCCTCGTATGGCAGTCGGGATGAAATGCATCGGCCCACGAAATCAGACCGGCGCCAGGGCGGCAATGGGCCAGATCCGGCTGTAAATCCGGCAAAGCCGTCAGCCGCCGCCGTAACCATTCCATTTGCCCTTGTTCGTTCCTATATCCACGCCACATTCTCCGAAACCGGATCACGCGTTCGGGCCGGGCGAGCGCGCTCGGCGACAAGGCACTTGTGTTTTTCGGCCTTAGTCGCTAATCGCCCCGCATTCGACTGAACTGAAGGTCCAGGCCGTCCCCAGGCCGTCCAAGGAAAGAGACTATGGCAAAAGGTAAATTCGAGCGCACTAAGCCTCATGTGAACATTGGCACGATTGGTCACGTCGACCACGGCAAGACGTCGCTGACGGCGGCGATCACCAAGTATTTTGGCGAATACAAGCGCTATGACCAGATCGATGCGGCGCCCGAAGAGAAGGCGCGCGGCATCACCATTTCGACGGCGCACGTCGAATACGAGACCGCCAACCGCCACTATGCCCATGTCGACTGCCCCGGCCACGCCGACTATGTGAAGAACATGATCACCGGTGCCGCGCAGATGGACGGCGCGATCCTGGTGGTGTCGGCCGCCGACGGCCCGATGCCGCAGACGCGCGAGCACATCCTGCTCGCCCGCCAGGTCGGCGTGCCCTCGATCGTGGTGTTCTTGAACAAGGTCGACCAGGTCGACGACGCCGAGCTGCTCGAGCTGGTTGAGCTCGAGGTGCGTGAGCTTTTGACCAAGAACGAGTTCCCCGGCGACGACATTCCGATCGTCAAGGGTTCGGCGCTTGCCGCACTTGAAGATAGCGACAAGAAGATCGGCGAGGACGCCATCCGCGAATTGATGGCTGCGGTCGATGCCTACATCCCGACGCCGGTTCGTCCGCTCGACAAGCCGTTCCTGATGCCGATCGAGGACGTGTTCTCGATCTCGGGCCGCGGCACGGTTGTGACCGGCCGCGTCGAGCGCGGCGTCGTCAAGGTCGGCGAGGAGCTGGAGATCGTCGGCATCCGTCCGACCACCAAGACGACCTGCACGGGCGTCGAGATGTTCCGCAAGCTGCTCGACCAGGGCCAGGCCGGCGACAACATCGGCGCGCTGCTGCGCGGTGTCGACCGTGAAGGCGTCGAGCGCGGCCAGGTCCTGGCCAAGCCCGGCACCGTCAAGCCGCACAAGAAGTTCGTTGCCGAAGCCTACATCCTGACCAAGGACGAGGGCGGCCGTCACACGCCGTTCTTCACCAACTACCGTCCGCAGTTCTATTTCCGCACGACGGACGTGACCGGCATCGTGTCGCTGCCGGAAGGCACCGAGATGGTGATGCCGGGCGACAACATCACCGTCGATGTCGAGCTGATCGTGCCGATCGCCATGGAAGAGAAGCTGCGCTTCGCCATCCGTGAAGGCGGCCGCACCGTCGGTGCCGGCATCGTCGTCACCATCAAAGAGTAATCGCCGGCGCTGCCGGTTGAGATCGGATGCAAAGGGGCGGTCTTCGGGCCGCCCTTTTTGATTCTGATATTCTGGCAATGGATTAACCGCATTGCTTCAAATCCTGTTGCAAGCGCCTCTGCCATAACTAGTATAGGTTGCATCGAGGGGGCTGCCCGAATGGTTCCATGGCGCCGTTTGCATAGTCAGGCATGGTGGTCGCTAGGGCTGATCTGCCTGGTGTCGTTGCTCATTGCGGGGTACGCTGATGCCCTGGCGGCAGCTATATCAGAAACCACGCCCGATCTTGGTCCGACGATGCGGTTTGTTGTCGTGCGCAGCACCGCGCCGGGCTGTGAGCCCAACTGCCCGGAATGGATCTCGGCGGAAGGCACCATAGAAGCCGGCACGCCCGCCCTGCTCAAACGCACGTTGAAGACGCTTGGTGGCCGCAAATTGCCGATCGTCGTCAATTCTCCGGGCGGCAATGTCGATGCAGCGCTTCAACTCGGCCGTATGATCCGCAAGAACAAGCTCGATATCGCTGTCGGCGCGACGATGTTTTACGGCTGCGAGCCGCAGATGAAGAATTGCCGGGCCAATGACGGCAAGGGCGCGGCCTATTTCGGGTTCAGCTATGCCAGCGGCGCCATCTGCAATTCCGCCTGTCCGCTGATGTTTGCCGGCGGAACGCGGCGCGTGGTAGGCGAATGGGCCTTTCTCGGCGTTCATCAGATCACCACGACCTACATCCGGACGAAACTGCTGTACCGCACCACCTATCGCATGGTGAAGGGCAAGAAAAAGATCCTCACCCGGATCGTCAGCCGAAGAGACGCCGGCAGCTACAAGACCTACGAGATGAACAAGCCGCTGGAGAGGCGGCTATCGGCCTATCTGAAGGAGATGGGTATTGATAAGGGCGTGCTGGATATCATGAAGGCAACGCCAGCCAGCGATATAAGGCAGATCAAGCCGGGAGATATGCTGGCGATGAAGCTCGTCACCAGCCTCGAGTCCGTCGACATCCTGACGGAAGCAGCCATATGCCGGCGGAGCCCGGCGCCGGCGAACTGCAAGGAAATCCCTGCGAATGCCAAGCCGGCCGAGGTGGCAGCGATCGATGCTAAGGCCAGACCTTCTCAACCGGCTCAAGTCCCACTTTCTCAGCCGGCGAAGGTGGCACCTACCCAGCCGGTCGAGGCAGCGCCAGGGAATGGGGCGCCGGAGATGCGCTTCGTTGTGGTTCGCGGAAGCAATCCGCTGTGCAATCCCAACTGCCCGGAATGGATCTCGGCGGAAGGCGCGATTGCGCCTCAGACCCCGCAGAAGCTGCGCCAGTTGCTCGCCATGCTTGGCAACCGACGGCTGCCGGTGGTGGTCAGCTCACAAGGAGGCGACCTGTTCAGTGCTCTGGCGGTGGGGCGACTTATCCACGAAAAGAAGCTCGACATCGCCGTCGCCCGCACCGATTTCGTTGGCTGCGACCCGGGAGAGTGGAGTTGCTTGGCTAAAGAGGGCGCCTATGCCGGCCTGACCGTCGATTCGGGAGCGGCATGCGATTCGGCCTGCGCGCTCATGCTTGCCGGCGGCGTCAGACGGTTTGTCGGTCCGCAAGCGCGGCTCGGCATGTACCTGATGGGACAGCAGCAGATAATTAAGCCCTATCTCGAGGACATGGCGATTGGTCCCGGTCTGTTCGCCGCGCTCGAGCAGCGCTCGGTCGAGCGCCAGCTCGAACCCGACCTAATGCTGAAGGTTGGACTGATGACGGGGCCGCAATCGGTGGACGCGCTGACGGGCGCCACCATCTGCAAGTCGTCGCCGAAGCCCGACAACTGCCGCGTTCTGCCGTCCGCCAGCGCCGAGGCAGAGACGCCGGCGAAGCTTTAGCGCAACCTTGCACTGCCCATCGAGGCAGGTTGAGCGGCGCTCGATGTTTCCGCTATCGTCCAGCGCGGTTGAAGACCAGCATGGGAGGGATCGCGAATGAGCCAGGATGTCCCGACATTGTTTGAATGGGCCGGCGGCTCCGAAGCGCTGAACCGCCTGACCCAGACCTTCTACGACAGCGTCTCTCGGGACCCCATCGTCGGGCCGGTGTTCAAGCATATGTCGCCGGATCATCCCGCTCACGTCGCGGCTTTCATCGGCGAAGTTTTTGGTGGACCGAAAACCTACAGCGAAAAGCACGGCGGCCATCGCGAGATGGTGATGCACCATCTCGGCAAGCATCTGACCGAGGAGCAGCGCCGGCGCTGGATCAACCTTCTCGCCGACGCCGCCGACGAGATCGGGTTGCCTGACGATCCCGAATTCCGCTCGGCCTTCATGGCCTATGTCGAATGGGGATCGCGGCTGGCCAGGATGAATTCCAACAAGGGCCCGACCTGCGATCCCGAGAGCGAACCAATGCCGGCCTGGGGTTGGGGGGTGCCGGGCGGCCCCTACAAGGCGCCTTCGGGAGACTGACCGGGGCGCGATCGGTCGAAAACCCTGCCGCCAGGACCCGATTTGCGGGAAATGGGTGGCGGTGAATGGTTCGTCCGCCAGGCTGGAACGGTTTGAGGCCGCCGTGGCTGGCGGGGGGCCGTGCTGAAAAACCGGAGGCCTGCGATGGGATCGGACAGCAAAGCAAATTCTGACAGCAACCGCGGAATCCGAAATCCGTTTGGCTTCATGGACGTCCCCACTCCCGACGACGAGGAGGTGTCGGCGTTCGCCGCCGGCGTGAAACTGGAGGGAACTCCAAGCGATGAAAATGCCGAGGCATGGGGCACCGAAAGCGACCGCGACCGCAACGACACCATCGAAGGCAGCTGGTCCAGCCGATGGAACGGCGGTGCTGATCCCACGATCCCGGGCGATACCGAGGATAAATGGAAGTCCGGCCGGGGCGAGGTGAAGACGGCGGGAGAGAGGGTTTACCTGCTGTTCGATTGGCATGATGGCGTGCGCGAGGGGCTCATCGATGCGGCGCGAGGGTGCGAAAGGGCTGGTTGGAAAATATATCAATCTGACCGACCCGAAAATCGTGCGTCCCTGGGTCGGCTTGATCGTCAACAATCAACGGATCGACGGGAAATGGCCGGGAGGACGCTTGGACTTTCGAAGATGAAGGCCGGGTAGCGCACGTCGCTCTTTACAGAGCGCGCGGAAGCTTTTAGGAAGCGCCTGCTGCGCCGACATGCGCATACGGGCATAGCTCAGTTGGTAGAGCGGCGGTCTCCAAAACCGCAGGTCGTAGGTTCGAGCCCTGCTGCCCGTGCCATTCTTTGAATGGATAGCTAAAAACGATTCTTTTGCAGTGCGGCCTTTGAAAATCGGCTTGTGACTTGCCATATAGCACAAGTTGCGGCATAAGGGCCGCATAGCCGGGACGGGACGACTGGATGGTTCCGAGGCGGCGTTTGGCCATAAAGCGGACACTTGCCACTTGCGTGGATCAAGAATCGGTTTTATGTAGACGAGACAGACACGCGACGCGTGGAGCTGGGAAGCCGGCTTTACGCGTCTGATTTGCATGGGCGAAATGATTGCGCTGATTCGGCGCGAACGCACGCTCAAGCGGCACGTCCCGGCCAGCGGGATCATCCAGGAGACCCGGCCAACGGGTCTTGCAGACAGAGCGGCATATGGCTTCGAAAACCACAAATCCCTTCACCTTTCTCCAGCAGGTTCGCGCGGAGACCGCCAAGGTCACTTGGCCGTCGCGGCGCGAAACGATGATCTCGACGGTGATGGTCCTTGTGTTCGCGGTCATCGCGATGATCTTTTTCTTTACCGCAGACGTGGCCATGGGCTTTGCGGTCGAAAAAATCCTCGGCCTCGGACAGTAAGTCCGGCGATTACGGAGAAGTCTTGAAATGACCGCGCGGTGGTACATCGTCCACGCCTACTCGAACTTTGAAAAGAAGGTCGCCGAGGACATCGAGAACAAGGCCAAGCAGAAGGGCCTGTCCGCCGACATCGAGCAGATCGTGGTGCCGACCGAGAAGGTCGTCGAGATCCGCCGCGGCCGCAAGGTCGATGCCGAGCGCAAGTTCTTTCCGGGCTATGTGCTGCTGAAAGCCAATCTGACCGATGCCGTGTTCTCGCTCGTCAAGAACACGCCGAAGGTCACCGGTTTCCTGGGCGACTCCAAGCCGGTGCCGATCACCGAAGCCGAGGCCCAGCGTATCCTGAACCAGGTTCAGGAAGGCGTCGAGCGGCCGAAGCCGTCGGTGACGTTCGAGATCGGCGAAGCGATCCGCGTTTCGGATGGACCATTCGCGTCGTTCAACGGTTTCGTCCAGGAAGTGGACGAAGAGCGGGCGCGGCTCAAGGTGGAAGTTTCGATCTTCGGGCGCGCCGTGCCGGTCGATCTGGAATTCGGACAGGTCGAGAAGGGCTGATCCGAAATCCCTGCACCGGTTTCGGCGGCAGGGAAGGCGGCGCGGAGATCGCGCGGCCAAAAACGGGTGGGAGGCGAATGCGGCTTTAGCCGGCCGCGCGGACCGCACCACCAGACTGCAACCGCCGGCAAGACCGGCATGAGAAAAGGCAGGAAGAGAGATGGCTAAGAAGATTGCAGGCCAGCTCAAGCTCCAGGTTTCCGCGGGATCGGCCACGCCGTCGCCCCCGATCGGCCCGGCGCTTGGTCAGCGTGGCATCAATATCATGGAGTTCTGCAAGGCGTTCAACGCGCAGACCCAGGAAATGGAAAAGGGCTCGCCGGTTCCGGTCGTCATCACCTACTACCAGGACAAGTCGTTCACCTTCGTCATGAAGACGCCGCCGGTGAGCTACTTCCTGAAGAAGGCTGCGAACCTGAAGTCGGGCTCGAAGGAGCCGGGCAAGGTCAAGGCCGGCACGATCGGCCGCGACAAGGTGCGCGCCATCGCCGAGCAGAAGATGAAGGATCTGAACGCAAACGACGTCGAGGCGGCCATGCGCATGGTCGAGGGCTCCGCCCGCTCGATGGGTCTGGAAGTGGTGGGCTGAGATCATGGCAAAGATTGCAAAGCGTGTATCGAAGACCCGCGAAGGCATCGATCCCAACAAGGCTTACGCTTTGGGTGAGGCGCTGAAGCTGCTCAAGGATCGCTCCTCGGTGAAGTTCGACGAGACGATCGAAGTCGCGATGAACCTCGGCGTCGACCCGCGCCATGCCGACCAGATGGTCCGCGGAGTGGTCAACCTGCCGAACGGCACCGGCCGCAGCGTTCGCGTCGCCGTCTTCGCGCGTGGCGACAAGGCCGAGGAGGCCAAGGCCGCCGGCGCCGACATCGTCGGAGCCGAGGATCTGGTCGACATCGTCCAGAAGGGCACGATCGACTTCGACCGCTGCATCGCCACGCCGGACATGATGCCGCTGGTCGGCCGTCTCGGCAAGGTGCTCGGTCCGCGCGGCATGATGCCGAACCCGAAGGTCGGCACCGTCACCACCGACGTTACCGCCGCCGTCAAGGCATCGAAGGGCGGCGCCGTCGAGTTCCGCGTCGAGAAGGCCGGCATCGTTCACGCCGGCGTCGGCAAGGTCTCGTTCGACGTCAAGGCGCTGGAAGAAAACGTCCGCGCCTTCGCTGATGCGGTGACCAGGGCAAAGCCGGCTGGTGCCAAGGGCAACTACGTCAAGAAGGTGTCGGTCACCTCGACGATGGGCCCGGGCCTCAAGCTCGACGTCTCGACGCTCGCTGCGTCCTGATACGAAACAATTGGATCGGCCGCTAAAACGCTGATCCGTGAAAGAATTCCGGGCCTCCGACCTGTCGGCGGCCCGGTACCGGAAGTCGAAAGGCTTCCGGACATCCTGTCCGAGATTGCAGGCGGCCCCCAAGCCTTGGGTGATGTGGGCCTTAATTCATGTGGGCCTGCATGAGACGGGTGAAGACCGGACAAAGGAGCCGCAAGCTCCAATGAAAGGTTCGAACCGTGTTTGCCTTTTGTCTGCGCACCGTCCGGCTTGCCGGCAGGTGTGGCGAAAGGGGGCAGGATCCTCGAGCGTCGTTCGGGAGATCCGTTACTGGATGGCCCGGCCGGCAAAAGGCAACCCGACGCCTGTCCTTCGTAGAGGGCAGGGGTCAACTGGAGATAGGCAGTGGACAGAGCGGAAAAACGCGAACTCGTCACGGGCCTGAATGATGCGTTTTCAAGCGCTGGTTCAGTCGTCGTGGCCCACTACGCCGGTATCACCGTCGCGCAAATGAACGACCTTCGGTCGAAAATGCGCGCCGCCGGTGGCACCGTCAAAGTCGCGAAGAACCGTCTCGCCAAAATCGCTCTTCAGGGCACGGACTCCGCATCGATCATCGAGCTGTTCAAGGGACAGACGCTGATCGCCTATTCGGAGGATCCGATTGCGGCGCCGAAGGTCGCGTCCGATTTCGCCAAGGGAAATGACAAGCTCGTCATTCTCGGCGGCGCAATGGGTACCACCTCGCTCAATGCCGACGGTGTGAAGGCACTCGCCACACTTCCGTCGCTCGATGAGCTGCGCGCCAGGCTGGTTGGCATGATCGCCACGCCGGCAACCCGGATCGCCCAGATCGTCAATGCGCCTGCGGCTTCGGTCGCGCGCGTCATCGGCGCTTACGCCCGGAAGGACGAGGCGGCATGAGGCCGTTCCTCGCTATCACAAACACACGTTCGAACCTTATGAAGGAACATTGCAATGGCTGATCTGGCAAAGATCGTAGACGACCTTTCGAAGCTGACCGTCCTCGAGGCGGCCGAGCTGTCGAAGCTTCTTGAAGAAAAGTGGGGCGTTTCCGCCGCTGCTCCGGTGGCGGTTGCCGCTGCCGGCGGCGCTGCGGCCGCTGCTGCTCCGGTCGAGGAAAAGACGGAATTCGACGTCGTCCTCACCGAGGCAGGCGCTCAGAAGATCAACGTCATCAAGGAAGTTCGCGCCATCACCGGTCTTGGCCTCAAGGAAGCCAAGGACCTGGTCGAGGCGGCTCCGAAGCCGGTCAAGGAAGCCGTTTCCAAGGCCGACGCGGACAAGTTCAAGGCCCAGCTGGAAGCAGCCGGCGCCAAGGTCGAACTGAAGTAAGCGTTGAGTACCGGCGGGCGGCGTCGCGCCGTCCGCCACTCCTTTCGCGTCGAAGGGAGGCTGCGTAACGCGAAGAGTGCGAAAACCTCTTTCCTGAGGGCCGCAAACCGGCCTTCAGGAAACGGGTTTTCTCCCGTTTCTGGCCCGCCGCCAATTGGCGGCGGGTGAAAAGACAAGAAGCCGCCGACAGGCGGCGGGCAACAAGACAGGGCCGCCAAGGTGGCCCGAGATGCAAGGCGAGCCGCGGCGAGGCTCGTCCCGAGAATTGAGCTAAGGAGCGACGATGGCCCAGACCCAGACTTTCAATGGCCGCAGACGCGTACGTAAGTTTTTCGGAAAGATCCCGGAAGTTGCGGAGATGCCGAACCTGATCGAGGTTCAGAAGGCATCCTATGACCAGTTCCTGATGGTGGAGGAGCCCAAGGGTGGGCGTCCTGACGAGGGGCTGCAGGCAGTTTTCAAGTCGGTCTTCCCGATTTCCGATTTTTCCGGCTCCTCGATGCTGGAATTCGTGAAGTACGAGTTCGAGGGACCGAAATTCGACGTTGACGAATGCCGTCAGCGCGACCTGACCTATGCGGCGCCGCTCAAGGTGACGCTGCGCCTCATCGTGTTCGATATCGACGAGGATACCGGCGCGAAGTCGATCAAGGACATCAAGGAGCAGGACGTCTACATGGGCGACATGCCGCTCATGACCTTGAACGGCACCTTCATCGTCAATGGTACCGAGCGCGTCATCGTCTCGCAGATGCACCGTTCGCCGGGCGTCTTCTTCGACCATGACAAGGGCAAGTCGCACTCGTCCGGCAAGCTTCTGTTTGCCGCGCGCGTCATTCCCTATCGCGGCTCGTGGCTCGACATCGAGTTCGATAGCAAGGACGTCGTGCATGCCCGCATCGATCGCCGCCGCAAGATTCCGGTGACGTCGCTGCTGATGGCGCTCGGCATGGACGGCGAAGAGATCCTGTCGACCTTCTACAACAAGATCACCTACAAGCGCGCCGGCGACCATTGGCGCATCCCGTTCAACGTCGAGCGTTTCCGCGGCCTCAAGGCCGTTGGTGACCTGGTCGACGCCGACACCGGCGAAGTCGTCGTCGAGGCCGGCAAGAAGATCACCGCCCGCCAGGCCAGGGCGCTTGGCGAAAAGGGTCTCAAGGCGATCAAGGCGACCGACGAGGATCTGCTCGGCAACTACCTTGCCGAGGATATTGTCAACTACGGGACCGGCGAGATCTTCCTCGAAGCCGGTGACGAGATCGACGAAAAGACGCTGAAAGTGCTGCTTGGCACCGGTGACGATGAGATCAAGGTCCTCGACATCGACCACGTCAACGTCGGCGCCTACATCCGCAACACGCTCAACGTCGACAAGAACGAGAGCCGCCAGGACGCGCTGTTCGACATCTACCGCGTCATGCGCCCCGGCGAGCCGCCGACGCTGGAAACCGCTGAAGCCATGTTCAACTCGCTGTTCTTCGACAGCGAGCGCTATGATCTGTCGGCCGTCGGCCGCGTCAAGATGAACATGCGCCTCGAGCTCAAGGCCGAGGATACCGTGCGCGTGCTGCGCAAGGACGACATCCTGGCCGTGGTCAAGACGCTGGTTGAACTGCGCGACGGCAAGGGCGAGATCGACGACATCGACAATCTCGGCAACCGCCGTGTGCGCTCGGTCGGCGAGCTGATGGAGAACCAGTACCGCGTCGGCCTGCTGCGCATGGAGCGCGCGATCAAGGAACGCATGTCCTCGATCGAGATCGACACGGTGATGCCGCAGGACCTGATCAACGCCAAGCCGGCGGCTGCCGCCGTGCGCGAGTTCTTCGGTTCCTCGCAGCTGTCGCAGTTTATGGATCAGACCAACCCGCTTTCGGAGATCACCCACAAGCGCCGTCTTTCGGCGCTTGGACCGGGCGGTCTGACCCGCGAGCGTGCCGGTTTCGAAGTGCGCGACGTGCACCCGACGCATTACGGCCGCATCTGCCCGATCGAGACGCCGGAAGGCCCGAACATCGGCCTGATCAACTCGCTTGCGACCTTCGCGCGAGTCAACAAATACGGCTTCATCGAGAGCCCGTACCGCAAGATCGTCAACGGCAAGCTGACCAATGAGGTCGTTTACCTCTCGGCTATGGAAGAGGCCAAGCACCACGTCGCGCAGGCCAATGCCGAGCTCGACAAGAATGGTCATTTCGTCGACGAATTCGTCATTTGCCGCAACGCCGGCGAAGTGATGATGGCGCCGCGCGAAAACGTCGATCTGATGGACGTGTCGCCGAAGCAGATGGTGTCGGTGGCCGCGGCCCTGATCCCGTTCCTCGAGAACGATGACGCCAACCGTGCGCTGATGGGCTCTAACATGCAGCGTCAGGCCGTGCCGCTGGTGCGCGCCGAAGCGCCGTTCGTCGGCACCGGCATGGAGCCGATCGTCGCCCGTGACTCGGGCGCCGCCATCGGCGCCCGCCGCGGCGGCATTGTCGACCAGGTGGACGCGACGCGTATCGTCATCCGCGCCACGGAAGATCTCGATCCCGGCAAGTCCGGCGTCGACATCTACCGGCTGATGAAGTTCCAGCGTTCGAACCAGAACACCTGCATCAACCAGCGTCCGCTGGTGCGCATGGGCGACCGGGTAAACAAGGGCGACATCATCGCCGACGGCCCGTCGACCGAGCTCGGCGATCTGGCCCTCGGCCGTAACGTGCTGGTCGCGTTCATGCCGTGGAACGGCTACAACTACGAGGATTCCATCCTACTGTCCGAGCGCATCGTCGCCGACGACGTCTTCACCTCGATCCACATCGAGGAGTTCGAAGTCATGGCCCGCGACACCAAGCTGGGGCCGGAGGAGATCACGCGCGACATTCCCAACGTCTCGGAAGAAGCGCTGAAGAACCTCGATGAGGCCGGCATCGTCTACATCGGTGCGGAAGTGCAGCCGGGCGACATCCTGGTCGGCAAGATCACGCCGAAGGGCGAAAGCCCGATGACGCCGGAAGAAAAGCTGCTGCGCGCCATCTTCGGTGAAAAGGCCTCGGACGTGCGCGACACCTCGATGCGCATGCCTCCGGGAACCTTCGGCACCGTCGTCGAAGTGCGTGTCTTCAACCGCCACGGCGTCGAGAAGGACGAGCGCGCCATGGCGATCGAGCGCGAGGAGATCGAACGCCTCGCCAAGGACCGCGACGACGAGCAGGCGATCCTCGACCGCAACGTCTATTCGCGTCTTTCCGACGTTCTCGTCGGCAAGGAAGCGATTGCCGGGCCGAAGGGCTTCAAGAAGGGCTCGAAGCTGTCGAAGGACACGCTCGACGAGTATCCGCGTTCGCAGTGGTGGCAGTTTGCCGTGGAGAACGAAAAGCTCCAGAGCGAACTGGAAGCCCTGCGTGGCCAGTACGACGATTCCAAGAAGGCGCTCGAGCAGCGCTTCATGGACAAGGTCGAGAAGGTGCAGCGCGGCGACGAGATGCCTCCGGGCGTCATGAAGATGGTCAAGGTCTTCGTGGCCGTGAAGCGCAAGATGCAGCCCGGCGACAAGATGGCCGGCCGGCACGGCAACAAGGGTGTCGTGTCGCGGATCGTTCCGGTCGAGGACATGCCTTTCCTCGAGGACGGCACGCATGCCGATATCGTGCTCAACCCGCTGGGTGTGCCGTCGCGCATGAATGTCGGCCAGATCCTGGAAACGCATCTGGGCTGGGCTTGCGCCGGAATGGGCAGGAAAATCGGCGATCTGATCGACGCGTACAAGACGGCGGGCGACATCAAGCCGCTGCGCAAGACGCTCGAGAGCTTCATGCCTTCCAACGACCGCAACGAGCCGGTCCGCGAATATGACGACGAGAGCATCGTTCGCCTCAGCGAGCAGATGCGCCGCGGCGTCTCCATCGCGACACCGGTGTTCGACGGCGCGCACGAGGCCGACATCAACATCATGCTGGAGCAGGCGGGCCTGCACACCAGCGGTCAATCGCAGCTCTATGACGGGCGCACCGGCGAGCCGTTCGATCGCAAAGTGACGATGGGCTACATATATATGCTCAAGCTTCACCACCTTGTGGACGACAAGATCCACGCGCGTTCGATCGGTCCGTACTCGCTCGTTACCCAGCAGCCGCTGGGCGGCAAGGCGCAGTTCGGTGGCCAGCGCTTCGGCGAGATGGAGGTCTGGGCGCTCGAAGCGTACGGCGCCGCCTACACGCTGCAGGAGATGCTCACGGTTAAGTCGGACGACGTCGCCGGCCGCACCAAGGTCTACGAGGCGATCGTCAGAGGCGACGACACATTCGAGGCCGGCATCCCCGAGAGCTTCAATGTTCTCGTCAAGGAAATGCGGTCTCTCGGCCTCAATGTCGAGCTGGAGAACACCAAGCTCGACGACAACCCGATCCGGCTGCCCGACGCGGCCGAGTAAGCAAGACGTCCGGCCGCGGTCTTCCCGCGACCGGACGCACCAAATTCTCGGCCGATGGCCGATCAAGTCGGCGGGCGTTTGGCCCGCGCTAGATGCAAGGGGTTTTCGAGGACCCCGAAAAGGAGAACGGCATGAACCAAGAGGTCATGAATCTCTTCAATCCCCAGGCGCCTGCGCAGGTGTTCGATTCCATCCGGATCTCGCTTGCCAGCCCTGAGAAGATTCTGTCCTGGTCGTTCGGCGAGATCAAGAAGCCGGAGACCATCAACTACCGCACCTTCAAGCCGGAGCGTGACGGCCTGTTCTGCGCGCGCATTTTTGGCCCGATCAAGGACTATGAGTGCCTGTGCGGCAAGTACAAGCGCATGAAATACAAGGGCGTCATCTGCGAGAAGTGCGGCGTCGAAGTCACGCTGTCGCGCGTCCGCCGCGAGCGCATGGGCCATATCGAGCTGGCGGCACCGGTCGCCCACATCTGGTTCCTGAAGTCGCTGCCGTCGCGCATCGGCACGCTGCTCGACATGACGCTGAAGGACATCGAGCGGGTCCTCTACTTCGAGAACTACATCGTTACCGAACCCGGCCTCACCGCGCTGAAGGAGCACCAGCTGCTCAGCGAGGAAGAGTACATGATGGCCGTCGACGAGTATGGCGAGGATTCGTTCACCGCCATGATCGGCGCCGAGGCGATCCACGACCTTCTGGCCGGCATGGACCTCGAGAAGATCGCCGGCGATCTGCGTTCTGAGCTGGCTTCGACCACCTCCGAGCTCAAGC
>NZ_JAMYVA010000034.1:0-59567 GCF_040323505.1 Mesorhizobium sp. M0040
CGACCAGCTGACGCCCGGTCGGGCGCTCACGTCGCAGCCGGCGGCACCGTTATGCGACATTTCTACTTTGCTGACATCGCGACATTCGAACTTGGTTGCAACACGCCTATAGCATCCGTTGGCGGCGAGATCAGGCCGGTCACTCTTAGACATTCGCAACAGCGCTGTGGGGCAACGGGCATGCTAGGGTTGGGAATCATGAACACACTCCCGCTGCTTGCAAGTCTTGCCCTCACCCTCGCCTGCGCGCTCACTGGCGCGCGAGCGCAGGACTTTGATCGTGCGCCAGGCGAGAACGACCTGGCTTTCGCCAAACGTGTTGTTGGGTTCGCCGACAATGCTGATCCGCACACCACAGCCGTGAGCTGGAACGGCCTCCAGACACTCTTCGTCGATTGCCAGACCGCTGAGGACTATCCGGAACGCCCGCTCGTCGCGCTGCAACGGCTAGCTGACAACAGATATCGCGCAATCCAGGTCACGATCGGTGAACAAGAGGGCGACACACCGGACATAGCGCTCGGCCTCGCCAACGCCGACCACGACCCGGCAAAGGAACTGATCGTGATACTTTCCTGGGCTCAGATGCACTACGATGTCGAAGGGACGCTCTACGAAGTTCGCATCTTCGATGGCCCTAAGCCAGGCCAGAAGGCGCTGACTCAATTGAAAGCGAGCCGGAAGTTCGACGCCACATGCGACTGCCATTGGCGCGACGGCACAACGAAGCACTTCCGCTTCAAGACGATCGCAGCGGTCAAGGCTGAACTGAAGCGCCTGGGTTATTAGCCGCCGGCGAGGGCTCGCTTCCCGGATGTTGCCCTCGCCATCTCGCCTATGCTGACCCGCAATCGTCCCCAACGCCGGCACAGGCACAGTCTGGGTCGCTCGTCAGAACTCCATATCACCGAAGTCACCGCCATTGTCGGAGCTGGCATCGCCTGCCTGATCGGCTTCGTCCGGCTGCGGCGTCGGCTGTTCAGCTGCCTTCGCTTCGCTGCCGCCAAACATGCCTGCGATCGCGTTGCCGAGCAGCACGCCGCCGGCCACGCCCATCGCGGTCTGCGCAGCGCCGGCAAGAAAACCGCCGCCTGCCCGCTGTGGCGTTTCCTGCGGCCCTTCAGTTGCAACGGAGGCGGTGCGCCCTACCCGCGGAACCGAGCCTGAGCGCCTGCCGCCGCTGCGGCCGAAGAAGCCGCTGAGCGGTCCACCGCCGGCCGGCTGCCGCGCCTGCTCCTCCAGTTCTTCTATGCGCGCCTGAGCTGCGTTCAGGGCCTGCTCCTGCACCACGATCGTCTGGGCCATGTAATATGGCGCCCCAGGCTGCTGAGTGATCTGGTCCTGGATGAAGCGCTCTGCTTCGGCATCGCGCGGCGGCGCCTGGCGCTCGGCGCTTGCCAACTTCTCGAAGAGCTGTCCGATCGCTTGCTGATCGTTTCTGTCCATGATGTCCAACTCCGGTCTTGGTTCAACGCCGGCTATTCGCGCTCGCCGGTGAAGTTCAACAGCAGTTGGAAGATGTTGATGAAGTTCAGATAGAGCGAGAATGCACCGAAGACAGCGAGTTTCTGCTGTGATTCCGCGCCGAAGTTTTCCGCATACTGCTCCTTGATCGTCTGGGTATCCCAGGCGGTGAGGCCGATGAAGACGGCGATGCCGATCACAGAGATCGCGAATTGGAGCGCGGTCGAGCCCAGGAAGATATTGACGATGCTGGCGATCACCACGCCGATCAGGCCCATGATCAGGAACGACGAAAACTGCGTCAGGTCGCGTTTGGTCGTGTACCCGTAAAGGCTGGTCGCGCCGAACATGGTGGCGGCGATGAAGAAGGTGCGTGCGATGCTGGTGCCGGTAAAGACCAGGAACACGGAAGCCAGCGACAGGCCCATGACCGCGCAGAATGCCCAGAACATCGCCTGGGCGCCGGCTGCCGACATCGCCTGCATCCGAAACGAGAACAAGAGCACAAAGGCCAGCGGGGCCAGCATCACCACCCATTTCAGCGGTGTGGAGAAGATCGGCACGTAAAGGGCGGGCGTGGAAGCCACCACGAACGCGATCACGCCCGTAACGACGAGGCCAAGGCCCATATAGTTATAGACGCGCAGCATGTGCCGGCGCAGGCCTTCATCGTAGACGGCTCCGGCTCGGGCTCCGGCCCCGATATATCCGAGATTGTTCATGTGGTTCTCCTTCTTGCAGGTCGATCAATAAAGCGTTTTGGCGAGCGCTTCGGCCGTGCGATCGAGACCGCCGACATCGCTGCGTCCGACGACCGCGTAGGCGACCTCGCCGATCTGGAAATAAGCCGAGGAAACTTCGCCCGAGGGAACGACGGTTGGCTTGACGACGTCGAATGTTCCGGGCCTGATCGCGAACAACGAGACCAGCCCCATCTCTTTCGTCTCGACAGCCATCTCGACGCTCGGTCCGAATTGCGATGGATAGATCTGCACGTCACGGACCGTCCAGTCCGCTGGCAGCGATGGCATCACGATCGCCGTCGCGGCGCGGATTTCGTCGGCATTGTAGCCGGGTGCTTCGGGTTGCGACGACATCGCCTCGCGCACGAGCGTCGTGCGGTGCGCCCGGACCGCGTCCTCCACATAGGCCGGCGGATGGGTCGAAGCGACGACTTCCGTCACCGATATCGGTCCGATGAGCCCGTTCGCAAGCCAGCCGGCAGCGACGAAGACAGCGACTGCCGCAACTCGCTGCAAAGCACCAAGGACGCGGCCGCGCGCCAATCCCCGCTCCAGCCGCCGTGCAGCATCGGCCGTCGCGGGCCGCGCCATGCCTTTCGATCCGGCAAGCGCCACGCGCAATTCGTCACGCATCCGTAAGTCGGACATCACCCGCGCGGCCGCGTCCGGGCGGGCCGAAAGGAACGCCTCGACCTCGATGCGACGAGCCACGTCCAGCTGATCGTCGACATAGGCGTCGAGATCGGCGCCGGTTACGGGATCGCGCAGTTGGTTCATGATCCACCTCCGACGATCTTCAGATGGCCTTTCGCGCGTGCCGGCACCGCGTCCTCCATCTCGCGCAGGGCCGCACGCGCCCTGCCGATGCGCGACATCAGCGTGCCAAGCGGCACGCCACTCACCTCAGCGGCCTGGCTGTAGCTAAGCCCCTCGATGGCGACGAGATGCAACGCCGAACGCTGCTCCTCCGGCAATTCGAAAAACGCTTCGCGCACCTGCGCCAGACGGACCGAATGTTCCTGCGGAGCCTGGACATTCGCCTCGGCGAGATAGCCGGCCTGTTCGATGCGCATTGCTTCGGATTTGCGGGACCGCAGACCGTCGATGAATGCATTATGGACGATCGACAGCAGCCATACGCGAAGATTTCCGCCGGAGCGGAAGCTGCCGCGTCGCTCATAGGCACGCACCAGCGCATCATGCACCAGATCCTCTGCATCGGCGCTGTCGCGCGTCAGCGAGCGTGCATAGCGGCGCAGCGAACCGAGCTGTCCCAGAATATCGAAGCGTGGCATCGGCCGTTTCATGTCCTGTTTACGGAGCAGGTCGGGATGTTAATCCCGCTCTCCCCGAAATTTTCTTACGGCTCGCCGCGTTCTCGTCCTGGGAGATATCGGGCCCGCTCTCGCCCGCCAGATAGTATCGGCCGCCCTCGAGGCAAACCGGCGCCGAGTTGGCGCATATGAAACTGCTGGCAAAGTACGGCCGGTTTGCGTATCACTCCGCCGCCAACGGAACCTTATCGATGTTCGAAAATCTCCAGCCCGCGCCTGCCGACAAGATCCTGGCCTTGATCGGTCTCTATCGCGCCGACCCGCGTCCCGACAAGGTCGATCTTGGGGTCGGCGTTTATAGGGATCGCGACGGCAAGACACCGGTGATGCGCGCGGTGCGCGAAGCCGAAAAGCGGCTGCTGCAGGGCCAGGATACCAAGACCTATCTCGGCCTTGCCGGCGATACCGCCTTCAACGCGGCGATGGCCAGGTTGGTGTTCGGCCCAGCCGCCGACCTGACGCGCATTCGTGCGGCGCAGGCGCCAGGCGGCTCCGGCGCGCTGCGGCTGGTTGCAGAGCTGCTGAAAAAGACCCGCACCGACGCGATGGTCTGGCTGTCGGATCCGACATGGCCGAACCACATGCCGGTGATGCGCGCCGCTGGCCTGCAGACACGCGAATATCCCTATTTCGACGCTGCTTCTGGTGCGGTTCGCTTCGACGACATGCTGAATGCATTGAGAACCGCGAATCCCGGCGACGTCGTATTGTTGCATGGCTGTTGCCATAACCCGACAGGCGCCAATCTAGACATCTCGCAATGGGCTGCCATTGCCGATCTTGTCGTTGAGCGCGGCCTGCTGCCCTTTGTCGACATCGCCTATCAGGGCTTTGGCGAGGGACTTGATGCGGATGCCGCCGGCTTGCGCCTTCTGGCGGCAAAAGTTCCGGAAATGGTCGTTGCCTCGAGCTGCTCGAAGAACTTTGCCGTCTATCGCGACCGAGTCGGTGCAGCGCTGATCATGGCGAAAGACGGCGCGCAGGCGGATTTGGCGATGGGCCAGATGCTGTCGGCGGCGCGCGCCATGTATTCGATGCCGCCGGACCACGGCGCGGCGGCGGTGCGCATCGTGCTTGAAGACCCCGCATTGCGTTCCGACTGGGAGGCAGAGCTTGAAGAGATGCGGCTGCGCATGCTGCGGCTGCGCGTTCAGTTCGCCGAGGCGCTGCGGCGGCAGTCCAACTCCGACCGTTTCGATTTCGTCGCCAGCCATCGCGGCATGTTTTCCCGGCTTGGCCTGTCGGAAGCGCAAGTCGAGCGGCTGCGCGCCGAGCATGCCATCTATATGGTCGGCGACAGCCGCATCAACGTTGCCGGCCTGCCCGAGGACGGCATGGATGCGCTCGCCAAGGCGATAGTCTCCGTGCTCGACTGATACTTTTTGCTAGTTAGGATCTTTCCGGAAACCGACTTCCACTTTCGGATCATGGTCTGGCCGCCCATCTGTGGACAAGACGCCCTCGCCGGCTGAAGCCGTTGGCCGCGCGGCCGGGTACAGGATAGCGTTCGCCTGATGAAACCCTCGAAAGACATTTCCCGGCTGATCGAGATCATGGCCGCGCTGCGGGCGCCGGAAACCGGCTGCCCGTGGGATATCGAGCAGGACTTTTCGACAATCGCGCCGTACACGATCGAGGAAGCCTACGAAGTGGCGGACGCCATTGCGCGCGGCGATCTGGACGATCTGCGGGATGAACTCGGCGATCTCCTGCTGCAAGTGGTCTACCACGCGCAAATGGCCGAGGAGGCCGGCGAATTTTCATTCGGCGATGTGGTCCTGGCCATCACCACAAAAATGATCCGCCGCCACCCCCATGTCTTCGGCGACGACAAGGCTCGCAGCGCCGGCATGGCCAAGGGCATGTGGGAAAAGATCAAGGCAGAGGAAAAGGCGGAGAAGCGCAGTGCTCGCCTCACCCGTGGGCTCGACCCGGAAGACCATGGCAAGGGCTTTCTCGACAGCGTGCCGGTCGCCCTGCCCGCACTGACCCGAGCGCTCAAACTGCAGGAAAAGGCCGCCCGCGTCGGCTTCGACTGGAGCGAGGCGGCACCGATCCTCGAAAAGATAGAGGAGGAGATCGGCGAATTGCGAGAAGCGCTGGCCAAAGACGACAGCGCGCCGATCAAGGATGAGTTCGGCGACATGCTGTTTGCGGTCGTCAATCTCGGCCGGCACCTCAAAATCGATTCCGAAGCGGCACTCAGTGGCACCAACGAAAAATTCCGATCGCGCTTCCACTATGTCGAGCGGACGCTGCAAGCGTCGGGAAACAGCCTCGAAGAGGCGACGCTGGACGAGATGGAAGCGCTCTGGCAGCAGGCAAAAAGCGCGAAGTAAACGCCTCTACCCGTTGTTTTGACGGCGCAATCGGCTTTCGATCTCCTGCCGAGCGCTGTGTGTAGCCTTGAGCGCGACGGTCACGCTGCCATCCTCATTGTCGTCGCGCGAGACGATGTCGCCGTTGCGGTAAAGCCAGTCGACGACGCCGAGTTGGTCGGGCTTGAGTGTGACGGTGAACGTCTCCAGTTCGCCCGACATCATCGTCTCGATGATCGTCTTCAGCGCATCGATGCCCTCGCCGGTTACCGCCGATATGGCGATCGGCGGTGCCTTCTTGCCGTCAGCACCATCGGCAAGCAGCCGCGCCCGGTTGCCCTCGTCGAGCCGGTCGATCTTGTTCCATACTTCGATGACGCGCTTGCTATCGCGGGCATCGACGCCGAGATCGGCAAGGATGCGCTCGACATCTTCGGCCTGCGCGGCCGTATCGGGATCGGAGATGTCGCGCAGATGAATGACGAGGTCTGCCTCGACCACTTCCTCCAGCGTCGCCCTGAAGGCCGCGACCAGATGCGTTGGCAGGTCGGAAATGAAGCCGACCGTATCGGAAAGGATGATCGGCGTGCCGTGCGTCAGGCGCACGCGGCGCAGCGTCGGGTCGAGCGTGGCAAACAGCATGTCTTCGGCCAGCACCCCTGCTCCGGTCATCCGGTTGAACAGAGTCGACTTGCCGGCATTGGTGTAGCCGACGATCGCCACCACCGGAAATGGCACCTTCTTGCGCTTGGCGCGATGCAGGTCGCGGGTGCGGCGCACAGTTTCGAGCTCGTGCTTCAGCTTGGTGATCTTGTCCTGCAGCACACGCCGATCCGACTCGATCTGGGTCTCGCCAGGGCCGCCGAGAAAGCCGGCGCCGCCACGCTGGCGCTCGAGGTGGGTCCAGCTCCGCACAAGGCGGCCTTTCTGGTAGTTGAGATGGGCAAGATCGACCTGCAGCGTGCCTTCCTTGGTGCGGGCGCGCTCGCCGAAAATCTCCAGGATCAGCCCGGTGCGGTCGAGCACCTTGGCGTTCAACTCTTTTTCGAGGTTGCGCTGCTGTACCGGGGTCAGCGGATGATCGACAATGACCACTTCCGCGTGGCCCTCTTTAACGATCTCAGCGAACTCCGCCACCTTGCCGCTGCCGAGCAAGGTCGCCGGGCGTGGATCGTTGACGGTCACCACCGCCGTGTGGACCAGGTCGAGGTCGATTGCGCTGGCGAGGCCGACGGCCTCGTCGCGACGGGCCTCGGCGGAACGGCTCAGGCGGGGGCGGTTGGTGTCGTCGTCGCCACGAGGTTGCCGGGTAAGCACCGGCACGATAACCACCGCCCGGGTCGGGCCGTTGGCCTCTGTCCCGGTCTGATGTGCTGGTTTTCCGCGAACGCTGCGGTCCGCGTCTTTCTCACGTGCCAATCAGGCGCCCTGGCTTTCCTCACCATCGAACATCTGAACCGGCTGGCTCGGCATGATCGTGGAAATAGCGTGCTTGTAGACAAGCTGGGAATGGCCGTCGCGACGCAGCAGAACGCAGAAATTGTCGAACGAAGTGACCACGCCGGTCAGCTTCACGCCGTTGATGAGAAAGATGGTGAGTGGATTTTTGCTCTTGCGAACTGAATTCAGGAACAGGTCCTGAAGATTTTGCGATCGTTCCGCCATTGTTCTTGTCTTTCGCCGATCCCCTTCGGTTTGCAGGCCAATGCGCCAAATTAGCCGGCACATGTCAAGCACGCAAACACCATGTTGCCGTCAGTAACGACAAGCAGAACGAGATATATTGATGTTCATTCCATCTGTGCGGTTATCAGGCTGGACTTTTTTCCGCAACGTCAAAAAAGGCCTGCCGTAATGAAACTGTTAGCGAGCCCGGGTGGCCGTTGGCGACGGGAGCGCCATCGATCGCCACCACCGGCATGGCAATCGTGGTCGCGGAGCTGATGAAAACCTCGCGCGCGGCCTTGGCTTCGGCCACCGAAAAACCGCGCTCCTCGATCTTCAGGCCGAGCTTGGCGGCCACGTCGAACAGCGTCGTACGGGTGATGCCGCGCAGGATGCCGTGCTCGGCCGGCCGCGTCACCAGCACGCCATCCCCGGTGATGATCCAGGCGTTCGACGATCCACCTTCCTTGACGGTGCCGTCGACATCGACGAACCAGGCCTCCTGAGCGCCGGCTTCCTTGGCTTTCTGCTTGGCCAGCACGTTCGGCAGTAGGCCGACCGACTTGATATCGACCCGATCCCACCGGTTCTCCGGCACCGTGATAACCCGGATCCCGCTCTCGGCCCGCTTCGCGGCAGCTGCAGGATCGGCTTTTTTGGCAGTCACCACCAGCGACGGCTTCGTGTCCGCCGGCGGGAAGAAAAACTCGCGGCTGGCGACGCCGCGTGTCACCTGGACATAGACCAGGCCGTCGACGACATGGTTGCGGCGCACCACCTCGCGCATGACGAGCGGCAGCACGCCGCGCGTGATCGGCCAATCGATCGAGAGTTCGGCAAGTGAGCGGTTCAATCGGGCGAGATGGCGCGGCATGTCGACGATGAAGCCTCGTGCCACCTCGCAGACCTCGTAGACGCCGTCGGCGAATTGATAGCCACGGTCCTCGATATGCACGGAAGCTTCGGCGTGAGCGACGTAGCGCCCGTTCACATACGCAATGCGCGGCATGGCTAATCCCTGAAAGAAGTCCAGCTTTCTTATGCGATTCCAAGACCGCCGTAACCGATAATTGGGTGGGCCACGACTGGTTTGGCTGTCAGACGCCCAGCGACTTCAGCTTGCGGTGCAATGCAGAGCGTTCCATGCCGATAAACTCTGCCGTCTTCGAGATATTGCCGCCAAAACGGTTGATCTGGGCGATCAGATAGTCCTTCTCGAATTGTTCGCGCGCTTCCCGCAGCGGCAGCGCCATTATGTGCTGATCGGATTTGTTTGGAGTGCGCGGCATGACGTCGCCGATCTCGGCAGGCAGGAGATCGGCGGTGATCGGCGCATCGACATCGTCGCCGCGCGCCAGGATCATCAGCCGCTCGACATTGTTGCGCAACTGGCGAACGTTGCCCGGCCAGTTATGCGCCTGCAGCACCGCCAGCGCGTCGTCGCCGATGCGGCGCGGCTTGATGCCGGCCTGGCGAGCGATCTGCTTCATGAAATTGTCGACCAGATAAGGAATGTCCTCGCGACGCTCGGCCAGTCCCGGCACCATGACCGGAACCACGGCCAGGCGATGATAAAGGTCCTCACGGAAACGGCCGTCGGCGATCATGGCTTCCAGGTTCTGCGAGGTCGACGAGACGATGCGCACGTCGACCTTGACCCGCTTGGTGCCCCCTACCCGCTCGAACTGCTGTTCGACCAGCACGCGCAGGATCTTGTTTTGCGTCTCGCGCGGCATGTCGGCCACTTCATCGATGTAGAGAATGCCGCGATGGGCTTCCTCCAGCGCGCCGACCTTGCGTTCGACGCCGTTCGATTCGGTGCCGAACAACTCGATCTCCATACGCTCAGGCGTGATGTTGGCGGCGCTCAGCGTCACAAACGGTGCACTCTTGCGCGCCGACAGTGCGTGGATGGCGCGCGCCGCCAGTTCTTTGCCCGAGCCGGAGGGGCCAATGATCATGACGCGGCTGTTGGTCGGCGCGACGCGCTCGATGGTCTGGCGCAATTGGCTCATTGCCGACGACATGCCGATGAGGTCGAAAGTCTCGCCGCTGCGCAGCTTGAGATCCGAAACCTCGCGTCTCAATTTGGAGGTTTCGAGCGCCCGTTCGGCAATGAGGATCAGCCTGTCGGCCTTGAATGGCTTTTCGATGAAATCATAGGCGCCGCGGCGGATGGCCGAGACTGCCGTTTCGATATTGCCGTGGCCCGAGATCATCACCACCGGCAGGTTCGGGTGCATCGTCTTGATCTCGTCCAGCAAGGCCAGGCCATCGAGCCGCGAGCCCTGCAGCCAGATGTCGAGGAAGACCAGCCTGGGTGCCCGGTCGGCAACCGCCGCAAGCGCGCTGTCGGCGTCAAACGCCGTGCGTGTTTCGTGACCTTCGTCGCTCAGGATACCGGCGACGAGTTCGCGGATGTCTTCCTCGTCATCGACGATGAGAATATCAGACGCCATTACCGACCTTTTCAGTTTCTTTTTCGTGTTCCGTCTTGCCCTCGCCGCGTACCGGAACGGTGGCGGCAACCGGCAGGATGATGCTGATCATTGCACCCCGCCCATCGTGGAAGTCCGCTGGTGCATCGTGCAATTCGAGTCGCCCGCCATGGTCCTCCACGATCTTCTTGACGATAGCGAGGCCAAGCCCGGTGCCTTTCTCGCGTGTCGTCATGTAAGGCTCGAGCAAGCGCTGCCGGTTTTCGCGCGGCAAGCCCCTGCCGTTGTCGATGACGTCGATTCGAATCGCGCCATTCTGACGCCCGGCTTGAATCCGGATTATGCCGTGCGGACGATCCTCTGCATCAAGTCCGTCGATGGCTTCGGCAGCATTCTTGATGACGTTGCCGAACGCCTGCGCCATCAGCCGGCTGTCGAACGTGCCTTTGAGCGGCTCATTGCCGAAGACGCGCTCGAAGGTGATGTCGGCGCGGCTCACTTCGACCAGGAACGAGGCTTCGCGCAACGAATCGCGCAGATCGATGGCCTTCATTTCCGGTTTCGGCATGCGGGCGAACGCCGAGAACTCGTCGACCATGCGGCCGATGTCCTCCACTTGCCGGATGATGGTGTCGGTGCATTGATCGAAAACCTCACGGTCCTCGGTGATGACCTTGCCGTAACGGCGCTTGATGCGCTCGGCCGAAAGCTGGATCGGCGTCAGCGGGTTCTTGATCTCGTGGGCAATGCGCCGCGCCACGTCGGCCCATGCGGAGGAACGCTGTGCCTGGACCAGATCGGTAATGTCGTCGACTGTCACGACGTAGGATTTATCCTCCGAACCGTCGTCGCCGGCTTCAATCGTGATCTGCACGTTGAAGGTCCGTTCGGTGCCGGCACGATAGAAGGTGACCTGTTCGCGATAGACCGGCTTGCCCGATTTGCGGCCGATCTCGAAGACGCGGCCGACATGCGGCAGCACGGCGGAAAGGTTCTGCCCAAGCGCTGCCGTGGCGGATATGGCCAGCATCGTTTCGGCCGAACGGTTGACGATGGTGACGATCCCATATGGATCGACGCCGATGACCCCGGCGGTGACGCCGGCAAGCACCGCCTCCGAAAAGCGCCGCCGCTCGTCGATCAAATCCTTGGCCGACAGGATCTCGTTGCGCTGCGATTTCAGCTCCATCAGCATCTTGTTGAAGGTGTCGCCGAGCGAGGCGACGTCACCGTCGGAGGGGCGGACAGGCACGGCTACGTCGAGATTGCCGGTAGCGACCTCATCGGCCGCGCCGATGAGCTGACGAATCGGCCGCACCAGGCGGTCGGCCACCGCAATGCCGGTCCAGATGGCGGACAGGATGATGATCAGCGTCAGCGACAGATAGGGAAGCGCGAAAGCCACTTGCGAGGTGCGGCGATTGTCTTCGAGACCGCGATATTCGGCGGTGTTGGATTTGACGATCTGCCGCGCCTTGATCACCTCGGGATCGACGAGGCGGATGGTGTAGAGATAGAGGCCGTCGATCTCGCGCAGCTTGACGATGGCACCCATGATGTTGCGGGTGCGCGGTTCTATCAGCACCGGCTTGCCGTCGGCAGCGCTTGCCACGGCGCCCTTAGGCGGCTCCGGCATGGCAAAGTCCGCGTCGGTCTTGGCGCTCATAACGAAGGAACCATCGGGCTTGATGAGTGCTGCGTGCGCCAGCGAGCGTCCCACCGCCTCCTTGTTCATGAGGTCGAGAAAACCGGTACGATCGAGGCCATAAAGCGTGCGCGAAGCGTCGAGGTCGTAAGCCATCGACAACGTCGTGCCCTGAAGATTTCGCGCGTTTTCCTGCACATAGGCGTCAGCGATAGACAACGACGAATTGACGATCGTCTTGGTGCGGATCTCGAACCAGCGGTCGAGGCCGATGTCGAGCGTGATCGACGCGATGATCGCCACCATGATCGCGGGGATGGCGGCGACTAGCGCAAACATCGCCACTATGCGCACATGCAGGCGCGACGCAGCCTTGCCATGCCGTCGTGCCATCAGAATGCGATGCACCTCGCGGCCGACCAGCAAGATCAGAAACAGGACGAACGCCGCATTAAGCGCAATCAGCGCCAGCGTCGTCCTCGCGTCGGGCGTGATCGGCGTCGCGCCGACCAGAATGGCGAAGGAGATCGCCGCCGTCACCAGCGCACCGGCAACGGCGATCACGCCCGGCAGCGCGAGCAGCCGGCGACCGTCTCGCGCGCCCGTATTGCTGAAAAGCGATTTGCTCAGTGTCGGTGCGTGCAGGGCCATGTCGCCGTCTAGAGCCAGTAATTGCGTCGGATGTATGCAACGCATTGTGGCGATTATGCAACAAGTGTGGCCGAGACGGAAATCTTTCGGCAATCGATCCCCTGGAAAGCGCTCGTAAAGGGATTCGTCTAGACCTGCCTGGACGATTTGTAGACGTTGACGCCGAGTTCGCGAATCTTTTTGCGCAGCGTGTTGCGGTTGAGCCCCAGCAATTCGGCGGCCTTGATCTGGTTACCGCGCGTTGCGGTCATCGAGGCGAGGACCAGCGGGTATTCGACCTCGGAGAGGATTCGCTGATAGAGCCCGGCCGGGGGCAAGTCGCCGGCAAACGAGGCAAAATAGCGTTGCAGGAAATGCTCCACCGCCTGGCCGATGGAAAGGTCGTCGGGAATGAGGTTGCCGCCACCTGGAACGACAGGCCTTTCGCCGGTCTTCAACTCCGCCTCGATGATCTCGGCGGAAATCTCGTCCTGCGAATACAGTGCGGCCAGCCTGCGGATGAGGTTTTCGAGTTCGCGCACATTACCGGGCCATGGGTAGCGCTTCATCAGCTCGATGCCGCCGGTGGAAATGCGCTTGGTCTGCAGGCCTTCGCTGGCGCCGAGCTTGAAGAAGTGCCGGACGAGGTCCGGAATGTCCTCCGATCGCTCGCGCAGCGCCGGCAGCCTGAGCGGCACAACGTTCAAGCGGTAGAACAGGTCCTCGCGGAAAAGCCCCTGATTGATCAGCGTGCGTAGGTCTTTGTTGGTAGCGGCGACGATGCGCACGTCGGTCTTGATCGGCGTGCGGCCGCCGACCGTGGTGTATTCGCCCTGCTGCAGCACACGCAGCAGCCGCGTCTGCGCTTCCATCGGCATGTCGCCGATCTCGTCGAGGAAGAGCGTGCCGCCTTCGGCCTGCTCGAAACGGCCAGTGGAGCGGTTCTGTGCACCGGTAAAGGCGCCCTTCTCGTGCCCGAATAGTTCCGATTCGATCAGGTCGCGTGGGATCGCCGCCATGTTGATGGCGACGAAGGGGCCACCACGACGACGGCCATATTCATGCAGCGCGCGCGCCACCAGTTCCTTGCCGGTACCCGATTCGCCTGAGATCATCACCGTCAGGTCGGTCTGCATCATGCGCGCCAGCATGCGGTAGATGTCCTGCATGGCCGCCGAGCGGCCGACCAGCGGCATCGTTTCAGGCGGCTCGTCGGCACGCGTATCGATCTTGGGCCGCCGCGGCTCGGAAAGCGCGCGGTTGACGATGTTGAGCAGCTCCGTCAGGTCGAACGGTTTCGGCAGATATTCATAGGCTCCGGTTTCGGAGGCCCGGATCGCAGTCATGAACGTGTTCTGCGCACTCATGACGATGACCGGCAGTTCCGGTCGCGCCTTCTTGATGCGCGGCAGCATGTCGAAGGCGTTCTCGTCAGGCATGACAACGTCGGTGATAACCAGATCGCCCTCGCCCGCCGCAACCCAGCGCCACAGCGTCGAAGCATTGGAGGTGACACGCACGTCGTGGCCGACGCGCGAAAGCGCCTGGTTGAGGACTGTGCGGATGGCCGCATCGTCGTCAGCGACGAGAATATTGCCGCGAACGGTCATTTGCGGTCTCCTTCACCGTCGTCGTCGGTGCCAAACTGAGTTTCTTTCCACGCCGGCATCAGGATACGGAAGGTGGTCCCGCGCGGCGTCGATTCGCATTCAATAATGCCGCCATGCTCGCCGACGATCTTTGCGACCAGCGCCAGACCGAGACCGGAGCCGTTCGGCTTGGTGGTGATGAAGGGATCGAACAGGATCGGCAGGATATCCTCGGAGACACCCGAACCGTTGTCGCGCACGCAGAATTCCAATGGCAGCGACACGCGGTCCTGAGTCCCGGGTACGGAAACACGGATGCCCGGGCGGAAGGCGGTCGACAGCATGATCTCGCCCTGCGGATCACTGCCGATCGCCTCGGCGGCATTTTTTACCAGATTGAGAAACACCTGGATGAGCTGGTCGCGATTGGCAAAAACCGGAGGCAATGATGGATCATAATCCTCCAATATCTTGATCCGCTTGGCAAAACCGTTCTTGGCGATTGCCTTGACATGGTCGAGCACGACATGGATGTTGACGGGGTAGCGGTCGATCGGCCGCTCGTCCGAAAACACCTCCATGCGGTCGACCAGCGAGACAATGCGGTCGGTCTCGTCGGTGATCAGCCTGGTCAGTGCGCGATCCTCGTCGGACGCCGACAGTTCAAGCAGCTGCGCGGCACCACGAATGCCCGACAGCGGGTTCTTGATCTCATGGGCAAGCATCGCGGCAAGGCCGGTGACCGAGCGCGCCGCACCGCGATGCGTCATCTGCCGGTCGATCTTGTCGGCCATTGAGCGTTCCTGGAACATTACCACGACGGAGCCTGGAAATTCCGTCACAGGCGCGACGTAGAGATCGACCACCTTCTCGATGCCGAGCCGCGGCGACGACACGTCCACCCGGTATTCGTTGACTGGCGCCCGGCGCTCGCGCACCTGGTCGACAAGCGTCAGCAGCGGACTGCCGAAAGGAATGAGCTTGTGCAGCGTATTGCGCGCGAGCATCGTGGCGCTCGAACGGAAAAAATCCTCGGCATCGGCATTGGCGAAGGTGATGAAGCCTTGCGGATCGACCATGATCACCGGCCGGCGAATGGTGTTGAGCACAATATGCGCGGCGTCCGCCATATCCGTGCTCTGTGTGACGGTGGCGTTCATGCCGCACTCCGCAGGTTTGCCGCCTCGGGAGCGCTTGAAAATACGTCGCGCAGCAAGGCAACGACACGCCCAGGCTCGAAGGACGTGAGTATGGCCTTGCGCCGGTCGTCGCTTGTCGCGGCGTGGCGGTCGAGATACCAGCCGAGATGCTTGCGCGCCTGGCGCAATCCGCTTTCCACGCCATAGAGCGTCAGCATGTCTTCGTAATGGCCAATGACGTAGTCGCCCAGCGCTTGCGGGCTGGCCGGCATGCCGGCTACCGGCTCGGCCAGCGCGGCCGCTACAATGCTGCCGGCCGTCCAAGGCGCGCCATAGTGCGCGCGGCCGATCATCACCGCGTCGGCGCCGGACTGGTCGAGGATCGACGCAGCCTCCGCCGGCGAGCCGACATCGCCATTGGCAACCACAGGGATCGAGACGGCCTGCTTGACGCGTGCAATGGCACGCCAGTCGGCCGTGCCCTGATAGAACTGGCAACGCGTGCGGCCGTGCACCGTCACCATCATCACCCCGGCCTGCTCAGCGCGTCGCGCCAGCATCGGCGCGTTGAGCGCGCCTTCGTCCCAGCCGAGCCGCATCTTGACCGTGACCGGCACGTCGACCGCGCCGACTACCGCTTCGATCAGCGACAGCGCGTGGTCGAGGTCTCGCATCAGTGCCGAACCGGCATAGCCGCCCGTCACCTTCTTGGCCGGACAGCCCATATTGATGTCGATGATGTCGGCGCCTTCGCCGGCTGCGATTCGCGCGCCCTCGGCCATGTGCACCGCCTCACGGCCGGCAAGCTGGACCATGTGGACAGGCAGCCCGGAATGACGGATGCGCAGGCCCGAGCCAGCCCTGCCCTTTGCAAGCTCCCCGCTCGCCACCATTTCCGAAACAACCAGCCCGGCGCCATGCGCATGGGCGCGCTGCCGAAACGGTTCGTCGGTGATGCCCGACATCGGCGCGAGAAACACGCGGTTGTGGATTCTCACGCCACCCACATCCAGCGGCGAAGCCAATTTGGTCACATCAGGCATGCACAAAAACCAAGCACCTTCGGTTGCTGCACATTCTCTAGCCAGAATGATGGCAATGTGCAACGCGCAATGTCGTGATATTAAGGCGCATTTGGGAAAATACGGATCGCCGCACCGCATCAATCCTGGGTCTTCCGAAAGCGATACCACTTTTCGGGATCATGCGCTAAGCGTCTCGGCATGAGAGATGTCAACGAAAAGCAAGCTGCGGACGACAAGGTCGCGGTGGTCATCGTTGCCGCCGGCCGCGGCGCGCGCGCCGGACAGGCCAAGGGGCCGAAGCAGTACCAGCAGATTGGCGGCGGCGCCGTTATCGCACGCACGCTCGACGCCTTTCTGACGCATCCGAAAATTGGAGCTGTCGTCGTTGCTATACATGCCGAAGACGACGCGCTTTTCCGCCGCGCCGCCGGCGCGAACGCCGACCGTGTCGTCGCGGTGATCGGCGGTACGTCACGCCAGGAGTCCGTCCGGCTTGGACTGCTGGCGTTGAGAAGCCATGCGCCGGGCCGGGTCCTGATCCATGATGCGGCTCGGCCGTTTGTCGATGCGGAACTGATAGACCGTACGATCGCCGCCATTGAAGAGCGCCAGGGAGCGCTGCCTGCTTTGCCCGTTGCCGATACGCTGAAGCGCGAAACGGCCGAAGGCATGATCGGCGAAACAGTGTCCAGGGCCGGGCTCCATGCCGCACAAACACCACAAGGCTTTCCGTTCTGGCCGATCCTGGCCGCGCACGAAAAGGCTCATCATCTGGGCAAGGCGGATTTTACCGACGATGCGGCAATCGCCGAATGGGCGCATATTCCGGTGAAGATCGTTCCCGGCTCGCCGGACAATGTCAAACTGACCTGGGCACGGGATATTGCAATGGCGGACCAGCGGCTTTCCAGCGCCCCACGTTTTCCCGACATCCGAACCGGCAATGGCTATGACGTGCATGCGTTCGAGCCCGGCGACCATGTCACCCTGTGCGGCGTCGCCATTCCACACGACAGGAAGTTATCCGGCCATTCGGATGCCGATGTCGGTCTCCATGCCTTGACCGACGCCCTGCTGGCCACCTGCGGCGCCGGTGACATCGGCACGCATTTCCCGCCCTCCGACCCGCAGTGGAAAGGGGCCGCTTCACGCATCTTCGTCGAACACGCGGTGAAGCTGGTGCGCGAGGGCGGCGGGCGCATCGCCAACGCCGACATCACCCTGATCTGCGAGGCGCCGCGCGTTGGCCCGCATCGCGAGGCCATGACCGAAACGCTTTCTGCAATGCTGCGAATTTCGCGCGACCGCATCTCGATCAAGGCGACAACCAATGAGAAGCTCGGCTTCGTCGGCCGTGAGGAAGGCATAGCGGCCATCGCGACCGCCAGCGTTGTATTTCCAGGGGATGTCCCCGAGTGAGCAATAGCGATCTCGCAGATGCCCTGCTTCAGGCCTGCCAGCAGCGCGGCATCATGCTGGCGACGGCGGAGAGCTGCACCGGCGGCATGATCATCGCCGCGCTGACCGACATCGCCGGCTCTTCCGCGGTGGTCGATCGCGGCTTCATCACCTATTCCAACCAGGCCAAGACCGAGATGCTCGGCGTCTCGGCCGCTACGCTCGAAGCGCACGGCGCGGTCTCGCGCGAGACTGCGGTGGAGATGGCGGCCGGGGCCTTGGCGCATTCGCCGGCCGGTCTCGCGCTGGCGGTGACTGGCATCGCCGGTCCGGGCGGCGGCTCGGCGGAGAAACCTGTCGGCCTGGTCTGGTTCGGCGTTGCCGTGGCTGGCCGGCCGGTGGTCAGCGAATGCCAGCTGTTCGCCGACAAGGGCCGTGATTTCATTCGCCGGGAGACGGTCCGACATGCGCTTGAACTGGGTCTGCGCGCGCTCGCCGCGGATCAGGCTGCCGATGGCGCGCCGTAGATGATTTCGGCACGTTTCTCGAACGCCTCGGAGAACATGCGGAAGGCGCGGTCGAACATGGTTCCCATGAGCGCACCCAGAATGCGGCTCTTGAACTCATAATCGATAAAGAAACAGACGTTGCAACCGCCGCCGTCCGCCGGGTCGAAGCGCCAGACATTGCTGAGATATTTGAACGGGCCGTCGATATATTTGACGTCGATGGCGTTCTCGTCGGGCTTCAGCAGCACCTGCGTGGTGAAAGTCTCGCGGATCGCCTTGTAGCCGATGCTCATGTCCGCGATGAGCAGGGTGCGTCCGTTGCGTTCCTTGCGCGAACGAACCGTAAGTGCCTCGCAAAGCGGCAGGAATTGCGGATAGGATTCGATATCGGCAACCAGAGCGAACATCTGTTCCGGCGTATGCGCGACGCGGCGATGGGCTTCGAATTGTGGCATGAAACCAGTGTGTTAGGCGGACTTCCTGAGAAACGCTTCGCGCGCCGCGCGCAACCTGGCAAAGTCGTCCCCGGCATGGTGCGACGAGCGCGTCAGCGGGCTCGACGCTACCAGCAGGAAGCCCTTGGTCCTGCCGATCGTCTCAAAGGACTTGAATTCCTCCGGCGTGACGAAGCGGATCACCGGATGGTGCTTCTTCGACGGCTGCAGATATTGGCCGATGGTCATGAAGTCGACATTGGCCGAACGCAAATCGTCCATCAGCTGCAGGATTTCGTTCCGCTCCTCGCCAAGACCGACCATGATGCCGGACTTGGTGAAGATCGAGGGGTCGAGTTCCTTGACCCGCTGCAAGAGCCTGATGGAGTGGAAATAGCGCGCGCCCGGCCGAACCGTCAGATAGTTAGACGGCACGGTCTCGAGATTATGGTTGAAAACATCCGGCTTGGCCGCCACGACGATCTCCAGCGCACCGTCCTTGCGCAGGAAATCGGGCGTCAGGATTTCGATCGTCGTCGACGGGGTTGCTGCCCTGATCGCACGGATGACATCGGCAAAATGCTGGGCCCCGCCATCGGCGAGATCGTCGCGATCGACGGAGGTGATGACGACATGGCTCAAGCCCATTTGCTTGACCGCATGCGCGACACGCGCCGGCTCGTCGGGATCGAGTGCGGTCGGGATGCCGGTGGCGACATTGCAAAAGGCGCAGGCCCGCGTGCAGATCTCGCCCATGATCATGAAGGTGGCGTGCTTCTTCTCCCAGCACTCGCCGATATTGGGGCAGCCCGCCTCTTCGCAAACCGTCACCAGTTTGTGAGACTTCACGATTTCGCGCGTCTCGGCATAGCCTTTCGACATCGGCGCCTTGACGCGGATCCAGTCAGGCTTGCGCAGTACGTCCTGATCCGGCTTGTGCGCCTTTTCGGGATGCCGCAGGCGCGGCGCATTGGCAATCGTGTCGAGGACGGTGACCATGTGAAACCCGGCTCATTGGCAAGCGCTTGTCCAGCGCTCGCTCTTCCCACGTCATCTAGGACTTTTCGGCGAAAAGAAAAAGGCCGCGATCACGCATGCCGCGGTGGCCTTTTTCGCATAGCAAGTGCCGACAGAGGTTAGCGGCGCACCAGTCGTCCGACCGCAATCAGAATGCAGGCACCGATGAAGCCGGTGATCAGATAGGCTATCCAGCCGACGCCGAAGATGCCGATGTTCAGGGCCTGCAAGATGGCGTTCAACACGATTGCGCCGACAATGCCGAGAACAATGTTCATGAGGATGCCGGTATTGCTCTTCATGACCATCTCGGCGAGCCATCCCGCCAGGCCGCCGATGATGATGGCTGCAACCCAGCCCACGCCGTTCATTTCCATATGCCCTCTCCTTGTATGATGGATGATGCCTGCGAAACGAATTGCTCTGCCGTCGAGTTCCGTTGTGTCTTCCGTGTGAGACTCGCCCCAACTAATTTATCATGCATTCAGTGCGCGACCATAGGCGTCGAGTACACTCTCCTTCATCATCTCCGACAGCGTCGGGTGCGGGAAGATCGTGTGCATCAGCTCTTCCTCGGTGGTCTCCAGATTCATCGCCACGACGAAGCCCTGGATCAGTTCGGTTACTTCTGCGCCCACCATGTGGGCACCCAGCAACTGGCCGGTCTTCTTGTCGAAAATGGTCTTGACGAAGCCTTGGTCCTCGCCGAGCGCAATCGCCTTGCCGTTTGCCGCGAACTGAAAGCGGCCGACGCGGATGTCCTTTCCGTCGGCTTTCGCTTTGGCTTCCGTCAGTCCGACCGAGGCGACTTGCGGATTGCAATAGGTGCAGCCCGGGATCTTCAGCTTGTCAATGGCATGCACGCCGGGGAAATTGGCGATCTTTTCCACACAGACCACGCCCTCATGCTCGGCCTTGTGGGCGAGCATCGGCGGTCCAGCAACGTCGCCGATGGCGTAGACGCCCGGCACATTGGTCTTGCCGTAGCCGTCGACGACGACGCAACCACGGTCCGTCTTCACGCCGAGCGTCTCGAGGCCGAGGTTCTCGATATTGCCCTGTACGCCGACGGCCGAGATCATGCGGTCGGCGGTGATCTTCTCGACCTTGCCGTCCTTCATCTCGACATGCGCCGTGACCGAATTGGCGCCCTTCTCGACCTTGGTCACCTTGGCCTCGAGGATGATCTTCATGCCTTGCTTTTCGAACTGCTTTTGCGCGAATTTCGAGACTTCGGCGTCCTCGACGGGCATCACGGCCGGCAGCAGTTCGACCACCGTCACCTCGGCGCCCATGGTGCGGTAAAATGAGGCGAACTCGATGCCGATGGCGCCCGAGCCCATCACCAGCAGCGATTTCGGCATCTCTTTCGGCACCATCGCCTCGAAATAGGTCCAGATCAACTTGCCGTCAGGCTCGATGCCGGGCAGCGCGCGCGGCCTGGCGCCGGTCGCCAGGATGATGTGCTTGGCGCTATAGGTGCCCTCGCCCTTGACGCCCTTGGGCGCCGGCGGCTGCGGCTCCATCGGCTTCTTCGACGATTTCGACACGACGATCTCGCCAGGTTTGGTCAGCTTGGCTTCGCCCCAGATGACGTCGACCTTGTTCTTCTTCATCAGGAAGCCGACGCCGCCGTTGAGCCGCAGCGAGACCTTTCGCGAGCGATCGACGACGGCGGCTGTGTCGACCCCGACCTTGCCATCGATCTTCAGGCCGTAGTCCTTCAGATGATCCGAATAGTGCATGATCTCGGCGGAGCGCAGCAGCGCTTTGGTCGGAATGCAGCCCCAGTTGAGGCAGATGCCGCCCAAGTGCTCGCGCTCGACGATCGCCGTCTTGAAGCCAAGCTGGGCCGAACGCACTGCAGTGACATAGCCGCCGGGGCCGGAGCCGATGATGATGACGTCGTAGTTCTCAGCCACGGCTTTCTCCTTCACAATTCCAACATGAGGCGCACGAGCGGCGCCAGCGCTTGCCCGACGTTCCGCGTGTTTTCCGCGTCCAGGTGGACACCGTCGAGCGGCGTGGTTTTGGCCACCGTGCCGGCATCGAAGAAGCCGCAGCCGGCCTCGTCGGCAAGGGCGGAATATTGCGGCGCCAGCCGCTTTGACGCGTCATCGCCGCCGGCGAACATTTCCTTGAACTCGGCGTTTTCCGTGCGGCTGACTACGGGCGGCGCGACGATCAGGATCTGCGGCGCCGGCCAATCGAACGGGTAATCGTGACCGCGCACGATATCGATCAGGCGTTGCATGCCTTGTTTGGCCGCGACCGGATTACCGTGAATCCACGGCTTCATATCGTTGGCGCCGAGCATGATGACGATCAAGTCGATCGGCGCATGCGTCGTCAGGATGGTTGGCAACAGCCTTGCGCCATTGCGGTCCGCTCCGGCCAAGTGATCGTCAAAGGCGGTGGTTCGGCCATTCAGGCCTTCGGCGATGACCTCGACGCCGCTGCCCAATGCCGCCTGCAGCACGCTCGGCCAGCGATCTTCCAGCGGATGCCGGCCAAGGCCTGCCGCGTCATAGCCCCAGGTAAGCGAATCGCCGTAGCAGAGGACCGTCTTCATGTGCCTGCCCCGCCGAAACCTGGTTGCGAGCGCGCCAATCGCCAGCGCACGAAAAGCCACTGGACCAGCACCGTAGCGATGCCTGGCAGGACGAGACCGGCGACTATGGGAAGATCGCCCGACCACTGGCTCTTGCCTGGGGGCTGGGAGAAAGTCCAGCCGATCAGGAAAACTCCAACGAGAACAAAAAACGCTACCCCTATGGTCGCGGTCAGCTTTGTTGCCCGTCGTGGGTCCGACATGAATTGTGCGATGAAGAACGCGACCGTCACGAGGACGGTGACGAGAGCCGAGATCATGAACACAAGGATGTACTCTACGTCGGCATTGGTGGCGACGGCGAGCCACTGCGCCACCAATCCGCCCGCCAAACCGGAAAGAAAGAAGGCAAAAAGGCTGGTGAAGAATTTCCGCACCGCCCTGTTCCCCTCTCTTAAACCAGCATGCCCATCGGGTTTTCGACCATGCGTTTGAAGGCGACGAGCAGCTCGGCGCCGAGCGCACCGTCGACGGCGCGGTGATCGGTCGACAACGTCACCGACATGATCGTGGCGATCTTGATCTCGCCGTTCTTGACCACCGCGCGTTGCTCGCCGGCGCCGACCGCCAGGATCGTCGCATGCGGCGGGTTGATGACGGCAGAAAAATCCTTGATGCCGAACATGCCGAGATTGGACACCGCCGTGGTGCCGCCCTGATATTCTTCCGGCTTCAGCTTGCGGCTGCGGGCGCGGCCGGCAAGATCCTTCATCTCGTTGGAGATGACGGACATCGTCTTTTCGTCAGCACGCCGGATGATCGGGGTGATCAGGCCGCCGGGGATCGATACGGCAACGCCGACATCAGCGTGCTTGTGCTTGATCATGGCGTTTTCTGTCCACGACGCATTGGCATCCGGAACCGCCATCAGCGCCATGGCAAGAGCCTTGATGACCATGTCGTTGACCGACAGCTTGTAGGCCGGCGTTTCGCCCTTCTCGGTCTTCTTCACCGGCGCGGCCGCATTGATCTGCGTGCGCAGGGCCAGAAGTGCGTCGAGCTCGCAGTCGAGCGTCAGATAGAAATGCGGGATGGTGGTCTTGGCTTCGACCAGCCGCCGCGCAATGGTCTTGCGCATATTGTCGTGGGGGACCAGCTCGTAGGAGCCTTCGGCAAACAGTTTGAGCACCTGCTCGTCCGACATCGCCTTGGGTGCTGCGGCCGCAGGTGCCGGAGTGCCGGCGGGCGCCGCTTTTGCTGCTGGTGCCGCCTTGGCGCCGCCACTGGAAATTGCGGCATCGACATCGGCCTTGACCACGCGACCATGCGGGCCGGAGCCTGTCAGCGCCGCGACATCGACGCCGGCTTCCCTGGCAATGCGCCGGGCCAGCGGCGAGGCGAAGATGCGCTCACCGCTTGCGTGGCCGTTGGCGACCGGCACCGCTTCCGCCTTAGGCGCAGGTGCGGCAGGCTCCTGCTTCGACGCTTCGGGCTTTGATGTTTCAGCTTTGGGGGCTTCCGCTTTCGGAGCCTCAGCCTTGGCCGGCGCAGCGCCATCACCGCTTTTGGCGGCAGAAGCAGCATCCTCGCCCTCGGCAGCCAGCACCGCGATCAGCGCATTGACCTTGACGCCTTCTGTGCCGGCCGGAACCACCAGCTTGGCGACCGTGCCCTCGTCGACGGCTTCGACTTCCATCGTCGCCTTGTCGGTCTCGATCTCGGCAATCACGTCGCCGGGCGAAACCTTATCGCCTTCCTTGACCAGCCACTTGGAAAGATTGCCCTCTTCCATTGTGGGCGACAGCGCCGGCATGGTGATGTTGATCGGCATTTTGTCCTCCCGCCCTGCTCAGCGATACGTGACGGCTTTGACCGACTCGACGACCTCGCCGACATTGGGCAGCGCCAGCTTTTCGAGGTTCGCCGCATAGGGCATCGGCACGTCCTTGCCGGCAATTGTAATGACCGGTGCATCGAGGAAATCGAAGGCGCGCTGTGAGACCTGATTGGCGATATGGTCGCCGACCGAGTTCTGCGGAAAGCCTTCCTCGACCACCACGAGGCGATTGGTCTTTTTGACCGAGGCGATGATCGTGTCGAAGTCGAGCGGGCGGATGGTGCGCAAGTCGATGATCTCGGCATCGATGCCCATGCCACGCAACTCCGCCTCCGCCTTGAGCGCGTAGGTCATGCCGATGCCGAACGAGACGATGGTCACGTCCTTGCCGGATTTGTGAATGCGCGCCTTGCCGATCGGCAACACGAAATCGTCCATCCTCGGCACGTCGAAGGAGTGGCCGTAAAGGATTTCGTTTTCGAGGAAGATGACCGGGTTCGGATCGCGGATCGCCGCCTTGAGCAGACCCTTGGCGTCGGCGGCGGTATAAGGCATCACCACCTTCAATCCAGGAATATGGCTGTACCAGGCGGCATAGCACTGCGAATGCTGCGCGGCGACGCGGGCAGCAGCGCCGTTCGGGCCGCGAAAGACGATCGGGGCGCCCATCTGGCCGCCGGACATGTAGAGCGTCTTGGCGGCTGAATTGATGATCTGGTCGATCGCCTGCATGGCGAAGTTGAAGGTCATGAATTCGACGATCGGCTTCAGGCCGGCCATCGCCGCGCCAACACCAACGCCGGCAAAGCCGTGCTCGGTGATCGGCGTGTCGACCACGCGTCTCGGACCGAATTCCTGCAACAGGCCTTGTGTGATCTTGTAGGCGCCCTGGTACTCGGCGACTTCCTCGCCCATGACGAAGACGTCGCCGTCGCGGCGCATTTCCTCCGCCATTGCGTCGCGCAAGGCTTCACGCACTGTGGTCGAGACCATTTCGGTGCCGGCCGGGATGTCCGGATCGGCGGCAATTTCCAACCTGGGCGCAGCGGCAACAGGTGCTGCCGCTTCGCTCTTGGCCGCAGCAGCCGCGGGGGCCGGAGCGGCAGCGGGCGCTGCTGCTTGCGCCTCAACAGCCTCCTCGCCGATACCTTCGCCTGCCTCGTCGATGTCTTCGCCATCGACGGCCAGCACAGCGATCAGCGTGTTGACCTTGACACCTTCGGTGCCGGCAGGAACCACGATCTTGGCAAGCGTGCCGTCGTCCACGGCTTCGACTTCCATCGTTGCCTTGTCGGTCTCAATCTCGGCAATGGCGTCACCCGCCGCGACCTTGTCGCCCTCTTTCTTCAACCACTTGGAAACATTACCCTCTTCCATGGTCGGCGAGAGGGCGGGCATGAGAATTTCGATCGGCATGTCCTTGCCCTCTCGTTAAAGTACGATGTCGGTCCAGAGCTCGGACGGATCCGGCTCCGCGTCGTTCTGGGCAAATTCTGCGGCGTCGGCGACAACGTCGCGGACTTCCTTGTCGATGGCCTTGAGCTCGTCCTCGCTTGCCCATTTCTTGTCGAGCAGCCGCGCTTTGACCTGCTCGATCGGGTCACGTTCGGAGCGCATTTTCTGCACTTCTTCCTTGGAGCGGTATTTTGCCGGATCCGACATCGAATGGCCGCGGTAACGATAGGTCTGCATTTCGAGAATGAGCGGCCCGTTGCCGGCGCGGCACCATTCGGCGGCGAGGTCGCCGGCTGCCTTTACAGCGCGCACATCCATGCCGTCGACCTGGATGCCTGGAATCTTGAAGGACGCGCCGCGGTGCGAGAAATCCGTCTCGGCCGACGAGCGCGAGACCGAGGTGCCCATGGCGTAGCGGTTGTTCTCGATGATGTAGATCACCGGAAGCTTCCACAGCGAGGCCATGTTGAAGCTTTCGTAGACCTGGCCCTGGTTCGCCGCGCCATCGCCGAAATAGGTCAGCGTCACATTGTTGTTGCCGCGATAGCGGTTGGCGAAGGCAATGCCGGTGCCGAGCGACACTTGCGCGCCGACGATGCCGTGGCCGCCGTAAAAATGCTTCTCCTTGGAGAACATGTGCATGGAGCCGCCCTTGCCTCTCGACAGGCCGCTACGGCGCCCGGTCAGTTCGGCCATGACGCCGCGCGGTGACAACTCCATGGCCAGCATATGACCATGGTCGCGATAGGCGGTGATCATCTGGTCGCCGTCGATCAGCGCCATCTTCATGCCGGTAACGACCGCTTCCTGGCCGATGTAGAGGTGGCAGAAACCGCCGATGAAGCCCATGCCGTAAAGCTGGCCGGCCTTTTCCTCGAAGCGGCGGATGAGCAGCATGTGCCGATAGGCGGCAAGCTCCTGGTCTTTGGTGAATTCAACAGGCTTCGGGGTGGAAAGGCCCGGCATCTTGCCGTCTGATTTGGATTTGGCAGGCGCTTTTCTGGTGGCGGTGGCCATGCATCACTCCCTGTTGGCGTCTCTTGGCGGACAGCGAGGGAGATCAGTTCTCCCACCGATTTGAGGCAGGCTAACATGCAGGGAAGGCTTTCGCCATGCCGAAAACGCATGGCTGTCATGCATCTAAGCAATTAAAATCATTGCAAATATCGCTGATTAACTGAGATCAGGTTATCTTGCGACCGGCAGCATGATGGTGATCTCGTCGGCGTGGGACAGATTAAGCGCCTTGCGCGCCTGCTCGTCCAGCATGTCCTTCTCCAGCGTGCCCTCATGCATCAGCTGAACGCGGCGCTCGAGATCGATCCGGCGCGCCCTGACGGCATCGAGCCTGCCCTGCAATTCGGCAGTCTCAGCTTCGAGCTGATACTTGGAATAGATGCCGAACTCGCCATGATAGGCATGGAAACCGAAATAAGTCAGGAACACCACGCAGAGCGAGGGGATGATCAGCCGGCCGGTGTTTCTTTGCTTGTGCTGGCGTGTCCACATGGTCCGAATCCTCTACGCCGCCTTTGTCGCCCGATTGTGCTTAATGGACAGTTACAGCCTGTTGGATTCAGAGCCTGGAAGCAAAAAAGGGCGGGAATGTCCCCGCCCTCGTCGCCACGATTTTCTCTCGAAATCAGCTTTTCACGATCGACTTGCCGGCATATCGCGCCTGCTTGCCGAGCTCCTCCTCAATGCGGATGAGCTGGTTGTACTTGGCCATGCGATCCGAGCGCGACAGCGAGCCCGTCTTGATCTGCCCGCAATTGGTGGCAACGGCGAGGTCGGCGATGGTCGAATCCTCGGTCTCGCCCGAGCGGTGCGACATCACCGCGGTATAGCCGGCCTTGTGCGCGGTCTCGACGGCGTCGAGCGTTTCGGTAAGCGAGCCGATCTGGTTGACCTTGACCAGGATCGAATTGGCGACACCCATGCGGATGCCGTCGCGCAGCCGCGCCGTGTTGGTGACGAACAGATCGTCGCCAACCAGCTGCGTTTGCTTGCCGATGAGATCAGTCAGTATTTTCCAACCGTCCCAGTCATCCTCGGCCAGGCCGTCCTCAATTGTGATGATCGGGTAGTCGGCAGCGAGTTTGGCTAGATATTTGGCCTGCGCCTTCGGGTCGCGGGTTTTCCTCTCGCCTTCATAGACGTAGTTGCCATCCTTGAAGAATTCGGTCGCCGCGCAGTCGAGGCCTAGCGCAACCTCCTCGCCGGGCTTGAAGCCAGCCTGCTCGATCGATTCCATGATGAAGTCGAGCGCGGCCGGCGCGCTCTTCAGGTTGGGGGCAAAGCCGCCCTCGTCGCCGACATTGGTGTTATGGCCGGCGTCCTTCAGCTTCTTTCGCAGCGTATGAAAGATCTCCGAGCCCCAGCGCACGCCGTCGCGTAGCGTCGGCGCGCCGATCGGCAGGATCATGAATTCCTGGAAATCGATCGGGTTGTCGGCATGCGCGCCGCCATTGATGATGTTCATCATAGGCACCGGCAGCACATGGGCCTTGGTGCCGCCGACATAACGATAGAGCGGCAGGTCGGCCGCTTCGGCCGCGGCCTTGGCCACAGCCAGCGACACGCCGAGGATGGCATTGGCGCCGAGCCGGCTCTTGTTGGGCGTACCATCGAGCTCGATCATGGTCTGGTCGATATGGATCTGATTCTCTGCCTCCATGCCGCCGATCGCCTCGAACAGCTCGCCGTTCACCGCCTCGACCGCCGTGAGCACGCCTTTGCCGAGATAGCGGGGGCCGCCATCGCGCAGTTCGACCGCCTCATGCGCGCCGGTAGAGGCACCGGACGGCACCGCGGCGCGACCCATCGAGCCGTCTTCAAGCACGACGTCGACCTCGACGGTCGGATTTCCGCGGCTGTCCAGGATTTCACGCCCGACAATGTCGATGATGGCCGTCATTGCGATGTCCCCGATTGATCGATTGAAGCGTCGCGCACCTCTTAGCCAAAGCGCCGCAAAACGCAATCGGGGCACTTGCAAATATTGCCCGTGCGCTACGGATTCACGAAGCACGAAGCGCTGTCATCATTTGTCATACGCGGCATGCCGGTTTCTGGTTTATGGCTGTTGTCGCGCGGGGCGAAACAGGAGGAGTTTCGCCATGTCCCAGTTGAGCGGTATTGTGAGTTTGTTCCTGATCGCGGCTGCGTTCCTGACGTCGTGCGACAATCAGCAACCCCCGCAGGGATCGTCGCCTTTGCCGGCCCTGCAGATTGCGCAGTAGCATCCCGCCACATCGAAAGGCCCCCGATTTCCTGGGGGCCTTTTTGATTCCAGGAGACTTAGTCAGTGCCAGTAAGGTCAGTGCCAGTAAGGCTCGACCTTGTAGTAGTTGTATGAGGCGTCACGCGCGGCCTCGCCGTCGGCGCCGGTCAGCTCGTTGATCGAATAGGAAGGAGCGGCCATCAGCTGGTCTTTGGTGAACGGCACGACATAGCCGCCCTTGTTCTCATCATAGTCAAGGCTCGCCCACGGAATGGCGTGGTATTTCTCGCCGATGCCGAGAAATCCGCCGAAACCGATCACGGCAAACATGATTCCGTTCGACAGTTTGTCGAGCATGACGTCCTCGATGTCGCCGATATGAGTGCCTTCCGTATTGTAGACCGATGTGCCGATAACCCGCGAAGCGGCGATGGCTTCGGTGTGTCCCGTCTGGGTCGTCATGGTGTGCTCCTCGTCGTCGTTGACATTAGATTTTGACAATGAGGGCCGCGGGCTAAGGTTCCAGGCGGGTTCGAAATTCTTCAAAGTTTTCTTGGCCGCGCTGCTGTGGCGCAACTGCTGGTTCAACCCACGCTTTTGGCAATGCGATCGAACGCCATCAGCCGTTCAAGCAATGCGGGAAGATCCTTTAGCGGCACCATGTTGGGACCGTCGGAAGGCGCGTTGTCGGGGTCCTGGTGCGTCTCGATGAAGACGCCGGCGACGCCAACCGCGACGGCCGCGCGCGCCAGCGTCTCGACAAAGCGCCGGTCGCCTCCAGACGAACCGCCCTGCCCACCCGGCTGCTGCACGGAATGGGTGGCATCGAAAATCACCGGCGCGCCGATCTCGGCCATGATCGGCAGCGCCCGCATGTCGGACACCAGGGTGTTGTAACCAAAGGATGCGCCGCGCTCGGTCACCAAGACATTGGCGTTGCCGGAGCCGGTGATCTTGGCGATGACGTTCTTCATGTCCCACGGGGCGAGGAATTGGCCCTTCTTTACATTGACCACCTTGCCGGTTCTTGCCGCAGCAATCAGCAAATCGGTCTGCCGGCTGAGGAAGGCAGGAATCTGCAGAATGTCGACATGCGGCGCGACGATCGCGCATTGTTCCTCAGTGTGGACGTCGGTCAGGATCGGCAGCGAAAAATTGTTGTGCAAATCGTCGAAGATCGGCATTGCCGCTTCAAGTCCCGCACCGCGCGTGCCGCCGAGCGAGGTGCGATTGGCCTTGTCGTAGCTGGTCTTGTAGACGAGCCCGATTCCGAGCCGTTCCGTCAATTCCTTCAGTGCACCGGCCATGTCGAAAGCGTGCTGCCGCGATTCCAGCTGGCATGGACCGGCGATCAGCGATAGGGGCGCGCTGTTGCCGAAAATGACCTTGCCGATCGCAACGGAAGAATTTGGCATCAGAGGATTGAGCTTGTTCATGCGATCTCCAGGAAAATGAAGGCTGCGCCCTGCCCTGGCGCCGGCGGCACGATGATATCACCGCCGCGTATGTCGTGTTCGACGGAATTGGCTGCAAGCAGCTTTGCGACGGTGTCGCCGTGCCTAACCGAAAAGACGATCCCAGCAAAGCGGAGTTCAGATGGCGCGCCGGCAGGAATGCCGAAACGTGCCGAATAGGCTGCAGGATCCAGAACGGTCACGACGGCATTCGGCAGCTCATAGACAGTGCCGCCGCCCTGCGCCTTGATCCCAGCCGCGATCGAAATCACATTGCGTTGTTCGAAGGGTTCGCCACTGACTGCCACGATTTCGACAATGCCGGTTGCGCCATTAGCGTGGGCCTGCAACGCAGTGCGGTCGACGTTCGGCGCATTGATCCGCTCGCAGGCGAAGAGAAAAGCGTCCGTTGCCTTGCCTGTAGCCGCAAAGGCCAGTTTGAACGATGCGGTGTCGCTTTTTCCTGTCGCATCAGCGAAGGCGCGCGAAAAGCTGAGCATGTCTCCCGCCGACAGGCCGGCTTCGATGAAGCGCGCGTGGTCCGCGGCGGCGCTTTCGGTGCCCAGCGCCACGGCAGAAAATCCTTCATCGCCGTTTTCTTCGCGATACGTGCGATCACGCACGACAAAGACATTGCGGTTCGCGATCGCCGTTGCCGCGGCCTGCCGGTCAGCGACCGCGAGCGGCTCGAGATAGGTGCCGTCGGTGAGAAAGACACAGCAGTTTTCGGTTCCGAAAGGGTGGATACCTGTCGGCGCAACGGTAAAGCCGAGCAAGGTCAAACGCGCCCGCGCAACATCGAGGCTCGCGGTCGGCAACACCAAGTGATCGAGCGGATGAGGGCTTGCGGGGGTGTTCTCTGTCATGTCCCGCGCGATGTGCCTCATTCCTGAAAATGGTTCAAGGGCTTGGCCGACGCCTCAGCGGAAAGACCACATCAGCGCGTAGGGGACGGCGGCTCGTCAACTTGCAACGATGTCGGCCGAATAACGCAATTCGCGCAGAGGTTTGACCCGGCTGGTGGTCTCTGCATAGAGCGGATGCGCCTTGTAGGCGGCGAGCGCCGCTTCGTCCTCGAACTCGGCGTAGACGACCACATCGATCTCATCCGAGAGCGGGTCGACCTTGGTGTTGAGCGTTACCTCGAAATGACGCGAATGAGGTATCTTGCCAAGCGTCAGGAGGCCCGTGCGCACTGCCTCGACATCCGCTTTGTGCCGTGCGCTGAAGAAAACGATATGCCGGATCAACCCAGCCTCCTCGACCGTTGGACCGGCGTTCTTTTGTGTCAGCGGCAGCGTGCCGTCAATCGGCAGGTTTGTCGCGTCTGCGAACCGTAGCAGCGAAGAGAAACTACACCATGCTGGTTACATAGTGCACGATGCGGGTCACCTCCCTGACCGTCCTGTCGAGGTAACGGCCTTGGTTGTAAATGCCGTCCCAGATCAGGAAAAAGGTGACGGTCGTGATGACGATGACATAACGCATGGCTAAAACTAGCGCATATGGGTGCTTGCAACCATAGTGATTCCGGCCCTGCTGGGACCCTTTTAACGGCCTTTGGTCTGTCCGCTGCGATGCTTGCTGGCCAGAATGGCGCTACCGCTGCAGGGCGCCTTGGAAAGATAACCCCGCTCGGCTTCGACGACCGCTTCCCGCCTCGATCGACCAACTGCCACACGATTATTCCGGTGGGATTTCGACGGACGCGCTGGATCTGGTCATGCCTGCCGTCAAGCGGCGTTTCGCACCACCTGCTTGAAGAGGCCCCCTGTCTCAAACGGATTGGCCGTATCGGGACAGTATCTTAACGCTGAGACAGTTTCGAGCCGACGCTCAAATCCTTGCCTCAAAGCGTGATGCGGTACTTGGAAAACCCCGCTTCGCCCTCGCCCGCCGGCTCGATCGTCAGCGACTTCACTTGCGCAATAAACTCTCTCGCCTTGGCGCCGGTCTCGAACACGACGCTGGTTCCCGGTAGTGGCGCAAACGACCAGTTGGCGTCCGCCGACGGGTTGATGGTGCCTTCGCTGACGATGTAGCGCACGATCACGTCGCGGTTGGTGTCGGGCGCTTCGTAGATGATCTTCGAGGCATTGATCTCCGGGAAATTGCCGCCGCCGCCGGCTCGGTAGTTGTTGGTGGCGACGACGAATTTCCGCTTGGGACCAATTGGTTTGCCGTCGAACATCAAGTCAATGATGCGGGTCGAGCCAGCATTCACCAGCCCGCCCTTCGAATCATATTTCGGTGGCTGCGACAGGTCGATCCGGTAGGTGACGCCGTCGATCACGTCGAAATTATAAGACGGGAAGTCGGTGTTGATGAGCGCCTGGTCGGCTTTGCCCGGTTCGATCCGGTTGAAGATGCCGGCCGACATTTCCAGCCATTCCTTCACCTCTGCCCCGGTGATTTCGACGGCGCGCACCGTGTTTGGATAGAGGTAGAGGTCGGCGACGTTCTTGATGGCGATATCGCCCACCGGCACGTCGGTGTAATAGTCGGCGCCGTTGCGCCCGCCCGCCTTGAACGGTGCCGCCGCCGACAACAGCGGCATATCCTTCCACTCTGTGTTCTTCAGGATGTCCTTCAAGTACCAGGTCTGCGCCTGGCTGACGATCTGCACCGATGGATCGTCGGCGACCAGCGCAAAGTAGGAATAGAGCGGCGCCGAGGTTTTGCCGACCGGCCGGCGCACATAGGCAAGCGTCGCCTCGTGGTCCTGTTTGAGCGCGTCGACGATGCGCTGGTCGTCCGCGACGGTCGGCTTGTTCGTCTTGTCGACCCGCTCAAAGATCGGCCTGGCCTCAGAGGTCGTCGAAACGATTTTCCACGTCGATCCGTCGCGCTCCAGCAACAGATCGATCAGCCCCATGTGCGAGCCCCAGAAGCCGGCCATGACGGCGGGCTTGCCTTGCAACGTGCCTTTCGCCGTATCGACGGCGTCCAGCGACTGAAAGTCCTTCTTGCCGGGGAAGACCAGATGCTGGTGGCCGGTGAACACCGCATCGATACCTTCGACACCGGCAACGAAGAAGGAGGCATTCTCCATCATGTCGCTTTGCTTCACATCGATGCCGGAATGGGAGAGCGCAATGACGATGTCGGCGCCTTCTTCCTTCATTTGCGGCACCCACGCCTTGGCCGCCTCGACGATGTCGCGCGTCTTGACGCTGCCCTCGAGATTTTTCAGGTCCCAGACCATGATCTGCGGCGGCACGAAGCCGATGATGCCGATCCTGATCGGTTGCTCGGTGCCCGACCCGTCTTTGATGTTCCTTTCGAGGATGACGTAAGGCTTGAGATAAAGCTTGTCGTCGCGCGGGTTCGCGGCGAGCTCCGTGCCGCGGATCAGGTTCGCGCAGACAAACGGGAAATTGGCACCGGCCAGCACCTTGTCCATGAACGACAGGCCATAGTTGAACTCGTGGTTGCCGAGCGTCGAGCATTCGTAGCCGAGCAGGTTCATGCCCTTCATGACCGGATGCAGATCGCCATCCTTCATCCCCCTCTCGTAGGCGATGTAGTCGCCCATCGGGTTGCCTTGCAGAAGGTCGCCATTATCGATCAGCATCGCGTTGGTTGCTTCCTTGCGCACGGCTTCAATCAACGATGCCGTTCGCGATAGCCCCATCGTGTCGTTAGCTTTGTCGGCGTAATAGTCGTAAGGCAGCACATTCACGTGGATGTCGGTCGTCTCCATAATCCTCAGATGCGCCTGATTGGCTTGAGCCCGGGCGGAGAACGGGTGCAGCATGATCAGCGCTCCGCTGGCGGCAACGCCGGCGAGGAAATCGCGGCGTGAGACGAGGTGGCGCAATTGGGACATTCGTTCTCTCTTCCTTCCACGACGTGACAAGTCCTGCCCGAAGCAAAGCTTCGCGCCGAAATCCAGCCGAGTCCAGAAGCCGATTCCATCAAGAGGAGGTGACGCGCCGATGAATGTCCGGCAGCGAACAATCAGCCCTTATCGTCGTCGCCCTGGGTGATCAGCCGCGCGCTGCGCTGACCGGTGAAGTAGATCCATAGCCAACTCAGGGAAACCGCAAGCCGGTTACGAAAGCCGATCAGGAAGTAAATATGCGCCAAGCCCCATAGCCACCAGGCAAGCCGGCCGGTAAGCTTGATCCAGCCGAAATCGATGGCCGCCGCGCGCTTGCCGATCGTCGCCAAATCGCCGTCATGCCTGTAGCTGAAAGGACGCGGTGTCGCGTCACCGGCAAGCCTTGCCTTGATCGCCGTGGCGACGTGCCGTCCCTGCTGCTTGGCGGCGGGCGCGACGCCCGGCACCAGCCGGCCATCCGGTCGCAGGACGTGCGCTACGTCACCGATGACGAAAATCTCCGGGTTTCCCGGTACAGTGAGGTCGGGCTCGACAAGCACCCTGCCCGCGCGGTCCGCTGCCGCGCCGAGCCATTCGGCGGCCGGCGAAGCGGCGACGCCCGCCGCCCACAGGATTGTCCTGGCCGGCAAATGCCTGTCGCCGAAGACGACACCCTCGGCATCGCAGCGCGTAACCGCCCGGCCGAGTTCGACGGTCACGCCGAGCCGTTCGAGCGCCTTCATTGCATAATCGGAGAGTTCCGGCGCGAAATTGGCAAGAACGCGGTCGCCGGCCTCAATCAGCACCACACGCGTCTGCCGCGTGTCGATGTTGCGGAACTCGCCGCGCAGCGTGTCATGCGCCAGTTCGGCAATGGTGCCGGCCAATTCCACGCCGGTCGGCCCGCCGCCGACGATCGCCAGCGTCAGCAGTGCCTGGCGCTTGGCGGGATCGGTTTCCCGCTCGGCCTGCTCGAAAGCCAAAAGAATACGCCGTCGAATGGTGGTGGCGTCCTCCAGTGTCTTCAGGCCCGGCGCGAACGGCTCCCATTCGTCATGGCCGAAATAGGCGTGCCGCGCACCGGTGGCCAGCACCAGCGTGTCGTAGGCGACCGTGCCGCCGTCCTGCAGCAGCACCCGCTTGCCGGTGCGGTCGATGCCAGTCACGGTGGCAAGCAGCGTCGTCACGTCCTTGCGCCTGCGCAGGAGATGGCGGATCGGCCAAGCCACTTCGGAGGTGGCCAGGGCCGTCGTCGCCACCTGGTAGAGCAGCGGCTGAAAAAGGTGATGATTGCGCCTGTCGATCATGGTGATGCGCACCGGCGCGCCGGCAAGTGCGCGGGTGAATTCGAGGCCGCCGAAACCGGCGCCTACGACGACGACGTGATGGTTGGCTATGTTCATCTCACTCATCCCTCTCGCCAAGGCTGATGTAAGTATCGTTGTGCAGTGCAGCAATGCCTGCGCTGCAACTGCCTGGGACTCGTCTCTTGATGTCGTGAATACGCATGCTGCAGACTCATTCCCGGATATAGCTTACGTCCCAGATACGACTTGGTTGGAATAGTACATTGCAGGTGAAGCATGGCTAGGAATGAAGATGAAGACCCAGCGCAGTACGCCTCGCCGCCTTGTTTTATGCACGAGCTCGATCCGGAGTTCCAAGCGCCGCTATCCGACTGGACCGACGTAAGGCGCTGGCGCAAGGCCGAGCGCGAGCGGTTGATCGTATCCCGCCTTGCCGTTTCGGCCGACACGCGCACAGCCATGTCGCAGCGCATTGCCGAAGGGCTCGACGCGGTGATCGGCGACATCGCCGGCCGCATGGTCAGCCTCTATTGGCCGTTTCGCGGCGAGCCGGACCTGCGCCCGTGGATGGAAACCGTTAACGCGCGGGGCGGGCGCACGGCGATGCCCGTCGTCGTCGAGAAAGACCGGCCGCTTGTCTTTCGCGCCTATGCCCACGGAGACCGGCTGGAGAAGGGCGTCTGGAATATCCCGATACCGGCCGAGGGTGATCCGGTGTTGCCCGACATCGTCATTTCGCCGATCGTCGGCATCGATCCCGGGCAGTTTCGCCTGGGTTATGGCGGCGGCTTCTTCGATCGCACGCTTGCCGCGATGCCCTTCAAACCGCTGGTCATCGGCGTCGGCTACGAACTGCAGCGCATCGTCACCATCTACCCGCAGCCGCACGACATTCCGATGGACCGTGTGGTGACCGAGGCAGTCAACACCTAGGCGAGTTCGGGGCCTAGGCGAGTTCAGGTTTCATTCCCACAGCCGTGCGATCGACGATTTCGCGCAAGGCAAAAGACGAATTGATCTTCGTCACATGCGGCATTGCCGACAGCCACTCCTTGTGGATGCGTTCGTAGTCGACGAGATCCTTTGCTGCGATGCGCAGGATGTAGTCATATTCGCCCGACATCAAATGGCAGGACAGGACGTTCGGGCAGCGCTTTATCGCTGCCTCGAAATCCGACAACGTCTTCTCGAATTGCCCGGACAGCGATATATGCACGATCGCCGTCATCTGGTGCCCAAGTGCAGCGTTGGACAGCCGTGCGTGATAGCCGCGGATGGTTCCGGACTTCTCCAGATTGTCCAGCCGCCGCGAACAGGCCGACTGCGACAGGCCAACCTTCTCGGCGAGCGCTGCGTTGGGTATCCGCCCGTCTTTCTGCAACGTCTCGAGAATGGCGATATCAATCCTGTCGAGCGGCATTTTTGCGGGTTCCTGCGAGAATTCTAATGTTTTGCGCAACGATTATCGAACAGTGGCCTCTCTGGCAAGCGCATTCGCAAACACTTACCGAACGATTCGTGGTTCACTATCTCTAGACAGGGAACAGGTCCTAAAAGGGCCGGATCAGGAGAAAAAGATGCGCGTCGGTTGCCCCCGGGAAATCAAGAACCATGAATACCGCGTCGGCCTGACACCGGGTTCGGTCCGTGAATATGTCGCGCATGGCCATGAAGTGCTGATCGAGACCGGCGCCGGCGCCGGCATCGGCGCCGATGACAACGCGTATCGCGCCGCCGGCGCCACGATTGCCAAAACGGCCGCCGACGTTTTTGCCAAGTCTGACATGATCGTGAAGGTCAAGGAGCCGCAGCCCAACGAATGGGTTCAGCTCCGCGACGGCCAGATCCTCTATACCTATCTGCATCTTGCTCCGGATCCGGAGCAGACCAAGGGTCTGCTGGCCTCCGGCGTGACCGCAATAGCTTACGAGACCGTCACCGACGAGCGCGGCGGCCTGCCGCTGCTAGCACCGATGTCGGAAGTCGCCGGCCGCCTGTCGATCCAGGCGGGGGCAACGGCGCTGCAAAAGGCCAATGGTGGCCGCGGCGTGCTACTTGGCGGCGTGCCCGGCGTGCTCCCCGGCAAGGTCACTGTGCTCGGCGGCGGCGTCGTCGGCCTGCATGCTGCACGGATGGCCGCCGGCCTTGGCGCCGACGTCACCATCATTGACCGCTCGATCCCGCGCCTGCGTCAGCTCGACGACATCTTTGGCGGCCGCGTCCACACCCGCTACTCGACCGTCGAGGCGCTGGAGGAAGAATGTTTTTCGGCTGACATCGTCGTCGGCGCCGTGCTGATCCCGGGGGCAGCAGCGCCAAAGCTGGTGACGCGCGAAATGCTGTCGGGCATGAAGAAAGGCGCCGTGCTGGTCGACGTCGCCATCGACCAGGGCGGCTGCTTCGAGACCTCGCACGCCACCACCCATGCCGAGCCGACCTATGAGGTCGATGGCGTCATCCACTATTGCGTCGCCAACATGCCGGGTGCGGTGCCGGTCACCTCGGCCCACGCGCTCAATAATGCGACGCTGCATTATGGCCTGCAGCTCGCCGACAAGGGCCTCAAGGCGCTGGTAGACGACCACCATCTGCGCAACGGGCTGAACGTCCACAAGGGCAAGATCACGAATCGCGCAGTGGCCGAAGCGCTCGGTTACGACCTGGTCGAGCCGAAGGCCGTTCTCGCCGCCTGAGCTGTCCGAATCTGCCTCTCCAGTGCCCGTCGGATTCGTCCGACGGGTTTTTTCTTATGTCGAAAAACTGAAAAGTGTCGGGCGCGCGGAATAACCGGACAACAAAAAAGCGGAGCCAAAGCCCCGCTTCCTCGGTTGTCGAAAATTCCCGCCGGTTCATCCGCGGTCGGCAAATCGATCGACAGTGTGTTTCTACCGCTTGTATGCGACGGGAGTACGACAGCCCCAAGCCGGTGCAGCCTGTCCGGTTACGCGCGGTCGATCCGGCACTGATAGCAATTGTTGCGCGCCGAGCGGATGTGGACGTAAGCGATGTCGTCGCGTTCGAACAACGTCTCTGCCCGTGCGGCAATTGCGTCGGTCGGAATGACGCCGCCGCTGCCGTAAACGATGCGGTCGTCCTTGCCATAACCACGCACAATGTAATCGCTGCTTTCGAGCATTTCGGGAAGCATTTTCCCCTCGGCGGCGCGTTCGCATTCTTTCGCATGCAGAAAGATCGGCCCCGTTTCGGCATAAGGCTGCAGCTCCGGAAAAGGCCGATAGGCCAAAACAAGATAGGCTTCTCCCACAGCAATATTTTTCAAGCAATGACGGCAAGGCACGCCGTCGCCATCCGAAATTTGCCGCTCTGGCTTCAAGCCATAAGCATCCGGCCCGCCGCGCTGAAGTGCCCGGACAGCATTGGTTGGCAAGGCTTTGAATTTTAGCGTCATGGCAAAATCTCCGGTGTCGTCGACCGGAAATTATGCTCGCAAGACAGAGCTTCCCACCCGATTCCTGCCGAAATGGATCAATCCATCAGCGCGTCGAGACCACGAACCAGACCTTTGATCTGCTGTACCCGTCTGATGGCGAGCAGCGTGCCCGCCACGTAAGGCGCCGCGGACGAGCCGGCGTCGTGGCGTATGGTCAGCCGCTCGTCTGGCAGACCGAACAGCGCCTCGCAGGACAGGATGTAGGACGGCAGGCGAAGCGCGTGCACTTGCACCCCCTCGCCTGCGCCGACCGCACCACCGCGTGTGGCCGGCACGCCGGAGACCTCGGAGACCGGCTTTGCCGTTGAGGCCTTGCGGATGTCGGCCAGCGCTTCAGCAAGCTCTCGTGCGGTTCCGGAGGGCGCGTCGGGCTTCTTTGCACTAGCATAATCGATGACCTCGACATCCGGCACGTATTTTGCCGCCATAAGTGCAAACCGCTTCATCAGCGTGGCGGTGATGGAAAAGTTGCCAGCGGCAACAACGCCGACGCCATTGGCGCGCGCCGCGGCGTCGATCTCGGCATAGTCGGCAGCTCCCAGTCCCGACGTGCCGATCACCGTGTGCCGTCCGTTGTCGATGGCGAGCAGCACATGGTCTTTCACGACATGCGGCTTGGTGAAGTCGACCAGCACGTCCGACGGCGCCTCCAGCGCCTCGGCCAGCGAGGCCGAAACGGCAATACCATTAGCCGGCATACCAACCAGCAGACCGGAATCCTGCCCCGCGCCGCTGCGTGATACAGCCCCGGCCAGCGCCATGTCGCCTTGCGCCCCGATCGCCGGAACCAGCGCTTTGCCGACCCAGCCGGTCGCGCCGGCCATTACCACGCGTATTGCCATCGTGCGATCCTCCATCACCCATCGATTTTTAGACGATAGCGATATGGAAAGAGCCAAGCTCATTCAAGTCGGGCTCGCCTTTGAGTGTTGATCCAGAGACTCTGGGACATTGCAAAGACAAGCTGAAGCTCGGATGAACGGGCCTGAAAATCAGGGCCGCATGACGCTGGCCGCGCGCTCGGCAAAAGACATCGGATGTACGACCTCCTTTTTTTGCGCCACTGGCGTAAAGCCGAGTTTTTGATACAGCGGCAGTGCTGCTGGGTGATCGAGGGTGCAGGTCTGCACCGTCACCCGCTTTGGCCCGTGCGACCAGGCTGCGGCGATTGCCGCACCGAGGAACCAGCGGCCGATGCCTTGCCCGGTCGCGTGCTCCATCATTCCGAAATAAGCGAGTTCCACTTCCTCCGGCAAATGCGGCTTGAGGTCGAAGAAGCCGGCCGGCGCACCATCCAGATAAAGCACCCTGATGTCGCGGTCCTCGCGGTGGATGCCCGCCGCAAGCTCCTCGTCGCTCAGCCTCAAAACATTGACCCAGTGCCATTTGCGGCCGACCCGATCCATCAAATAGCGGTAGAAATGCAGGGGAATGTCTTTGGTCTTGAGCAGCGCGATCTGGCGGTTGTACGGCAGCGGCGGCGAATAGGCAGGCGGCACATGCATTTCGAGAAACGTCACGGTGACATCGATGTCTTCCAGCGATCCGTCTTCCATCACCGTCAGTCCTTGCCCGTCACGACAGGCGTGTCGGAAAGCCCGCCCCATTCGGTCCATGAACCGTCATAAAGCCTGTTGTCGGCATGGCCAAGCGTCTCCAAAGCTAGCGTGACGGCTGCCGCGGTGACGCCCGACCCGCAGGAGGTGACGACCGGCTTCGACAGGTCGATGCCGGCTCCTTCGATCACTTTGCGCAGCCTGTCCTTCGGCAACAATTCGCCGTTTTCCGAAAGCGCCGAAAACGGCACGTTGTGCGCGCCCGGCATATGGCCGGAGCGGATGCCGGGGCGCGGCTCCGGCTCGGTGCCGGCAAAACGGCCAGGCGAGCGCGCGTCGGCGATCTGGCTCTCCCCCGTCTCGACGATCCGGCGCATGTCGGCAAGGCTGGCGACGCGGGCGGCATCGAAGTTGGCATAAAACACGCAAGGCGCGATCTTCGTCGGCTCCGCAGTCACCGGCCGTCCGGCGGCTTTCCAACGATCGAAGCCGCCGTCGAGTATATAGACCTGGAACACGCCCATGACGCGAAACAACCACCAGGCGCGCGGTGCAGAAAAGAACCCTGGCCCGTCATAGACAACAATCGTGTCATCGGCCGAAATACCCATCGCGCCGACATATTGCGCGAAATGCTGCGGCGACGGCAGCGTGTGCGGCAGAGCCGCGTCGGGGTCCGAAACCGCATCCTGGTCGAGGAAGCGGGCGCCTGGAATATGCGCTACGTCGTACTCGGCGCGCGCGTCACGCTTTTGCGCCGGCAGATACCAGGACGCGTCGACAATCGTCAGGCCGGGTTCGCCGAGCCGCTTCTGTAACCAATCGGCATCGATGGTGAAAGGACTGTCGTCGGCCATCTTTTCTCTCCTGTCCCGTCCGTCGCAGTCCTATATCAGGCTGGCGGCATAGGACCAAAGCGAATGCGGAAGCGCCGGTTCTCGCGGCCCTTCTTCTCGATCTTGCCGATATGGATCTCGCCGATTTCGCTGGTGCTCTTTACATGGGTGCCGCCGCAAGGCTGGCTGTCGATCGAAGCGTTCTCGCCGATGCAGACCAATCGGATCCTTCCCGTGCCGGCCGGGGGCCGCACATTCTTGGATTTCACCAAGCCCGGATTGGATGCCAGTTCCTCGTCGGAAATGAGCCGGGTGAAGATCGGGTGGTCGGCTCGCACCAGCTCCATCAGTCTGGCCGTCACGTCTTCCTTGGTAAAGCCGGCGTCCGGGATGTCGAAATCGATACGGCTGTCGTCCTCGGAAACCGCGGCGCCGGTGATCGGGAACGGACAGACGACGGTAAGCAGGTGGCAGGCAGAATGCATGCGCATCAGCAACTGCCGCCGCGGCCAGTCGATGGCGAGCCTCATGCGCTCGCCCACCTTTGGAACTGCCTGCTCCGGCGCCGGCACATGGATGATCTCGTCCTTGGTTTCGCCGGTGATCGTAGCGGCAATCGCTATGCCGGTGCCGTCGGCGCGTTCGAGGCTGCCGGTGTCGCCCGGCTGCCCGCCCGATGTGGCGTAAAACACCGTCCGGTCCAGAATGATGCCGCCGCGATCATTGACTGCGACGACGGTGGCGTCGGCCGTCCCCAGATAGGCGTCGTCACGAAACAGCGCTTCGGTCTTGTGCGCCATCACGCAACCCTTTCGAACGGTACCGAAATCGTGCTCTGTTGCTCCATCCACCCCGGCACCGGCAGCTTCTTTTCGCGCAGGAATTCAGGATTGAACAGCTTCGACTGGTAGCGCGTGCCGTAGTCGCAAAGCATGGTCACGATGGTGTGGCCGGGGCCCAGCTCGCGCGCCAGGCGAATGGCGCCGGCAATGTTGATGCCCGTCGAACCGCCAACGCAAAGCCCCTCCTCCTGGATCAGGTCGAATACGATCGGCAGCGCGTCCTCGTCGGGGATCTGGAAGGCAAAATCGGGTGTAAAGCCTTGGAGGTTGGCGGTGATCCGCCCCTGCCCGATGCCTTCGGTGATCGAACTGCCCTCGGATTTCAGCTCGCCGCTGGTGTAGAAGGAATAGAGCGCTGCCCCCAGCGGATCGGCCAGCGCGATCTTGACCTGGTTGTTTTTGGCCTTCAGCCCGAAACCGACGCCTGCCAGAGTGCCGCCGGAACCGACCGCCGACACGAAACCATCCACCTTGCCGTCGGTCTGGTTCCAGATTTCTTCGGCCGTGGTGCGGATATGGCCGTCACGGTTGGCGACATTGTCGAACTGGTTGGCCCAGATCGCGCCATTCGGCTCGCTCTTCGCCATCTGCTCGGCCAGCCGGCCCGACAGCTTCACGTAGTTGTTCGGGTTCTTGTAAGGCACGGCGGGCACTTCGATCAGCTCGGCGCCGAGCAGTTTGATTGTATCCTTCTTCTCCTGGCTCTGGGTGTCGGGAATGACGATCACCGTGCGGTAGCCGAGCGCCTTGGCAACCAGTGTCAATCCGATGCCGGTATTTCCGGCCGTCCCCTCGACGATGACGCCGCCGGGCCGCAGCAGCCTGCGCTGCTCCGCATCGCGGATGATAAACAGGCCGGCGCGGTCCTTTACCGACTGCCCGGGATTCATGAATTCGGCCTTGCCCAGGATCTCGCAGCCGGTTGCTTCCGAGGCCTTGTTGAGGCGGATCAGGGGCGTGTTGCCGATCACGTCGATCACAGAACGGGGCATGGAGATTCCTTTGTGGGTGCGGCGAAACCCTAGAAACCCGAAGCTTCGGTTTCAAGGCAAGAATTTGCCTGGTCCAGTCGCATTTCGCACACTGCAATTCCTACAGCCAGGAGCGCCCGACCGGTATTCATTTCAACCATGTACCGAAAAGCACTCTTTTCATTCGATTTCTTCACCGGTAGAGCACAGGCTAAGAAGAGCCGGCGGGGCGCAACATGACACTCTATCGGGCCAATCCGAAGCATGGCGTCGCCTGGATTACGGGCGGCAGCAGCGGTATCGGCCGTTCGCTGGCCAAGGATCTTGCCGCTCGGGGCTATGTCGTCGCGGTGACTGCGCCAGATGACCATCCGATCGATACGCTCATCGTCGAAACGGCGCAGATGGCGGGCCGTGTCGCAGCCTATCCTTGCGACGTGACCGACGAAAAACGTATGGCGAAGACGGTTGCAGCGATCGAGAAAGATCTCGGTCCGATCGTGTTGGCAGTGTTCAACGCTGGAAGCTATATCGCAACACCGGGCGAGGATCTTGTGGCGCGCAATTTCCGTCGGTCTTTCGAAGTCAATTATTTTGGCATCATCAATGGCCTGCTGCCGGTCATCGAACGCATGCGCGTGCGCTCGCGCGGCCATGTCGTGCTGATCGGTTCGGTTACCGCCTATTTCGGCTGGCCCACCACCGCCGCCTATGGCGGCACCAAGGCGGCGGTCAATATCCTGGCCGAGTCGCTGAAATACGATTTCGACAAGATGAACGTCCGCATCCAGGTGATTAATCCGGGCTTTGTCGACACGCGGCTGACCGAAAAGAACTTCCTGCCGATGCCGGGCTTGATGCCGGTCAATCTGGCCTCGCGCCGCATCGCGCAAGGCATCGAATACGGCGGCTTCGAAGTCACTTTCCCACGCCGCCTGAGTTGGACGCTGAAGCTGCTCAGGATGCTGCCGAGGCCGTTCTGCCGATGGGTGATCAGCACGGTCACCCGCTGGAATGCGCGGCCGCTGAATTTCGACCGCAAGCCGCCAGTCGAGTAGGATCGGTGATGGGCGAGCGATCGTGCTTGCGGGTCGCTGGGGCGCCGCACATGAATTGGTGCCGGTCGACGATACCGGCGACCCGGACAACCACGTCATTGCCGGCGACGCGCTGTCGCCATCGACCACGGCTTTCCTCGCGCAGCGGATCGTCGTGTGGATCGAGGCGGTGGTAAAGTGAACCAAAGGCCCCCAAGCAAGAGGGCGACCGAAGCATCGCTCCGGTCGCCCTCTTCAATCGTGTGTGACCAAGCCAGACTTGGCCGACCGCAACACGGTCAGATTATGCGGCCCGCGCTGCTGGCCGCTTGCCGCCGAAGCGGCGCTTGTTATTGCCCTTGAAGGGCTTGGCGCCTTCCGGCTTGCGCTCGCCCGCAAAGGCCGGCTTGTCGCCGAACCGCTTCTTGCCGAAGCCGTTGTTTGCGCCGCCGGGCCGCCTGCCGTCGCGGCGGCCATTGTGGTCGTTGCGATCATTGGCCGGTTCGAAGCTGCGTTCGTTCTTCTCGGCGGGATTGCGCTGCGGATCGGGGCTGCCGAGATGGTCGGCAACGATCGGCAGCTTGGTGCGGATGATGCGCTCGACCTGACGCAGCTTGCTGTTTTCAGACGGGTCGCAGAGTGTGATGGCGATGCCGTCCATGCCGTTACGGCCGGTGCGGCCGATGCGGTGGACATAGCTCTCCGCCTCGTCCGGCAGGTCGAAATTCACCACATGGCTGATGCCGGGCACGTCGATGCCGCGTGCAGCAATGTCGGTCGCCACGAGAATGCGCACCGAACCCTCACGGAAATCGTTGAGTGCCTTCTGACGGGCATTCTGCGACTTGTTGCCGTGGATGACGGCGGCCTTGAAGCCGTCGCGCTCGAGATCCTTGGTCACCCTGTCGGCGCCATGCTTGGTGCGCGAGAAGATGATGACGGACCTCATCGCCTCATCGGCAAGCATGTTGGCCAGCACCTGGCGCTTCTGCTTGGTGCGGGCAAAGACGACACCCTGCACGATCTCGGCTGCCGCGGTGCTGTGAGGAGCGACTTCGACGCGGATCGGGTTCTTCAGCAGGCCTTTCGCCAGTTCGGCGATCTCGGCCGGCATAGTCGCCGAGAACAGCACCGTCTGACGGTCCGGCGCCGTCGCCTTGGCGATGCGCTTCACGTCGTTGATGAAGCCCATGTCGAGCATGCGGTCGCCTTCGTCGAGCACCAGCCATTTGGTGTCGGCAAGCATCAGGTCGCCTTCACGCACAAGGTCGGTCAGCCGACCGGGCGTTGCGATCAGGATGTCGACGCCGGGCGCAACCTTCTTCACCTGGCTGAAGCGCGAGACGCCGCCCAGCACGAGCGCGGTCGATACATGCGCGCCCTTGGCGAGCAGCTTGATCATCTCCTCGATCTGCACCGCGAGTTCACGTGTCGGCGCCAGGATCAGCGCGCGGGCCGTCTTCGGCCGGCGCTTGGTGCCAAGTGCGATGATCTTCGACAGGATCGGCAGCGCGAACGCCGCCGTCTTGCCCGAGCCGGTCTGGGCGATGCCGAAAATGTCGCGGCCTTCGAGCTGCGGCGGGATCGCCTGGGCCTGGATCGGCTTCGGATCGGTAAAGCCGGCGGCATTGGTGGCCTTGAGCAGTGCGCCGGTAATTCCAAGTGCGGCGAAACCGTTCAGTTCCCCAGTGTCCCTACCGGTCAAAGTGTTTTCATTGGTCAAAATATTCTTCTTTCATGCGGCTCCTGGCCGCAAACATCAATGGGCGGCAGGGCGCAACCTGCCGTCGAAAATTGTCATGAAACGACAAGGCGGGCGGACATTATCGTCCGCACGGCTGCGCTGTCGTGCCCGCAGGCATCATGCCACGGGGCTTTTTCGCCACCTTGCCGATCTGTCGGGAAGAGGGAAAACAGACGCAACCAGTCTCATTCGTCGAGAAGGCCGGATTATCCCGGCCCAAGCGCCTATGCCGCCGCATATGGCCCAGTTCCCATCGAAATGCAAGGGGCCTGATGTTGCAGCGCAGCAAAAGCCATGAGGAAGCGGCGCTTGCGCTCTCTCGCGGGCATGATTACCACAATGCAGCTTTCCGTTTTGGGGACCGGTCATGAAGGACGTGCTGAAGGAACTCGAGCGCCGCCGCGAGATCGCCCGCATGGGCGGTGGCCAGGCCCGCATCGACGCCCAACACAAGAAGGGCAAGCTGACCGCCCGCGAACGCATAGACGTCTTTCTCGACGAGGGCTCGTTCGAGGAGTTCGACATGTATGTCGAGCACCGCTCGACCGATTTCGGCATGGAGAAAACCAAGATCGCCGGCGACGGCGTCGTTACCGGCTGGGGCACCGTCAACGGTCGCCCGGTCTATCTTTTCGCCAAGGATTTCACCGTGTTCGGCGGCTCGCTGTCCGAGGCCCATGCCGAAAAGGTGGTCAAGGTCCAGGAGATGGCGCTGCGCAACCGCGCGCCGATCATCGGCCTTTACGACGCCGGCGGCGCCCGCATCCAGGAAGGCGTGGCGGCGCTCGGCGGCTATGCCGAGATCTTCCAGCGCAATGTACTGGCCTCCGGCGTCATCCCGCAGATCTCACTGATCATGGGCCCCTGCGCCGGCGGCGATGTCTATTCGCCGGCGATGACTGACTTCATCTTCATGGTTCGCGAAACCTCCTACATGTTCGTCACCGGGCCGGATGTGGTGAAGACCGTCACCAACGAGACGGTCACCGCCGAAAGCCTCGGCGGCGCTTCTATCCACACGACGAAGTCCTCGATCGCCGACGGAGCCTACGACAATGACGTCGAGGCGCTGCTGCAGATGCGGCGGCTGATCGATCTGCTGCCCGCTTCCAACACGGCGGAAATTCCCGAGATCGAATGCTACCAGTCGGTCACCGATCACGATCTGTCGCTCGACAGGCTGATCCCCGACAATGCCAACAAACCCTACGACATCAAAGAGTTGATCCTTAAAGTTGCCGACGAGGGTGACTTCTTCGAGATCCAGCAGAATTTTGCGAAAAACATCGTCACCGGCTTCGGCCGTATCGAGGGTCGCACCGTCGGCTTCGTCGCCAACCAGCCGATGGTGCTGGCCGGCGTGCTCGATTCGGATGCCAGCCGCAAGGCGGCGCGTTTCGTGCGCTTCTGCGACTGCTTCGCGATCCCGATCGTCACCTTCGTCGACGTGCTGGGCTTCCTGCCCGGCACCGCGCAGGAATATGGTGGGTTGATCAAGCACGGCGCCAAGCTTCTGTTCGCCTATGCCGAAGCGACCGTGCCAAAGATCACCGTCATCACCAGAAAGGCCTATGGCGGCGCCTATGACGTCATGGCGTCAAAGCATTTGCGCGGTGACATGAACTATGCCTGGCCAACGGCGCAGATTGCGGTGATGGGGGCCAGGGGCGCGGTCGAGATCATCTATCGCAAGGACATCGGCGACGCGGAGAAAATTGCAGCACACACAAAGGCTTACGAGGATCGCTTCCTGTCCCCCTTCGTTGCCGCTGAGCGTGGCTATGTCGACGAGGTGATCATGCCGCATTCGACCCGCCGCCGCATCGCCCGCGCGCTCAGGATGCTGCGCAACAAGGATATGCAAAACCCCTGGAAGAAGCACGACAACATTCCGCTGTGAGGCGCTGATGTCGCGCCTGATCCTCTACATGGGAGCGCGCTTCGGCAGGCTTGCCGTCCTGCTTTTCGCTCTGCCGCTGTTCTGCCCAATAGTCTTATGGTTCTGGTTTCTCGACCGGCATCCGCTCGCCGTCATCGCGGCTGGCGTTGTTGCGATCCCAGCTGCGATGCTGGCCATCGTTCTGTTGATCGGGACATTGTTCGCCGGTTTTCGACCCAGCAAGGTGGACGGGATTACTCGGGAATCAGCCCCGAAATTGTGGGCCGTCTGGGAGAGTATTGCCGGCAAACACCGCGCCAGCCGCACGAGCATCATCCTGAGCGACGATCTCAACGCCAGTATCGGTGAAGAGCGGCCGTTTCTGGGCCTGCTTGGTCGCAGGGCAATTCTCACCGTGGGCCTGCCGCTGCTCGCAGCGACCGACCAAAAGGGGTTTGCGGCGATCTTGGCCCATGAGGACGCCCATCTGAAAAATAAAGATACAAATGGCGGGCTCAACCTGGCCGAACTCGAAAAGAGCTTCGATCTAATCTTCGACTTCGCCCCACCGGGAAAAACCGTTTCGGGCAGCCTGTTCTACTGGATGCTTGGCCCGCTGTCGCGCACGCTGGAGCGCGAAGAAATACGGTTGTCGCGGCGGGCGGAAATTGACGCAGATCGTCATGCAGCGATGTCCGGCGATGCATATGAAACGGCGCGCGCCCTGCTGCTGATCGGTGCTGCCAGTGCGTTCTTCGATGACCAAGTGTATATTCCGCTTAAACGTGAACTGCTTGGCACCATGGTACCGCCTCGTCCACCACTTGAAAGAGTTCTGGCGGCCGCCAGTCACCTGTCGAGGCTTCCCATCCTGCAAGAATATGCGCAAAAGGCCTGGGACGCGCCAGATAAGGAAAGCGCGGATCATCCGCCCTGGTCCGAACGTTTGACTGCTCTTGGATTTAGCTCGGCTCCAGAGATAGAACCAGTTCTGGTTTCCGCCTTGTCGAGCCTGCTGAGCGATGAGATCGTCGCCGAACATGTCCGCCATTTCGACGGCGAATGGACATCGAAGATCGCCGACTATCTCGATCGATAGCTATCCACCTGAAACTATAGCGGCTAATGCGCAGTCGGCGCAGGCTATTCCGCTTCCGCCGCTCCGAACCCGGCCCCCCTCGTCGCGCGGACAGCGCCCGACCATGGCGTGGCGTGATTGTCGATGCGCATCTGGAAGATAAAATAAGTCGGCGAGCAGAAGCCGATGCCCTTCACTTTGCCGATACCGGGTGTATCGGGCGGCAGCGACTGGCACATGTAATCCTCGCGGCAGAAATGGTCGGCCGAACAGGCGGGACGATTACCGCGATTGACGGCGCCGCCGAGGCACTGGTCGAAGTTATTGGTCGCCACGCAGGTGTCGAATTTCTTGCCGCCGACCAGCCCGCAAATCTCGTTGGGCATCGGCTTGCCCGTCTTGAAGGCGGCAAAGCTGCGATCCCGGTCGTCGCAGCCGCGATAGGCGATACCCGCCGGCACACCGATCTTCGGCGGTCGGCAGGTGTAGGCGGCGCGCGAAATGCTTGGCGCGAACGCCGCGAACTGACCGGTGATGGTATAGTGGTCATTGAAAGGCTGTGCCGGGTTGCTGGCGATCGAGCCGGTCAGGCACGGATGGCCGGAGAACATGCTTTCGCTGTGCTTGGGCAGCAGGCATTGCGCCAGCTTGGTGCGCACGCCGGACGCGGTCGCCAGCGGCGTGCAGACGGTGCCGGCGCCGCATTGCCATGTCGCGCCGAAGCGGGCCGCATCCTGTGGCATCAGGCACGGCATCCCCATTTCGGCCGGCGAATAGGCGATTTCGCCGGCATCGTTCCAGGTCGCCGGCGGCGCGAACGATAACGGGCGAAAGCGGTTCGGTTCCTTGCCGTCGGCAGTCGCGCGCAGCCAGGCGACGCGGCGCGGGATGTCGGCGTGGAGATGCGGCGAGATGCCAACCTCGATGCGGTTGAGCGGCGAGGTCGTCTTGTCGTCAAGGCCGATGAAATGGAAGCCGGCAGTCGAGCCCGCCTGATGGCAGCCCTGGCAGGCGCCGTTGTCCAGCCGCTCGACCAATGCCTCCGGCGTGCGCACCAGCTTCAGCGCGGAGAAATCGACACCAGCGAAATCCGCGGGCTGGAACAGTGGCGTGAACGGGTGGTTGGCCTGCCTTGCACTGCCGAAGGTCGACCACGAAATGACCTTCCTTGCCAAGAATTCATCGGGGATTTGGTAGACGCCGAGATCGACCGCCGCGACACTGGTGCGGACATAGTCCGCAAGTCTTGCTTTCAGCGCGACGTCTTCGGCAAGGCGTGCCGCATCGGGCGTGTTTTCCAACGGCTTTTCGCTGGCAGCCGCGCCGTCGATGCCGAAAATTCGCATGAGATAGGCAGCCTGCCCGCCGAATTCGGTCTCCTGGCCGGAGGGGAAGCGCACCACTTGCGCATTGAGCTCGAGCTGCTTGAAGGTGAGCGCCGCCCTGTCCAGCGGCCCACCGATCAGCCAGCCGGCATCGACGTTCTCGTCGAGCTGTGGTGCCCAGCGCCCGGCGACGCCGACACAACCGCCATCGGCATCCGGCGCGGCATTGTAGACGGCACTGAAATTGAACGGCAGGCGCGAGGCCAGAACCTTGCCGTTCTTCTTGAAGCTGTAGACGAGGCGATAGACGAAGCGCACTTCGCCGCAACTCGTATCGCCTTGCAGCGCGGCGAAGTCGCGCCGGTCGAGCCGGTTGACCACGCCGACAAGGCGGAAGCGTGCGGCCTCGGTCCTCAGCCAGCGCATGTCCATGACGCGGCCGACATTGCCGTCGGTCACCTCGTAAAGCGGCCGGCCGCCGGCCTTCATCTCGGCCCGCAATGCCGCGACGTCGCTTGCAATCGTTTCGACGATCGCGTGATAGGCCGGCGCCTTGTCGTAAAGCGTCTTCAAATCGCCCTTGCCATCGACGCCTAAAATGCCGGCGAACCCGTAACCGTTGCTGTCGAGGGCGGCGAGAACGGCCGGGTCGTCGACGATCGTCAGCGGAGTTTCGGCGTTCGCAGCCTGCGCCATGAATACGGCGCTGACGATCGCAACGAGCAGCGTGAACATGCGGTTCATTCGGCAGCTATCCCGCGACTTTCGATAAGCTCGCGCAGGACCGGCACCAGCGCCAGCGGCAGGTCCTCGGCGATCAGCCCCGGTCCGAAACGGCTGCCGGCCTCGGCATGGATCCAGACTGCCGCACAGGCCGCTTCAAAGGCCGGCATGCCCTGCGCCAGCAGCGCGGCGATGATGCCCGACAGCACGTCGCCCGAACCGGCGGTGGCCAGCCAAGGCGCGCCATTGGCGTTGATCGCCGCCCGGCCGTCCGGCGCCGCGATCACCGAGTCGGCACCCTTGTAGACGAGAGTGGCGTTGGCCCGTTCGGCTGCGGCGCGTGCCTTGGCGAGTTTGGACAGGTCCTTGTCCTCGGCGATATCTGAAAAAAGCCTGGCGAATTCGCCGTCATGCGGCGTCATCACCAGAGCCGGCGCGCTCGGCCGGCTGGCGGCTTCGAACAGGGCATCCGGCGCGTCGCGAAACGAGGTGACGCCGTCGGCGTCGAGCACCAAGCCTTCAATCCCGCCGCCCTGCCCATGGGCGCCATTCAGCACGGCCAGGGCGAATTCGCGCGTCTTCTCACCAATGCCAAATCCCGGGCCGAGCACGAAGGCCGATGGCCGGCGGCTGCCGACGAATTCGTCCACATCCGCGACAGTGTCTACCTTGCGCAGCATGATCGAGGTCAGATGCGCCGCGTTCACATGGATGGCGTTCGCCGGCGACAACATGGTGACGGCCCCTGCCCCGCTCCTTGCCGCGGCAAGCGCCGACAGCCGCGCAGCACCCGTCGCCGACGGCCCGCCGGAAAAGACGCCGACATGGCCGCGTTTATACTTATGGGTGTCGACGGCCGGAACCGGAAAGCGGCCAAGCCAGAGCGCCGGAATGTTCTCGAATGTTCGTGGTTCAAGCTGCGCTACAACACTGTCGCTTATGCCGATATCAGCGAGCATGATTTCGCCGCACAGCTCGCGCCCCGGCAACAAAAGATGGCCTGGCTTTTTTCGCGCAAAGGTCACGGTGATTCGGACGCGGAAAGCCTGACCGAGGACATTGCCGCTCTCACCAGAGACGCCCGACGGCAGGTCGACCGCGACGACCGGCAAATTCAACTCCGCCACATTGTCGATCGCCTTGGCGGGGTCGCCGGAAAGCGGCTTGGACAGCCCCGCCCCGTAAAGCGCATCGACCACGATCGAGCCCGTCTCGGCAACGAAATCCGACAGCGGCCGAGCTTCAACCGGACACTCCGAGGCAGCGACTGCTGCATCGCTGCCTCCTTTAGGCGATCCGGACGCCCATACCGAAACGTCGACGGCGCTCTCCCGAAGGATGCGCGCCACGACATAGCCGTCGCCGCCATTGTTGCCGGGGCCGCAAAGCACGTGGACGCGCGTTGCGTTCGGGTAGCGCTTGAGTACTACGGCAGCAACCGCAGCACCGGCATTGCGCATCAGGCCGATGCCGTCGAATGGACCAGCGGCAATCGCCAGCCGGTCGGCCTCGGCCATGTCGGACGGAGACAGAAGTTCATTGCTCATGCGGGCGACATGCACATCCCCAAGCATTGTCCAGTTTTTGATCCGACGCAAACAACGAAGGTCCCCAAGCAATTTGGCGGCGTACATCGTTCGGGACGACGGCGCGCAGCTGCCCATGAAATACCCGATCTGCCCAATTTTTGTGCGGACGGCAGGACCGGCGGTGTGTAGGCTCGCGGCATTCATGGCGCATCCAACGCTGCGAATGACGCGAATGTACATTCCCGCGTGGCATGGTATCCAAATCATGTGAGCCCACCCGGCACCCCATCAATTGGCACAGTTCGTGCTTGATTGAGGCGCAAGCGGGGCTCACAACCCGTCTTTTTTGGCAGTGGAGGCCACTTTTTACATGAAAAAGATCGAAGCGATCATCAAGCCGTTCAAGCTAGACGAAGTGAAGGAAGCGCTTCAGGAGGCCGGCCTGCAAGGTATCACCGTTACAGAGGCCAAAGGGTTTGGCCGCCAGAAGGGCCATACCGAGCTTTATCGCGGCGCCGAATATGTCGTCGACTTCCTGCCGAAGGTGAAAATCGAAGTCGTGCTCGGCGACGATGCGGTCGAAGCCGCGATCGAAGCCATCCGCAAGGCGGCCCAGACCGGCCGCATCGGCGACGGTAAGATCTTCGTCTCCAATATCGAGGAAGTGGTGCGCATCCGCACCGGCGAAACCGGCATGGACGCCGTCTGAATTTTCCCGTTAAAAGGCCATGTTCAAAACGTCATCACATAGGGAAGCAGGGACATGACGACAGCCAAAGACATCATGAAGCAGATCAAGGACAACGACGTTAAGTTCGTCGATCTGCGCTTCACCGATCCGAAGGGCAAACTGCAGCACGTTACGATGGATGTCGTCGAGGTCGAGGAAGACATGTTTGCCGATGGCGTCATGTTCGATGGTTCCTCGATCGCCGGCTGGAAGGCGATCAACGAGTCCGACATGGTGCTGATGCCGGATTCCGATACGGTGCATATGGACCCGTTCTTCGCGCAGTCGACCATGGTCATCCTGTGCGACATTCTCGATCCGATCTCGGGGGAATCCTACAACCGCGATCCGCGCGGCACCGCCAAGAAAGCCGAGGCCTACATGAAGGCCGAAGGCATCGGCGACCAGATCTTCGTCGGCCCGGAAGCCGAGTTCTTCGTCTTCGACGACGTCAAGTACAAGGCCGACCCCTACAACACCGGCTTCAGGCTGGATTCGACCGAACTGCCGTCCAATGACGATACCGACTACGAGACCGGCAACCTCGGTCACCGGCCGCGCATCAAGGGCGGTTATTTCCCGGTGCCGCCGGTCGATTCGGCGCAGGACATGCGCTCGGAAATGCTCACCGTGCTCGCCGAGATGGGCGTGCGCGTCGAAAAGCACCACCACGAAGTGGCCGCCGCCCAGCACGAGCTCGGCATCAAGTTCGACACGCTGGTCCGCAACGCCGACAAGATGCTGATCTACAAATATGTCGTGCACCAGGTCGCCAACGCCTACGGCAAGACGGCCACTTTCATGCCGAAGCCGGTGTTCGGCGACAATGGCTCGGGCATGCATGTCCACCAGTCGATTTGGAAGGAAGGCAAGCCGACCTTCGCCGGCAATGAATATGCCGGCCTGTCCGAGAGCTGCCTGTTCTACATCGGTGGCATCATCAAGCATGCGAAGGCGATCAACGCCTTCACCAACCCGCTGACCAACTCCTACAAGCGCCTGGTGCCGGGCTATGAAGCGCCGGTGCTGCTCGCCTATTCGGCACGCAACCGCTCGGCCTCCTGCCGCATTCCGTTCGGCTCATCGCCGAAATCCAAGCGCGTCGAGGTCCGCTTTCCCGATCCGGGCGCGAACCCCTATCTCGCCTTCGCCGCCATGCTGATGGCCGGCCTCGACGGCATCAAGAACAAGATCCACCCGGGACAGCCGATGGACAAGGATCTCTACGATCTGCCGCCGAAGGAATTGAAGAAAATCCCGACCGTCTGCGGCTCGCTGCGCGAAGCCCTGCAGAGCCTCGACAAGGACCGCGGCTTCCTGAAGGCCGGCGGCGTCTTCGACGACGACCAGATCGACAGCTACATCGAGCTCAAGATGGCCGAGGTAATGCGCTTCGAAATGACCCCGCATCCGGTCGAATACGATATGTATTATTCGGTGTGATCCAGATCGTTGCAGCCAACAAAAAAACCCCGGAGGAGACGCCGGGGTTTTTTATTGCGATGCGATCGGAGAGAAAGTCAAAGCGCAGACCTGAGGTCTACGCCATGACGAATGCTCAAGCCGCGGCCGAAACTTCGGCGCTGGTCGGGACGGAGGCGATCGTCTTCAATATCTGCGAGGCGATCTGGTAGGGGTCACCCTGCGAGTTCGGGCGGCGATCCTCGAGATAGCCCTTGTAGCCGTTATTGATAAAGGAATGCGGCACGCGGATCGAGGCGCCGCGGTCGGCGATGCCGTAGCTGAACCTGTTCCAGGGCGCGGTCTCGTGCTTGCCGGTCAAACGCTTGTCGTTGTCCGGCCCATAGACGGCGATGTGATCCATCAGGTTTTTGTCGAAGGCTGCCATCAGCGCCTCGAAATAGCCCTTGCCGCCGACTTCGCGCATATAGGCGGTCGAGAAGTTGGCATGCATGCCGGAGCCGTTCCAGTCGGTGTCGCCGAGCGGCTTGCAATGATATTCGATATCGATGCCGTACTTCTCGGTCAGGCGCTGCAACAAATAGCGCGCCATCCACATCTGGTCGGCGGCCTTCTTGGAGCCCTTGCCGAAGATCTGGAATTCCCACTGGCCTTTGGCCACCTCGGCGTTGATGCCTTCATGGTTGATGCCGGCGGCAAGGCAAAGGTCAAGATGCTCCTCGACGATCTGCCTGGCGACGGAGCCGACATTGCTGTAGCCGACGCCAGTGTAGTACGGGCCTTGCGGCGCCGGATAGCCACTCTCGGGGAAGCCGAGCGGGCGGCCGTCCTTGTAGAAGAAATACTCCTGCTCGAAGCCGAACCAGGCGCCCTCGTCGTCGAGAATGGTAGCGCGCTTGTTGGAGGCATGCGGCGTCACGCCGTCCGGCATCATGACCTCGCACATGACGAGCGCGCCATTGGTGCGGGCGGGATCCGGATAAACGGCGACCGGCTTCAGAACGCAATCGGAGCTGTGGCCCTCGGCCTGCATGGTCGAAGAACCGTCGAAGCCCCACAGCGGAAGCTGGTCGAGCGTCGGAAACTCGGCATAGTCCTTGACCTGCGTCTTTCCGCGAAGATTGGGAACCGGCGTGTATCCATCGAGCCAAATGTACTCGAGCTTGTATTTCGTCATTCTAGCCTCTCGTTGCTTGATCACCGAACCCTGGATGGCGCCGGGGCGAGCCGGCCTATCCAGCAGCCGACCTGCCGGATTACTAAAATGCAATTCGTGTGCCATTCTCGCCGGCGATGGATGCGGCAAAAGTGAGGTTGTATCCGCCCAAAATCGCTGGTCCGCCGTCATGCTGCGTTCGGATCATCCACAAGCACATTTTGCACAAATAATGTGCAAGTACTGCTCTTTTCGTAATCATGTTGCCTATTTCCGTTGCTGAACCTATGTTGGGGAAAGGTTGAATCGGCAAGGTTCTGTCGAAGAAAGGAAACCGACAATGGAAATCACTTCCACTCGTCAGTCGGCCAAAATCCTGATGTTCCCGGTGGCAGCGCGCGCTTCTGCCTCAAATTTAAGCGGAAAGGCTAAGTTCGCGGCAGAACTTGCTTCTTTACGCAACCGAACGGATTTCGGAAGTGCCTGGTATCATGAGGCAGCGATCGAGGAAGCGAAACAGGATCGGAAGAGCTAAGCCCTGCACTCGATAAATTGAAAAAGCCCGGCGCGATCGCTCGCGCCGGGCTTTGCTTTGAACCGGGACAGGCCGGCTACTGCTTGGTGTGCAGGTCTGTTCCGAGGGTATCCCTGACGAAGGTCATGCCGATGATCAGCGACATCGCTGCAACGGCGACCGGATACCAGAGGCCGTAGTAGATATCGCCCTTGTAGGCGCTGAGCGCGAACACCGTCGCCGGCAGCAGCCCGCCGAACCAGCCGTTGCCGATATGGTAGGGCAGCGACATGCCGGTGTAGCGGATGCGGGTCGGGAACATCTCGACCAGGATCGCGGCAATCGGCCCGTAGACCATCGTGACGAAGATCACGAGGATGAGCAGGATGCCGATCGTCATCGGCCAGTTGACCGCCGCCGGGTCGGCGAACATGGCAAAGGGACCGCCGCCTGGTACGGTGTAGACGGTGACCTCGGGAGCTCCCGCAGCCTCATCGGCAGTCAGCAGCTTGTCCTTGATCGCCTGGTCGGCCGGAACCATGGCCTTCTCGCCGGCGCGGATCGCGGCCGCATCGAGCTTCAGTTCGGGATTGGCCGCGATGAAGGCTTCGAGCTTCTGATCCGGCACCTTCGCCGCTGCCCGTTTCAGCGGATAGCCGCCGTCCTGAAGCGCCGTGTTTACCGCCTTGGCGAAAACAGCGTCCTTGGCCTTGGCTTGATCGCCGGCTGCGGTGGCGTCATACGACTCAACCGTCTCGTTGCCGATTTTGACCGACGCAGCAGTGCCGGGCGCTGCCGTGGCCACTACGTCATAAGGCACCGAGTTCTTGGTCAGAAACGAGGTGGCGATATCGCAGGACGTGGTGAACTTCGCCGTGCCCACCGGGTTGAACTGGAACTTGCAGTCTCCCGGTGCCGCGGTCACCGTCGCACGGGTGTTCTGCTGCGCGGTGGCGAGCGCCGGGTTGGCTGCCCAGGTCAGCGCCTTGAACAACGGGAAGGTGCAGACGATCGCCAGTGCAAGGCCGGCCATGATAATCGGCTTCCGGCCGATCTTGTCGGAGAGCCAGCCGAACACGACGAAGAAGATCGAGCCAACAGCCAGAGCAATCGCGATCATGATGTTGACCGATTGCGGATCGACCTTGAGCACGTTCTGCAAGAAGAACAGCGCGTAGAACTGGCCATTGTACCAAACTACGGCCTGACCGGCTGTGAGGCCGAGCAGCGCCAGCAGCGCGATCTTGGCGTTCTTCCACTGACCGAAGGCTTCTGACAGCGGCGCCTTGGAGCCTTTGCCTTCGTCCTTCATGCGCTGGAAGGTCGGCGATTCAGAAAGCGACAGCCGGATCCAGATCGAAATGCCGAGGAGGAGGAAGGAAACGATGAACGGAATGCGCCAGCCCCAGGCGGCGTAGGTTTCCTTGGTCATCGACCCCTGGACGATCAGGATGACGATCAGCGACAGGAACAGGCCGAGCGTTGCCGTCGTCTGTATCCACGACGTGTAGTAGCCGCGGCGATCGTCGGGTGCATGCTCGGCGACATAGGTGGCGGCACCGCCATACTCGCCGCCGAGCGCCAGGCCCTGCAACATGCGCAAGATGATCAGGATCACGGGAGCGGCGATGCCCAAAGTCGCATAGCCAGGCAGCAAGCCGACCAGGAAGGTCGACAGGCCCATGATCGTCATGGTGACAAGGAAAGTATATTTACGGCCGACAAGGTCGCCGATGCGGCCGAACAGCAATGCGCCGAACGGGCGCACGAGGAAGCCAGCGGCAAACGCCAGCAGCGCGAAAATATTGCGCGTCGCTTCCGGAATGGTTGGACTGAAAAAAGTCGAACCAATGAATACTGCCAGCGAGCCGTAGAGATAAAAATCGTACCATTCAAAAACGGTGCCGAGCGAGGAAGCGAAGATGACCTTCTTCTCCTCGCGCGTCATGCCGCGGCTTGTTTTGCCGGCGGTCGATGCCATTGCCATGAGTGTATCCTCCCGTGTGATTCCGTCAGTCCTCGATGCTGCGCGTCATCGTCCGCGTTTCCTCGCAACGCAGACTCAGTGCAGCCATCGGTGCAAAAAATGACAGAAAGCAGTGCCCAGAGGCAGACCGCCTTTGGGATTATGACTTTGGTCTAATGTGCAGTGCGAAATAGAAACGACGGTGCGGTCAGCCTTTGAGAGCTTCGAGCAGGCTGACTGCCGCCATCATGTCGCGCTTGCGGGCCGCGCGGTGCGCGACGGCCTCGGCATCATGGCCCCATTGCTCGGCCTGCCAGTCCTCGTCGACATGACCGGCAGCCCAGGCCGCTTCGCCGTCGAGCTCGCCGAAGTCGACGGCCAGCGCCAGCAGCGCCGATCCGGTCAGCGACGTCATGACGTGGATGGCGGCAAGGCGCAGCGGATCGGCACGCTGGGCAAGATGCTGGCCAAGCAGCGCGATGGTCTCGCGCGGCTGTTCGACATGGATCACGCCTTCGGCAAGATGGAACCGGGCGCCGAGCGCGCTGCGCACCCAGTCGATGACCGGATCCCAATGCTCGTTCTGCCGGTCGACGAGTCCTTGGGGCGCATCGGCGCGGTAGCAGAGCAGATCGGACGAGGCAAAGCGCAGGATGTCCTCCAGCACGGCCTGGGGATCACTGGCGACGCCATCGATTGCCGTATTGACCAGACGCATCACCGGCATCGTCACCAGGTTGATTGTTTCGCTCTGTGCGGCGAATTCCTCGGCGACGAGAGCAGCCGCCTTTTCGGTCGGCAGCGCCAGCAGCGCCTTGGCCGGCGTGCGGACGGGCTTGCCATCGAGATGGACGGCAAAACCGTCTTCGACCGGTGCTACCGCGACGGTTTTGTAGAAGCGCTTCGGCAGCGGCGTCTTCATCTGGATCTGGGCGCGACGCACCGGGTCCGGATCAGAGAGCTGCTTTCCAGCTTCGAGGTCGTTCAATATATCGCGCATGCTCATCCGGGGCTTTGTTTTCGGGCCGGCCGGTTGACGATGATAAGACCGGCGGCGATGAGGCCGAGTGCCAGGAAGATACGCACCGTCAACGGCTCGTTCAAGAACACGGCGCCGCAGAGCACGCCGAAGACCGGCGACAGGAAGGTGAAGCTCGACAGTCCAGATGCAGGGTAGCGCCGCAGCAGCCAGAACCACAGCACATAGGTGAACGCGACAACGTAGACGGCCTGGAACAGCAGAGCCAAGGTTGGCAAGACGGTAAAGTTGCGGACGGGCGGCCCGGCAAAAGGCATCACCAAAATGCCGACGACGGCGGCCCCGGCCAGCTGATAGAGCAGCAGCTTTTCGGCGCTGGCCGTCACCAGCTTCGACCGCTTGATGACGATATTGGTCACGGCCCACAGGATGCCGGCACCGAGACTGAGCAAATCGCCGCCCAATGTTGCGCCGCCATTGGCGCTCAGTTTATCGGAAAACACCGCGATCAGTCCGGCGAAAGCGAGCAGAAGACCAACGAGCTTGCGTGCCGTGATGCTTTCGCCCAGCAGGAAATGACCGCCAACCAGCATCCAGAACGGCATGGTGTTGACCAGCAAGGTATTGCGCACAACCGTCGTGTGCTCGAGTCCGACGTAGAGAAACAGGAACTCGAGACCAAAAAGCGCACCCGCCAGAATGCCAGCGACGAGGGTTTTGTCGGGCGTGGACAGCGCAATGCCGCGCCAGCGGCACCAGCCGAAAACACACAGGCCGCCGATCGCCGAGCGGGCGATGGACAGGAAAACAGGGTCGTAGCCGGCATACGAG
>NZ_JAMYVA010000035.1:0-59455 GCF_040323505.1 Mesorhizobium sp. M0040
ACCCTCGCGCCGCGGCGGGGGGGGGTTGTTTGTGTTCTCTTTTCCGGGGCTTTGTGTTGTGGGTGGGCCGGCGGGCGCCCCCCCACTTCTGCCGCCCGCCGCAAAAAATGTCGGAACCGCCCTTCGCCATGCGTCCTTGAGAGGCAAGGCGCGTTGCCGGAACCTTGGCGCGCGTGGTCAAAATCCTAAGAGATGGAGATGACGATGATCAGCTTTCCCAACGAATCCGCTGAATACCGCACCGCCCGCGACACCCTTTTGCAGAAGGAAATCGAGCTGCGCCGCGCCATGGAGGATGTAGCCGTCGCCCGCCGCGCGTTGCCCAAGGGCGGGCTGGTGCCGCAGGATTATGTGTTCGACGGGCTTGGCGCCGACGGCAAGCCGGCCAAGGTCAAGCTGTCGGAGCTGTTTGCGCCCGGCAAAGACACGCTGCTCATCTATAACATGATGTTTCCGCGCCATCCGAATGAGACACGCGACGTCGCGACCAGCGGCGGCACGGCGAAGCTTGCGCGGCAGGATCAGCCGTGCCCGTCCTGCACGGCGCTGCTCGATCAGTTCGACGGCGCCATCGGCCATCTCGAAGCCGCCGGATTCAATTTCGCCGTGGTCGGCAAGATGGCGCTGGAAAATCTGCTGACGCTCGGCCGCGACCGTGGCTGGACAAACATGCGGCTGGTCTCCTCGGCCGGCAACAATTTCAAGCGCGATTATCACGCCGAGGACGAAGCCGGCGCTCAACTCCCCGTCCTGTCGGTGTTCCACCGCGATGCCGACGGTATCAGGCATTTCTGGAGCTCCGAGCTGGGTTTCACGCTGCCGGAACCCGGCCAGGACCCGCGCGCCATCGGTACCTGCGAGATCTTGTGGAACCTGATGGATTTCGCGCCGGAGGGCCGGCCGGACTGGGACGAGCAGCTGCAGTATGATTGCTGCCACTGACCTTGGCATTCCCTGTCGGCGTATCGGGAAATCCTGCCGGTGCCGGGCTCTTGTCCCGATGTGATTTGACGCTGCGGCGCGCTGACCTACCCTCTAGTGCCGGAACCGGGGAGACGAGCGATGCAGTCACCTTTCAACCGGAGCGTCACGCTGGCAGCGGCGGTGATCCTTGCTGCCGTCACCGCAGCCTATGCCCATCACGGCTGGTCGTGGACGCAGGACGGGTTTTTCGAACTCAAGGGCAGGATCACGGCCATCTATATCGGCAACCCGCACGCCACGCTGGACGTCGATGCCGAGGGCGAGGCCTGGCGGGTGGAGATGGCGCCGCCGTCCCGCACGATCGCCGCCGGCTTCACCGAGGAGGTCGCCAAGGTCGGCGACGAGGTGACCGCGATCGGCCATCGCTCGCGCGACGAGAGCGAAAAACGCATGAAGGCAGTCCGCGTCATCGTCGGCGGCAAGACCTATGATGTCTATCCCGACCGCGTGCCGCCGGCTTGAATGGACGGGTTTTTCGCCGGCATTGAGCAACTCGCTTTGGTGCGGGGGCTGAAGGCCTCCTTCGTCGCCTACCCAATCGTCAACGCGCTCCACATCATGTCGATCGGCGCGCTGCTGACCAGCGTCTGGCTCATTGACCTCAGGATCCTGGGCGCCTTCCGCTCGCTGCCGCAGGCGGCGTTCGTGGCGCTGCTGCGCCGCACCGCGTTGGGCGCGTTTGGCGGCGCGCTGGTCACGGGGTCGCTGCTCTTTTCAGTCAGGGCGAGCGAGTATGCGGCGATGCCGATCTTCCTCGCCAAGATGACACTCATCCTCCTCGCCGGCGCCAATTTCCTTGTCTTTATGCGCCTCTGCCGCGCAAGAGGCGGTGACGAGCCGGCTGGCGGGACCGTCACAATTCTGGCGGTGCTCTCGCTGGTGCTGTGGACGTCGGTGCTTTTCGCCGGACGGTTTATTGGGTTTCTCGGCTAGGCTGAGCGTCGGCAATGGCCTTCCCCAGGCGAGAGATAAGCTCCCTGCAAATGCAGCCAGAGGGAGTTTGCTATAAATCATTGAGTTGCCGGTGATGTCGGCCAAGGTGCGGGCGCACGGCCTACCGTGTTCAACAGCGGTCCGGGCCAACGGTTATTCATCTCGGCGACGCCGCCGGTGGACATCGTGACGGGCGAGATGGTGCGTGGTGACATCGGGACACAGACCGAGGCATCGCTGATCCCTTGCATTCATTGGAGATAGAAAACTACTTTGGTCCTTCTAGAAGCCTGAACCAATCCTTTACAGTCAATTTCAAACGGTCAATTTCGTCTTCGGCAAGCAAGCCGCAGTGGGCGATAGGCCCCCGAAGGGTATTTAAGGAAAACATTACTCTGCCTAGCGCTTTCTGATTGCTAAGGATCCCACCGAACAGAATCCAATTCGATCGAATTATTTCGCCCAATTGACCGAACGAAACATAATCAAGCTCATTCTCCGAGCGGCTAGTAACAGCCGCTTCTCGCTCTCGTTGCTGGTTAAATTTACACTCTTCTTTTGCGCTACCGGGTGAATATTGATCCCACCAGTTAAGACCGTAAGCTTCAGATAAAGTTTCATCGATTAATTTTCTAATGTCATTTTCGAGCATAAAGAATAACTTGTAGTACCGGGACATAAGGTCGGCATTTGCGCGCACATCACTAGAAAACTGATTGATTGATGCGAAAATTTCCGGTTCTTTTTCAATCGTCCGAGCGCCGACGTCTGCAGGAGAGTTGCCATCGACAGACATCTTTAGAGAGGCGCACTTAAGTATAAATAGCTCTATCTTTTCGGCTTGTCTCATTTCATCAAATTCTCTTTTATGCTCTTAAATATCGCATTAAGAACATTCAGGTCTGATGTTTCTGGTAATACAATATTTATATTGTAAAGCAATCCGATTTCTCGCGACGGGCCATCGCGCACTTCAGGTCGTAAAGGCGCTTTGTTCTCCAAGGGTTCCGTCGCTTCATTGATTTCAGCGGTGGGGGCGTTTAGATCGAGATTTGACGGGACGTAGGATTTGATAACGTTGAATGTGCCGCGGATAGCCATTGCGACAGGATCGTTGGATTTTAGGCCTGTTATTTCGACGATTATGTCTTTGAGTTTCGATTCTTCCGCCGAATGTGCATATTCGCTCCGGCGAAAAATCTCTTGAAACGCGCTTCGCAGACCTTGCCAAGCTGCCATTCCCCGACCGCTATCTGTTCTAAATTTTGCGTACAGCTCGGTCGGCGTACCGTCGCTGCCAAGGAAGTTCATTTTCTTTAGTACTGGTATCGTAGCTCTCGCAGCTCCGCCCGAGAGCTTGAGTACATTCTCAAGAAAATCAACGCTGAATCTTTCTGGGCGTTGGGCTTCGATCAGGCGGTCTAGCGCTTTTTTTAGAGTTCCGCTGGCAGTCAAGTAAGGTAGATTGCCGGGTATTTTTCGTTGCACCGCAGTTTGTTTGTCTCCGCCATTTGCCGCCGGGTCTGGCATTTCAGAAGGTTCTTTGTTCTCATTATCCTCAATTTTCTTCGCCATTTTCTACCCCATTATTTGAAGCGAGCCTGACAGATAAATTGATGCTTATCAATTGTAAGCGTTGTCCTTTTCACGGTGATCCCGTGTTGAGGCACTCCTCCGGCGGAAAGACTCTCGATCTTGTGGGCGAGATGGATCGGCACTTTTCTGCCACGACGGATGGAGGCTTCTGGCTGGCTTGCAACGTTGGCGGGACAGCGCCCCCCTCTGGCCTGCCGGCCATCTCCCCCACAAGGAGGGAGATTGGCTAATTGTCAGGCAAAATATTCCTGCAACGGCCTGACCTCGAGGCTCCCCGCCTTCAGCGCAGCAATCGCCTCCGCCACCGCAGCCGCGCCCGAGAGCGTCGTGTAATACGGCACTTTCTGCATCAGCGTCGCCCTGCGCAGCGATTTGGAGTCCGACACCGCCTTCTGGCCGTCCGTGGTGTTGAAGACGATCTGCACCTGGCGGTTGCGGATGGCGTCCTCGATGTGGGGGCGGCCTTCCAGCACCTTGTTTATTTTCTCGGCGACGACGCCGTTCTCGGCGAGGAAGCGGGCGGTGCCGGAGGTGGCGAGTACTTTAAAGCCCTGGCCGGCGAGACGCTTGACCGCCGGCAATATGCCTTTCTTGTCCTCGTCGCGCACCGAGACAAACAGCGTGCCCGCGCGGGGGAGATCAACACCCGCCCCCAACTGGCTCTTGGCGAAGGCGAGCGCGAAGTCGCGGTCGAGGCCCATGACCTCGCCGGTCGAGCGCATTTCCGGGCCGAGCAATATGTCGACGCCGGGGAACCGGGCGAAGGGGAATACCGCTTCCTTGACGGCGATGTGGCCGGGGTTGCGCGGGTCGGGCATGGCGCCGTAGTGGGCGAAGGCGTCTTCCAAGCTTTCGCCGGCCATGATGCGGGCAGCAATTTTCGCAATCGGCCGCCCGATCGTCTTGGCGACGAAGGGCACGGTGCGCGACGCGCGCGGGTTGACCTCCAGCACATAGACGGTGCCGTCCTTGATCGCATATTGCACGTTCATCAGGCCGCCGACATTGAGCGCGCGGGCAAGCGCTGCCGTCTGGCGCTCCAGCTCATCGACGAGTTCCGAGGAGAGGGAATGCACCGGCAGCGAGCAGGCACTGTCGCCGGAATGGATGCCGGCCTCCTCGATATGCTCCAATATGCCGGAGACGTAAGTCGACCTGCCGTCGCAGAGGCAATCGACGTCGACCTCGATGGCGCCCGACAGATAGGTGTCGAACAAAAGCGGGTTCTTGCCGAGCAGCGTGTTGATCTGGCCGGTCTTGTCGTTGGGGTATTTCTGCTTGATGTCCTCCGGCACCAGGCCGGGCACGGTGTCGAGCAGATAGGATTGCAGCATGCTCTCATCGTGGATGATCTGCATGGCACGGCCGCCGAGCACATAGGACGGGCGCACCACCAGCGGGAAGCCGAGCTCGCCGGCGACGAGGCGGGCCTGCTCGACCGAATAGGCGATGCCGTTCTTCGGCTGGCTGAGGCCAAGCTTGTGCAGCAGCTTCTGGAAGCGGTCGCGGTCCTCGGCCAGATCGATCATGTCGGGCGAGGTGCCGAGGATCGGGATGCCGGCCTTCTCCAGCGCATCCGCCAGCTTCAGCGGCGTCTGGCCGCCGAACTGGACGATGACGCCGACCAGCTCGCCTGATGCCTGTTCGGCGCGCAATATCTCCAGCACATCCTCCGGGGTCAGCGGCTCGAAATAGAGCCGGTCGGAGGTGTCGTAGTCGGTCGACACGGTCTCGGGATTGCAGTTGATCATGATCGCCTCGAAGCCGGCGTCGCGCAGCGCAAAGGCGGCATGGCAGCAGCAGTAGTCGAACTCGATGCCCTGGCCGATGCGGTTGGGGCCGCCGCCGAGAATGACGACCTTTTTCCGCGATGAGACCTGCGCTTCATTAGCGAGCGCGCCGGCAAACGGCACCTCATAGGTCGAATACATGTAGGCGGTGGGCGAAGCAAACTCGGCGGCGCAAGTGTCGATGCGCTTGTAAACCGGATGAACGTCGAGTTTTTCGCGAATCTTCTGGATCTCTTCGACGTCCTTCCTGACCAGGGATGCGAGGCGGGCATCGGAGAAACCCATCGCCTTCAGCATGCGCAGATTGGCGGCGTCCTCGGGGATGCTGTGCTCGCGAATGCGCGCTTCCATGTCGAGAATGCCGGCGATCTGCTCGAGGAACCACGGGTCGATCTTGCACATTGCGTGCACGTCTTCCAGCGAGGTGCCCATGCGGATCGCCTGCGCCACCATGCGCAGCCGGTCCGGCGTCGGCGTGCCCAAGGCGGCGCGGATGGCGTTGCGGTCATCGACATGGCTGGCCGGCGCGTTCCCGTGGCCGATGCCGGGGATCTCGATTTCGTCCAGACCGGTCAGGCCGGTCTCCAGTCCACGCAAGGCCTTCTGCAGCGATTCCTGGAAGGTGCGGCCGATGGCCATGACCTCGCCGACCGACTTCATCGAGGTGGTCAGCACCGGCTCGGCGCCGGGGAATTTCTCGAAGGCAAAGCGCGGGATCTTGGTCACGACATAGTCGATGCTCGGCTCGAACGAGGCCGGCGTCGCGCCGCCGGTGATGTCATTCTCGAGCTCGTCCAGCGTGTAGCCGACGGCGAGTTTTGCCGCGATCTTGGCGATCGGGAAACCGGTCGCCTTGGAAGCCAGCGCCGACGAGCGCGACACACGCGGGTTCATCTCGATCACCACCAGGCGGCCGTCTGCCGGGTTGACGGCGAACTGCACGTTGGAGCCGCCGGTCTCGACGCCGATCTCGCGCAGCACCGCGATCGAGGCGTTGCGCATCATCTGGTATTCTTTGTCGGTGAGCGTCAGGGCAGGGGCGACGGTGATCGAATCGCCGGTATGCACGCCCATCGGGTCGATGTTCTCGATCGAGCAGATGATGATGCAGTTGTCGGCCTTGTCGCGGACAACCTCCATCTCATACTCCTTCCAGCCGAGCACGCTCTCCTCGATCAGCACTTCGGTGGTCGGCGAGGCGTCGAGGCCGGACTGGACGATCTCGAAGAATTCGGCGCGGTTGTAGGCGATGCCGCCGCCGGTGCCGCCCATGGTGAAGGACGGTCGGATGATGGCGGGCAGGCCGACATGGTCGAGCGCCTGCGCGGCGATCGCCATGCCGTGGCTGATGTAGCGCTGCTTGCGGTCGCCCTCACCGAGGTTCCAGCGCGTTTCCAGAGCATCGAGCGCGGCGTCGAGATTTTCGGGCTTTTCCGCCTTCAGCGCGGCGCGCTCGGCCTCGTGCGTCTTGCGGTCGGCATTCTTGACGTCGGTGGCGTTGGCCAGCATCGACTTCGGCGTTTCCAGGCCGATCTTGTTCATCGCCTCGCGAAACAGCGCGCGGTCCTCGGCCTTGTCTATTGCGGTCGCGTCGGCGCCGATCATCTCGACATTGTAGCGGTCGAGAACGCCCATGCGGCGCAGCGACAGAGCGGTGTTGAGCGCGGTCTGGCCGCCCATGGTCGGCAGCAGCGCGTCGGGCCGCTCCTTGGCGATGATCTTGGCCACCACTTCGGGCGTGATCGGCTCGATGTACGTGGCGTCGGCCAGCTCCGGATCGGTCATGATGGTGGCCGGATTGGAGTTGACCAGGATGACGCGAAAACCCTCTTCCTTCAGCGCCTTGCAGGCCTGGGTGCCGGAATAGTCGAACTCGCAGGCCTGGCCGATGACAATGGGGCCGGCCCCGATGATCAGGATCGACTTGATGTCGGTGCGTCTTGGCATGTCGAGGGTCCGTTCGGCGGGCGGCTTGCACAAAAAGCCGGACGGGATGACCCGGCCGGTTGTGCGCGCGATTCTGGTATCAGGCTAGGAGGGCCTTATAGGGAAGAGTTTTGCCGGATGTAAGCCCCTAAAATGCGGGTAGGGCAGTAGGGCAGTAGGGCAGTAGGGCAGTAGGGCAGTAGGGCAGTAGGGCAGTAGGGCAGTAGGGCAGAGGTTCGAGCGCCCTTAAGCATATTGCCCTACTGCCCTACTGCCTTATTCCCCTTACCACTATCCCCCAGCGCAAACTGGTCCGTGATCTCGAAGCGTTCGGAAACGCCGATGCGGACGATGTTGAGGCTGCCCTCGCGGGTGAAGCGGAATTCGCCGGGCCTATTCGAGCCGGCCGGCTTGCCGGCCTGGAAGCTGATGATGCGCGTGCTGCCATCGGGCCATGTCACGGTCACGTCGATCTTGTCGCCGGTGCGCATGACGTCTGCCTTGCAGCTGGTCATCGGCTGGCCGAGATAGCGCGCGCAGGGGATGGCGTTGCCGGCACCGGGTACCGGTGTCCCCGGCGGCTGAAGCCGCGCAACGGTCTGTGCGTCGGCCGGGGGCGCCGCGTTGGCCGCGCCGAAATTCCGGACGGGGTCCGCAGCCACGGGCGGCGATCCATCAACCTGTCCAGTCGAGGGGTTTCCAGCGGCCAGGGCCAAGCGGTAAGCATCCTCGATCGCCACCTTGCCGATTGCGTCAGCGGAGTTCAGCGCCGTTTCGGGAGCGGTCGCGCCGAGGCGCGTTGTCAGATCGGGCAGCGGTTGAGAGGCAGGGCTCTCCGTATCGGCCGCCGCCTGGGGTGTCACTTGCCGGGGATTGATAGGATCGAGGTAGCGTGCGGGAGCCCATCCGCTCAGCTTCGGGTCGTCAATGTCTTGGACTTTGCACCACTTGTAGCCGCTGACGTCGCCGCAGCCGAGATTTTTCACGCTCGAACCACTCGGCAGCCGTGCCTCGACCTTGCCCATGGCCGACGCCGTGGCGCGCACGTTCAGGAGATCATCCGGAGCAAGACCCGTCACAATCGAGATGATGGGCTCCGGCTCCTCGCCGTTGGCCGGCAACTCCGCCAGCATCAGCGGAGCGGCAACCATCGCAAGCAGCGTCGTCGGGAGTGTTACTGTGCGCCTAATCATCTGCCATGGGCGGTAGGTTCAATTGCCGAAGGCGCGGCCAGGCACGAAAGCGCCATCGCACGCCAGCCGGTTTTTATAGGCGACGAGACGGCGCTGTGTAAGCCCGAAAAGGTGCCGCGTGTTGAATCGCGACCAGGCCACTTCCGTGAACTAACAGCCGGCAAAATATTGCACATTTCATGTAAATATGCACTCTCTCAAGTAAGGTTGAGGAGGGCAATATGGTCGACCTTGAAATATTCGCGCAGGTGGAAAACATAGTTCGCCAGCGTATCAAGAAAACGCGCGCCGAGATTGAGGCTTCACTTGGTCACATCGCCAACGGCAATCCGCTGGCCGCCGAACAGACCCTCTCCAGGCGCCTCGACAGGTTGCAGGTAAAGGCGTCGCTCAGCCGCACCGAAGCGGAGATGATATCGGCAGCGATCGACATGAGGTCTGCCGGGGAAAGAAAGGCCGCCGCCAAGCAGCCAGGGCCGGAGGCAATTCTCGGCCCAACGCTCGATTTCATCGGGGTCGCATTCCTCGAGCGTGGGCGCCGTGCTGCCGATGCGGTTGGCCGCGTTGCCTTTCTCAACGGCAATCCACAAGGATCGGGTTTTCTGGTCGGGCCAAGGCTGTTCCTCACAAACAACCATGTGATTTCGTCGCCGGCGGATTCCCGGCGCTTCCAGGTCCAGTTCGATTATGAACAGGACGGTGCGAATGCCGTGCGCACGCCGACGACGTTCCTGTTCGATCCTGAATCCTGTTTCGTGAGCGATAGCATAGAGGGTCTGGACTATACGCTGATCGGGGTCGGCGAGCGGCGTTCCGGCCCAAAGGAACTGGGGGAGTTCGGTTTTATCTCGCTGTCGGATGCGCGCGACAAGCATATGCTCGGCGAAATCGCCAACATCGTTCAGCATCCCGATGGCCGCTTCAAGGAACTGGTGTTGCGTGAAAACCGGCTGGTGGCCCGCGACGAAACGGTGCAAGTGCTGCACTATGTCGCCGATACCGAACAGGGTTCGTCCGGCTCCCCGGTCTTCAACAATGAATGGGAACCTATCGCCCTGCACCATTGGGCCGGCCCGTTCCACGAGGTGACGGGCATAGGTGGCTATGCGCTCGCGCGCGAGATCAACGAAGGCATACGGATCAGCGCCATCGTTGACCATCTGGGTGCTAGAAAGTCCAAGCTGCCGGGCTCCTCGGCATCGGCGGTTTCGCAAGCTCTGGCGATTTGGGCCGGCATGCCGCGCATGATGGACGAGACAGTTCGGCTGAACGCCGATATTCGCGAAGATGTGCCGGACAAGCCGGTGCAGCGGCCGGAACCGGATCGCAATCCGCCGGCGACGAGACACAGTGCCGATGGCTCGGTCACCTGGACTTTTCCCGTCGAGATAAATGTCCGGGCGCCGCTGATCGACCGCGACGGAGGCGATGCGAGACGAAACGACGGCAAAGGCCCGGCAAGCGAACCCGGGAAGGTGGCCATCGCCGAGGCCGCGGGTTGGAAAACAGAGGATTTCGATGATCGTGGAGGGTATGAGCCCGGCTTCATACCGGGCTTTGTCCTGGCAATGCCGACGGTTGCCAATTCACCCTACCGGTTGGCCAAAAACCTTCTTGCCAAACCGGGAGAGGACCCACACGAATTGCGCTACCATCATTTTTCGATCTTGATGAACGCCGATCGCAGGCTTGCCTTCGTCACCGCCTGCAATATCGATGGATCCCGCACCAAGGCGGTCAATCGTGAGGACAAGACGGTCATCGACAACCCGTCGCTTGTCGAATTGGGGGTGGAGTCGATTTCCGGTTCGGAAGCCAGCGATGCTTTCCGGCCCGATCGCCGCATCGACCTTGGCGAGCAGATGAACCAGGAATTCTATTTGAGCCAGAATGTGCCTGGATTTCCCGTCGCAAAATCCAAGGAACGAATCGCTCGAATGTTCCAGAAGGGCCATATTACACTTCGCGGCGACCCCGCATGGGGCGTCGATCAGGAGGCGGTCGCGGCAGAACGCGACACGTTCTTTTATACCAATGCTGCGCCGCAAGTCGGCTTCTTCAATCAAGGAAGCTCGCTTAACCATCCCGGCTCCAAAGGGAAGTTGAGATGGCGCGCGGTAGAAACCTATGTGCTGCGCAACGCCTATACGACGCGGGGCCGTGTCACGGTGTTTGCCGGGCCAGTGTTCGGCGAGGACGATCCTCCCTACCGCTTCGACAGCCATGTTCCGCTGAAGTTCTGGAAGATCGCGCTGTGGTCCGATCAAGCTGGCCTGCGCGCCATCGCGCTGCTGGCGGACCAGAAGCCGGTTTTGGAAGTGATGCCCGAAGCGTTCGGCGAGCGTGCCGAGGCATTCGATGACCCGCTTGAAATTGCCAGGGTATCGGAGTTCCTTTCGACGGTGGCCGAGATTGAAGAGCTGACCGGCCTGAACTTTGGCCAGCAGGTGCGCGACGCCGACATTCGGGCCGGTTCCGAATCCGCCCCAGCACAGACTTTCAACCCAACGCAACTAGCGCCCAAGACGTCACGGCCAAAGCCTTCGGCGACCAAGACTTCGACGTCCAAGACTTCGACGTCCAAGACTTCGGCGGCCAGCGCCCGACGTCCTGCCAAGCGATCGAAGCGATCGGCGTCTGACGACTGAAGATTGGACCGGTCGCGACTTCTGCCGCTCGAAGGCGGTCATCCGTTCAGCTAGGCATGAGCAAGCTCAGCCTGGGATGAGCAAGCTCAACCTGGGATGAGCAAGCTCAGCCCGGCATGAAGCCGGTGCGCAGCGCGTGAGCCCATTCGGGCCGTCCCGCCTGCTCGGCCTGATACGCCGCCGCCTCACGGTCATAGTCGACGGCGATGGATTCGAAACGATCGGGATGCAAGTCGACGATGCCGTAGCGGGCGTGCGGCGAACCCTGTTCGGAGACATGCGCCGGCGGGGTCGAATCGTCATAGGCGGGGCAGCCGATGCTGCCCGGGTTGAAGATGACCGGACCGCCGGGAATGCGGACCAGCTCGCTGCGATGGCTGTGGCCGCAAAGCATGATGCGGCAGGCGGGATCGATCGCGCCGAGGCGCCGCTCGATTGCGACCAGCGGCGCGCGCACCAGCCAGCCGTCGACGATCGCGTCAGTCAGGTATTTTTCGTCGTGGTCGGGCCGGGCATGGAAGGCGATCACGCCGGGCGCGACTTCCAGCGTGAGGGGCAGCGCAAATAGCGCCTCGCGTTGGCCTGCGGTCAGCCGTTCCTGCGCGTAGCGGTCGGACGGCCACATGGTCTCGTCGGCGGTGTCGCGGGCAACGCGGCGGTCGTGGTTGCCGCGCACCGTCGGCAGGTCGAGCGTCTCGAGCCGCTCCATGGTCTCGCGCGGCCAGAGCGGGCCGGAAACGCAATCGCCGAGATTGACGATGAGGTCGGCGCCGCCGCGCTGCCGCAGATCAGTGAGCACGGCGTCGAGCGCCAGGACATTGCCGTGGATGTCGGCGAGGACGGCAATGCGCATGGCAGGCTCCGTTAATTGGAATGGCTGGAGGGCGGGTGAAGCTACTTTGCTCGCCTCGCGAGGCGGGCGAGAGCGGAACCCAGCTTCGGGTCGTTCAGGCGCGGACTTCGATCTCGTGGCCGCCGACCGCCGGCAACGATGCGTCGCCGGCCGCGGCAATAACACTGTCGAGCAGGCCCGGGAAGCGGCGGTCGAGATCGTCACGGCGCAGCGTGATCAGCCGGCTGGTTCCAACCGCCTCGGTGCGGGTGACGCCGGCCTCACGCAGCTTGGCCAAATGGTAGCTCAGATTGGTCTTCGAGCAGAGATCGAGGAACCGGCTGCAATTCAGCGGCACGCCCTCTTTGCTGGCGAGATAGCGCACGATGGCCAGTCGCGTCGGGTCGCCGAGCACGGCAAGCACGTTCGGCAGGCTGATCTGGTCGGCGGTGGGATGGGGCAAGGTCATGCCCAGGAATTAAGCACATTCGGAGCCGATTTCAACGCATCTCCTCTCGTGGCTAATGGACACATAGTTTCGTCCCGTCGCCCCGTCCTGACACCGGGCTGTCAGGATGGTTCGGCTATTTTGCAGCGGCTTTGTTGACATCATGCCCTGTTATGTCCAATTGTTCAATAACCTTTGAACTAAGGAAATTGCCATGGATAAGCGCCTCATCTGGCTTGCGCTCGGATCGTTCACGATTTCGACCGAAGGTTTCGTCATCTCCAGCCTTTTGCCCGACATTGCAAAGGATGCCGCCATCTCCGTTCCGCTCGCCGGCACGCTGATCACCGCGTTTGCGCTCGCCTATGCGATCGGCACGCCGATCCTGGCAACGCTGACCGGCGAATGGGACCGGCGCCGCGTCATCCTGTGGACGCTGGTGTTCTTCGTGTTGGGCAACGTCGCCGCGGCGCTAAGCTCCTCCTTCGAATTGCTGTTGATCGCGCGCATCGTCATGGCGCTGTCGTCAGGCTTGTTCGCGGCGACCGCACAGGGAACGGCCGTTGCGCTTGTCGACGATCATCACCGCGCCCGCGCCATTGCCGTGGTCGTCGGCGGCACTACGGTTGCGGTCGCGGTCGGAGCACCGCTCGGCGCGCTCGTTGCGACGGTTGCCGGCTGGCGCGGCACCTTCTTTGCCATTGCCGGCCTTGGTGCGCTCGCCGGCGCGATCCTGTGGTATCGGCTGCCGCGCGGCATCGTCGGCACCAGGCTGCCGCTCCGGATGCGGCTGGCAGCGGCACTTCGCCCCGGCGTCATGCCTATCCTGGTGACGACCATCCTGGCTCTGATCGGCGCCTTCACCGTCTTTGCCTTTGTCGCGCCGCTGGCGATCGAAGGCGGCGGACTGAACCCGATCGCGCTTCCCGGAATGCTGCTCGCTTTCGGCGTTGGCGCGGTCATCGGCAATATCGGCGGCGGTCAGGCCGCCGACCGTTTCGGCGCGACGCGCACCGTCTGCTGGTCGCTGGCGCTGAGTGCCGCGATGCTGGTCACGTTTTCGCTGATCCCGATGTTCCTGCCGCGCGAGATCGCCGGGCCGGCATTGATGGCCATGATGGTGCCGTGGGGCATCGTCGGCTGGGCATTCCCGCCGGCGCAGGCCAGCCGCATCATCAAGCTGGCGCCCGATGCCGCGCCAATCGTGCTGTCGCTGAACGCTTCGGCGCTCTATCTCGGCGTGGCACTGGGCGCCGTGGTCGGCGCCGCGGTGCTGCGCTATGGCGCACCGGCCGACCTCGGCGTGGTCGCGGCGGCATTCCCGATCGTCGGTCTGGGCGTCGTGCTGGCGGGCCACCTGGCGGCGCGACCGGTGGCGATGCCGGCCGAATAAGGCTGTCAGTGGAGCTTGGCTGCCGGCCGCCGATAGTTCAAGTCGCGGCCGGCGGTGCGTCAAAATCCAGCGCGGCGATTTCGTCCAGCGCCGCTCGCAGGCTTGCCGCCTGCTCTTTGCCAAACATCTCCTCGAAGCGCTGCTGAGCGACTTGCCACAGCTTCAGGGCTTCTTCGAGCTTGGTCCGGCCCTGCGGTGTCAGCCTGACGCGCCTGATGCGGCGGTCGGCAGGGTCGGCGAAGGTCTCGACATAACCGTCGCGGATCAGCGGCTTCAGCGTATGACCGAGGGCCGACAGGTCCATGACGAGGGCCGCGGCAATGGCACCCATCGTCGGTTCGTTGCCGACGTGGATTTGATAAAGCAGGCCCTGCTGCGTGGCCTTCAGACCCGATGGGGCCAGCACATCGTCATAGAACTGGCCGAGTTTCCGCGTCGCGCGGCGCAGCATGGCGTTATTGCAAAGCGCCAGGCCGGGCAGGGTGGTTTGGGACATTGGCGGATTTCCGATGAGGGACCGGAAGGGACCCCTCGATGCAAACCAGAAATAGTCCTTGCTCCCCGGATTGACAAGATGGTGGCATATGCCTACGTTCAAATAGTGGCATATGCCAATAATTCGTGTGCCAGTCGAAGCAGGGTGTGTTGCCGTGCGGCACTGGCATTTGGAATCGAACCAGAAGGAGCAAGACAATGAGCAATCAGGACAAAGGTACAGCGGTCGTCACCGGCGCCTCGTCCGGCATCGGCGCGGTCTATGCCGACCGGCTCGCCGGCCTAGGTTATGATCTGGTGCTGGTGGCGCGGCGCGCCGATCGGTTGGAGGAATTGGCGGAGAGGCTCCGCTACGCGTATGGCATCAAGGTCGGCGTCATCAGCGCCGACCTGGCCGACGACGGCGATCTGCGACGGGTCGAGCAGGCGATATCAACCGACGACAGCGTGACGCTGCTGGTCAACAATGCCGGCCTTGGCGGCGCGCAGATGGTGGCAACGGCCGACGCTGATGTGGCCGAGCGCATGATCAAGGTCAATGTCGTGGCTTTGACTCGTTTGACCCGCGCGGTCCTGCCGGAGCTGCTGGCGCGCAACCGCGGTGCCATCGTTAACATCGCGTCGGTGCTGGCCTTCGACACCTCGTTCGGCGGCATCTACAGCGGCACAAAGGCTTATGTCGTCAACTTCACCGAGGCCTTGCAGCGGGAAGTCGCCGACAGCAAGGTCGCCATACAGGTCGTGCTGCCGGGGGCTACGCGGACCGAGTTCTGGGAAGTTGCCGGAAGCGATATTGCCGACCTGCCGGCAGAGATCGTTATGACTGCCGACGATCTGGTCGATGCAGCGCTTGTCGGCCTGGCCAAGGGCGAAACCGTCACCGCGCCCGGGCTCTCCGATCCGGCTGGGTTGGAATCCTATCTTGGTGCGCGGCAAGGTTTCTTCGGCAGCCTGCTGGCCGGCAAGCCGGCGGCACGCTACGCTGCCTGAAATAACTGATCTTACGCTGTCCGCCACATCGGGATGATCGAGGCGGCCAGCAGCAGGCCAAGCATGATGTTGAGCATGCGCCACTGCCGCTCGGTTCGCAGCAACCGGGCGAGCAGCGTGCCCGCCACGCACCACGCCGCCAGCGATAGGGCCGCTGCAAGGCCGAAGACCGTGCCGAGCAGCAAGGCGAGTTGCAGCGGCCCGTTGGCGAGCGCGGCAAAGGATGCCGCCGCTCCCAGCCCCATGGCCCAGCCCTTTGGGTTCATCCATTGCAGGCCGGCGCCGCCCAAAAAGCTGTTCGGCTTTGCCATGGCCACGTCGAGATTGGGCGGACCACTGCGGCCGATTTTGAGGGCAAGCCACGTCAGATAGAGGGTACCGGCCATTTTCATTGCCAGTTGCAGCGAAGGAGCGGCGGCCAGCAGACCGGCGAGCCCGGCAGCACCTGCCGCAGCCACCGTGGCCAGGCCGGCCGCACTCCCGGCCATCAGCGGGATAGAGCGGCGAAAGCCGAACTGCGCGCCGGACGCCGTCGATAAGGTCGTGGCCATGCCGGGCGTTGAGGTTGAGACCAGCGCGAACAGGACGAGGGGAAGGACGGTTTCAAACATGCTGCTTCCTTTGAAGCCTGCACGGTAGGCTGTTTGGCTCATCAGTAAATGCAATGTTTGCTATGATCTGTATTAGCAAATATAATAGCCGAATGCTCCGCAATCTCGATACTGCCCTGATCCGAACCTTCGTCACCGTTGCCGATAAGGCCAGCATGACGGCGGCGGCCAACGCGCTGCATTTGACGCAAGGTGCCGTCAGCCAGCAGATCAAGCGTTTGGAAGAGGTTCTCGGCTGCAGCCTGTTCGATCGCGATCGGCGCGGATTGCGATTGACCCGCTCCGGCGAGCGATTGTTCGGCAAGGGCAAGCGCCTGCTTTCCCTCAATGACGAGATCCTGGCGGAGATGGCGGGCGATGCGGTTGCCGGTCAGGTGCGGCTCGGGGTGCCGTACGACCTTGTCGGCACCTTGCTTGCGCCGGTGCTGAAGGCCTATGCCGAGGCCTATCCGCAGGTCGAGATCTCGCTTGTCTGTGCTTCGTCGCCAGAGTTGGCCGCAGCCTTGGCGACCGGCACGATAGAGCTCGCGGTGATCGAGGAGCCGATCGGTCGGTCGGCCGGCGAATGCCTTGTTGTCGACCGGCTGGTCTGGGTCGGCGCCAAAGGCGGCGCCGCCCGCGGCAAGCGGCCCTTGCCGGTTTCGATGGTCGCCGAGACCTGTGCGTTCCGCCCGGTGGTGCTGGAGGCGCTTAACGAGCATGGGCTGGAATGGCGCACCGTATTCGAAAACGGCAGCATCGACGCGACGACGGCGACGGTGCGTTCGGACTTGGCCGTCACCACCTGGTTGGCGTCGACCGTGCCTGTCGACCTCGACATTTTGGCCAACGATCCGGAGCTGCCGTCATTGCCGAATTTTTCGATCAATCTGCATTTGCCGAAGCACGACGTCGCGCCGGCTGCACTGGCATTCGCGGGCCACCTCCGCGATGGGTTGGCAGGGCGACGAGAGGCGGCTTAAAAACAGCAAAAAGGACGGCCAGTGTTCAGCCGTCCTTGATCGCCCCGCGGCATCTACTTCCAGTTCTTGCGCCGCTCGATCTCGGCTTCGGACGGCTGCTCCGTGGCAAATGACCCGGTCTTGATCTCGCCGGAGCGTTCATAGCTCGCCATGAGGACGCCGGTGGTCGATGCCTGCGAACGGGTCAGCTTGAAGGCGGCAGGTATCGTGCCGCTGCCGAACAGTTTTTTGCCCTTGCCCAGCACCAGCGGGAAGATCAGCAAGCTGATCTCGTCGATCAGGTCATTGGCGAGCAAGGTCTGGATCAGCTCGCTCGATCCCTGAATGAGCAGGTCGGGGCCGTCCTCCTGCTTCATCCGGCGCAACGTCGCCACGACATCGCTGCCGAGCGGCTGGCTGTTTTGCCAGGACAGCGAATCCGGCCTGTGCGTCGCCACATATTTGGTGACGGCGTTGAAGCTGTCGGCGATCGGATCATTCTTCTGATAAGGCCAGTGGGCGGCGAAGATGTCGTAAGTCTTGCGGCCGAGAAGCAGCGCGAACGGTTTTGAAAACGTCTCGCCCATCGCGGCGCCCATCACATCGTCCCAGTAGTGAAACGTCCAGCCGCCGAATTTGAAGCCGCCGACAGGGTCCTCTTGCGGGCCGCCGGGCGCCTGCATGACGCCGTCGAGGCTGACGAATGTTGCGGCGATGATCTTCCTCATTGGAGCTCCCTTTCCCTGATCCGTGCCGTCATGGCCGGAGTTCGAGCCAAGGACGGGCGAACGGACATTTATCCGACAGCGGCCGGCAAATTTCCAGGGTTGGAAGGGCGGATGACTGCCGACCTGGTTGCGTCGGCTTGGAGAAGAGAAACGCTCAGCCCAGACCGACGACCGTATCGTAGAGCAGCTTGAAGTTGAGCACCAGGATGAGCCCGGCGACCACCCAGGCCAGCACGGCAACAGCGCGGGAAATGGCGAAATTGCCCATCTTGCGCTTGTCCGAGACGAACTGCACCAGCGGTACGACAGCGAAGGGGAGCTGCATCGACAGGATTACCTGGCTGAAGACCAGCAACTGGCCGGTTCCCTTCTCGCCATAGAGCGCGGTGACCACCACCACCGGGATGATGGCGATGCCGCGCGTCAGCAGGCGGCGCGCCCATTGCGGGATGCGCAGCCGCAAGAACCCTTCCATCACGATCTGGCCGGCGAGCGTCGCCGTCACCGTCGAGTTCAGGCCGGAGGCGAGCAGCGCTACGGCAAACAGGATGGAAGCGATGCCGAGGCCAAGCAGCGGCGACAGAAGCTCGAAGGCCTGGCCGATCTCGGCAACGTCATGATGACCGGTGCCGTGGAACGCCACCACCGACACGATCAGGATGGAAGCATTGACGAACAACGCCAGTATCAGCGCGATGGTCGAGTCGGTCGTCGCCCATTTGATGGCGTCGCGCTTACCGCGATCGGTGCGCTCATAGGCGCGGGTCTGCACGATCGAGGAATGCAGATAGAGATTGTGCGGCATCACCGTGGCGCCGATGATGCCGATGGCGATGTAGAGCATGGCCGGATTGGTGACGATCTCGGACGACGGCACGAACATCGCGTGCAGGATGGAGCCGACCGGCGGGGCGGCGGCAAAGATCTGAATGGCGAAGCAGCCGAAGATGATAATCAAAAGCGCTATGATGAAGGCCTCGAGAAAACGGAAGCCCTTGTTCATCAGCAGCAGCAGCAGGAAGGCATCGAGCGCGGTGATAATGGCGCCGCCGATCAGCGGAATCCCGAACAGCAGTTGCAAGGCGATCGCCGTGCCAATGACCTCGGCCAGGTCGCAGGCGATGATGGCCAATTCGCAAGCGACCCAAAGCATGAAATTGACCGGTCGCGGATAATAGGCGCGGCACGCCTGCGCAAGGTCGCGGCCGGTGGCGATGCCGAGCCGGGCGGCGAGTGCCTGCAGCAGGATCGCCATCAGGTTCGACAACATGATGATGAAAAGCAGCGTGTAGCCGAATTGGGCCCCGCCAGCGAGGTCGGTCGCCCAATTGCCCGGATCCATATAGCCGACCGAAACCATGTAGCCCGGCCCCATGAAGGCGAACAGCCGGCGAAGCCAGATCCCCGAGTGCGGCACCGCGATCGTTGCGTTGACTTCGCGAAGGCTGGGCTGCTCGTCGTCCTCCGGGCGGGCAAATCGCCACATGGACCGGGGGGCTGAGGTGGCTTCGGCTTCCGACATGAAATGGCTTTCCACTGGAACGATCGATGTTGTCTCCTTATCTATGCCAAGGCTGAACATTATGCAATATGCTATATTTCATTGTCTGAGCTTTTTCTTGTGGCCGCTTGGCCGTGCGGCCGGAACGGCAGTGAACGCCGGTTGCGCCGGCCACCGAATGGAAATAAACGGCCAGAACCAATAGGGTTCCGTGTTATGACCGCAATGTCGATTCAAACTGCCGGGAGGAGCGCGTATTGGCGCTGAAGAAAAGACCGGTTCCTCGCGAAAAGCCGCTGCCTGACGCAGAAATCCACTCGGAAGGCTTCAGGCAGACGCGTGAAGCGCGCCGCAGCGCGCTGGTCGAGGATTATGTCGAGCTCATCGCCGACCTGATCGAGGATGGCAACGAGGCGCGCCAGGTCGATATCGCGGCACGGCTCGGCGTCGCTCAGCCGACGGTGGCGAAAATGCTGACGCGGCTGTGCGCCGACGGGCTGGTCTCCCGGAAGCCTTATCGCGGCGTGTTCCTGACCGATGCCGGCCGCAAGGTTGCGGAACAGAGCCGCATTCGCCACCAGACGGTCGAGGCCTTCCTGCGCTCGCTCGGGGTCAGCGCCGAGACGGCGCGCATCGACGCCGAGGGCATCGAGCATCATGTCAGCGCCGAGACGCTCGAAGCCTTTCGCAAGGCAATAATCGCCGCCCGCTGAAAAGCACGGCCAGCGTATCTCTTCGCGCGACTCGCTTCCCACGAGCAGGGTGAACGGCACAGACCTTGCGATGTCTCGGCCAGAGCAGGCAAGCGTCAGCAAGCATTGCTTGTTCGCACGAAAAATACTGTGACTTGGCGTAACCGTTGAGATAATTGTTGTCGTGTCCGATCGAACCGGGACACGGCCCGATCGGCCGGAAAATTGCATCACGGGGGTTGCCATGCTCTGGAAGGGCCGTCGTCAGAGTGACAATGTCGAGGACGAGCGCGGCCAGAGCGGCGGGCTTGGCGGCGGGCCGGGGCAGTTTCGCATCCCGATCGGCGGTCGCGCCGGCGGCGGCGGCATGTCGGGCATTATCATCGTAGGATTGATTTTCCTGGCAGGGTGGTATTTCGGCTTCGACCCGAGTCAGATCCTCGATAACAGCGGCTTGCAGCCCGGCGGCGGCCAGATCACCGACAATAGCGGCGAGCAAGGCGGCGGCACCGGTGCGCCGGCATCCGACGAGATGAAGCAGTTCGTGTCGACCGTGCTGGCCGAGACCGAGGATACCTGGACTGGTATTTTCCAGTCCGAGGGCCTGACCTATCAAGATCCAAAACTGGTCCTGTTCAGCGGCCAGATTCGCTCCGCCTGCGGTTCTGCCTCGTCAGCGGCCGGACCATTCTACTGTCCCAACGATCGCAAGGTCTATCTCGATACCACCTTCTTCCAGCAGCTCGATCAGCAGTTCGGTGCCTCGGGCGATTTCGCACAGGCCTATGTGATCGCGCATGAGGTCGGCCATCACGTGCAGAACCTGGTCGGCATCCTGCCCAAATTCAACCAGATGCGGCAGAGCATGGGCGAAGCGGACGCCAACCACATGTCGGTGCAGGTCGAGCTCCAGGCCGACTGCTTTGCCGGCATTTGGGCACATTTCACCGGCCAGAAGGGCATTTTGGAGCAGGGCGACATGGCGGAGGCACTGAACGCCGCCAAGCAGATCGGCGACGACACGCTGCAGAAGAAGATGCAGGGCTACGTCGTGCCGGAAAGCTTCAACCACGGCACGTCGCAGCAGCGGCAGACCTGGCTGGCGCGAGGCTTCCAGAACGGCAAGCTTTCGGACTGCGACACGTTCAACAACCCGATCTGAGCCGCCGGTTTTCTCGTAATCCGAGAGACTGGATCGCAGTCAGGGGATGTCAGGATGAAAGCACTCTGCCCGTTCCCTCATTGTTCCCAGCGATGTGCTCGCCTATAAGGTGTGTTCCCGTTCGCTCGGGCGGCCCGAGGAGATACCATCATGATAGACCCCAAAACCGCCAGGCGGGGCCTTGCGCTTGTTTTCACCACCCTGCTGCTCGACATCATCGGCTTCGGCATCATCATGCCGGTGCTGCCGGCCTATCTCAGGGAATTGACCGGCGTCGGCATCAGTGAGGCGGCTATCGAGGGCGGCTGGCTGTTCTTCGTCTATGCGGCGATGCAGTTCGTTTTCGCACCAGTGATGGGTGGGTTGAGCGACCGGTTCGGACGGCGGCCTATCCTGCTTGCCTCGGTGCTGACGTTCGCTATCGACAATCTGGTCTGCGCTATCGCCTGGTCCTATCCGATGCTGTTCATCGGCCGCGTGCTGGCCGGCATTTCCGGCGCCAGTTATTCCACGACATCGGCGTTCATTGCCGATATCTCGACCGACGAAAATCGTGCGAAGAATTTCGGGCTGCTCGGCATTGCTTTCGGCGTCGGCTTCGTCATAGGGCCGGTTCTGGGCGGGTTGCTCGGCACGTTCGGGCCGCGTGTGCCGTTCTATTTCGCTGCCGGGCTTGCTTTCGCAAACTTTCTGATCGCGCTGTTTCTGTTGCCGGAAACACTTGATAACAAGCACCGTCGCCGCTTCGAGTGGAAACGCGCGAACCCGGTCGGCACGCTCGTCCAGATGCGCAACTACGAAGGTATCGGCTGGATCGGACTTGTCTTCTTTCTGATGACGCTGGGGCACATGATGTATCCTGCGGTCTGGTCGTTCGTCTCCAGTTATCGCTATGGCTGGAGCGAACAACAGATCGGCTTCTCGCTCGGCGCCTTCGGCCTGTGCGGGGCGATCGTCATGGCGACAGTCCTGCCGCGCGTGATCCCTAAGCTTGGCGAGTGGAAGACGGCGGTAATCGGTCTGGCATTTACCGCACTCAGCGCCTTCGGCTACGCCTTCGCGTCACAAGGCTGGATGATCTATGCAGTGATCGTCGTCGGATGTCTCGAGGCGTTGGCCGACCCGCCGCTCAGAAGCCTTGCGGCCGCCAAGGTGCCACCTTCCGCCCAGGGCGAACTCCAGGGCGCAATGACCTCGATCTTCTCGATCACCTCGATCATCACACCGCTGCTTTATACGGCGATCTTTTCCTGGTTCACGGGGCCGAGCGCGCCCGTAGCTTTCGGCGGTGCCCCGTATCTGCTCGGCGCGATTTTCCTCACGCTGGCGCTCGTCGTCTTCGTCACCAGGGTGGCCAAGCCGACGCCGAAGGAAGTCAAACGCATGCACGCGCAGGAAGCGGTGACGGACGGGGCTTGATCGGCGCCGGGAGCCCGGCCGGCGCCGTCAATCAAATCCGTTTTTGCGCATGCGCTAAACACGCTCGGCCAGTGCCGGCTCGCCGCGCTTTTCGCGGATGAGATTGACGAAGCGGCGAAACAGATAGTGCGAATCCTGCGGGCCGGGCGAGGCTTCGGGATGATGCTGGACCGAGAAGACCGGCCTGCCGGTGAGCGCAATGCCGCAATTCGAACCGTCGAACAGCGAGACATGCGTTTCCTCGACGCCGCTCGGCAATGAGTCGGCGTCGACGGCAAAGCCATGGTTCATCGAGACGATCTCGACCTTGCCGGTGGTGTGGTCCTTGACAGGATGATTGGCGCCGTGGTGGCCCTGATGCATTTTTGCGGTCTTGCCGCCCAGCGCCAGCGCCAGCATCTGGTGGCCGAGGCAGATGCCGAAAAGCGGGATTTCGGTCTTCAACAGATCCTGGATGACCGGAACGGCGTAGTCGCCGGTGGCTTCCGGATCGCCGGGGCCGTTGGATAGAAAAATGCCGTCGGGCCGCATCGCCAGGATCTCCTCGGCGCCGGTTTTTGCCGGCACCACAGTGACCTTGGCGCCGAGGCCGGCCAGCAGGCGCAATATGTTGCGCTTGACGCCGTAGTCGACGGCAACGACGTGCATCGACGGATCAGCCTGTTCGCCAAAGCCCTCGTTCCAGACCCAGGGCGTCTCGCGCCAGACCGATGACTGGCCGGAGGTCACCTCCTTGGCGAGATCAAGCCCGATAAGCCCTGACCATGCGGCGGCGCGGCGCTTGAGGTCATCGACGTCGAAGATACCGTCGGGCGCGTGCGCGATGACGGCATTGGGCATGCCCTTTTCGCGGATCAGCGCGGTCAGCGCCCGCGTGTCGATGCCCGAAAGTGCGACGATGCCGCGCTTCTTCAGCCACTGGTCGAGACCGGTTCCGGCGCGGTAATTCGACGGGTTGGTGACATCGGCCTTGAACACGGCGCCGACGGCGCCGGCGCGGGCCAGCGGGTTGAGGTCCTCGATGTCTTCGTCATTGGTGCCGATATTGCCGATATGCGGAAAGGTGAAAGTGACGATCTGGCCGGCATAGGATGGGTCGGTGAGTATCTCCTGGTAGCCGGTCAGCGCGGTGTTGAAGCAGACCTCGGCGACGGCGGAGCCGGTGGCGCCCAGACCGCGGCCCTCTATGACAGTGCCGTCGGCCAGCACCAGCAGGGCTGTCGGTCTCTCGCTGGCCCAAGGGGGGGGCGACGCGGCTGTCATCGTTGCCATGGCGGCACTCCTAAAGGTTGCGCCCTCAGTCGGCGCAACAAAAGGCGCGAAGCGGCGATCTCACAGCCTCGGCGCGCCAAGTTTTCATTTGTGCCTGTCGTTGCCCAAAACCGCTACGCATTTTTGGGCGACGTGCACTAGAATTCAATTCATGCAAGGCCCAGTACATAGGGGAAGGCGCCAAGGCGGTCAATGATGCCGCGCCGTGCGTGCCTGGATTTATTTCGTCGAATAATATCAGCGGTTTGCAGGACGCTATCGAGTTTGCCTTGAGCTATCGGCACGACTATTGTCCGCGGCATTCGAAGGAGAAAGCACCATGCGAGGCAAAATCGCCGAATCCCTGAAGAGTGCGATGAAGGCGCAGGACAAGCGCCGGCTGCCGACATTGCGGCTGATCCAGGCGGCCATTCATGATCGCGACATCGCCAATCGCGGCGCCGGCAAGGAGCCGGCCAGCGACGACGAAATCCTGCAGATCCTGGCCAAGATGGTGAAGCAGCGCGAAGAATCGGCCAAGGCGTTCGATGACGGCAAGCGGCCGGAGCTTGCAGCGCAGGAGCGCGACGAGATGGCCATCATCCGCGACTTCCTGCCGACGCAACTGGGTCAGGCCGAGACGGAAAGCGCCGTCCGTTCCGCCATCGCCGAGACCGGCGCTAGCGGCGTCAAGGATATGGGCAAGGTGATGGCGGCGCTCAAGGAGAAATACGCCGGTCAGATGGATTTTTCCAAGGCGAGCGGCATCGTCAAGAGCCTGCTTCAGTAAGCTGCCGAAGGCCCTTGCCGTCGCGCCCGCAATCCGGCAGCCAAAAGCTCGCGCCCGTGATCGAACTCGTCAAACCGGCGCTTGAACACCTGCCGTCCTACAAGGCGGCCCTCGAGCGCGGCTGGTCGCCGGACAATGTGCGGCTGCTCGACGCGACGCGCGAGCAGCTTGCGGCTATCGAAAAGGATCCAGCGACTTTCCTTGGCGATCTCGACGATTCCGACGGCAAGGGACCGCCGATCACCTTGCCCGACGGTTCGACGGTGCCGCGGCTGCCCGGATTCCGGCGCTGGATCTGGGACGGGGAAGTCGCAGGCTCAATCGGCCTGCGCTGGCAGCACGGCACCGCGGCGCTGCCGTCGCATGTACTCGGCCACATCGGCTATGCGGTGGTGCCGTGGAAACGGGGACGCGGCTATGCGACCGAGGCGCTGCGGCTGATGCTGGTGGAGGCGAGGGCGGTTGGCCTGCCCTTCGTCGAAATCACCTGCAAGCCTCACAATGTGCCCTCGCAGAAGGTCGTTCTGGCCAATGGCGGCCGGCTCGTCGGGCGTTTCTTCGAGGACGCCGCCTATGGCGGCGCGGAAAGCCTGCGCTACCGGATCGATCTGTAGCCCTATTCGGCGGCAGCCGGCAGCGGCGGCGCAGCCCGGCTTCGCCATTCCCAGACATGCGAGGCAAGCGCAACCGCGACCGCGACCAGCATGGCGATCGCGCCAACCACCGGCAGGCTGCGATAGCCATAGCCGGCATTGAGCATCGCCGCGCCGAGCGATGCGGCGAGCGCGATGCCGACATTGAAGCCCGACGGGATGAGCGACGAGGCAAGGTTGGAGGCGTCCGCGGTCCAGGTCAGGATGCGGGTCTGGATCGGCGTGCCGATGGCAAAGTTGAGGCCGCCCCAGACGAAGATCGCTATCACCATCGGCAGCGGGTAAGGGCTGACAGCGTAGATCAAGGCGAGCATTGCCGCCTGTACGAAAAGCATGGCGATGAGCGACGGCATCAGCTTCCAGTCGGCGAGCCGCCCGCCGACGAAGACGCCGATCGTTGCGCCGACCCCATTAAGCAAGAGCACCCAAGGTATCCATTTCTCGTCGAGGCCTGTGACCTCAAGCAGCGTCGGCGTGATGTAGGTGAACAGGCCGAACTGGCCGATCATCAGCATCAGCATAATAATGAGCGAGGTCCAGACCTGCTGGCGTGCGAGCACGCGGACCTCGCTTCCAAGGCTCGCCGACGGGCTCGACGATCCCGTCTTGCGCGGCAGCAGGGCGCCGATTGCCGTGAAGGCCACCACACCGAGCGCGCACATCACCCAGAATGTCGCACGCCATCCCCAGATGTTGCCGATTGCCGTGCCGGCCGGAACGCCGATTACGTTCGATACGGTGAGGCCGGACAGGATCAGCGCCACCGCCATGCCGCGCTGGTCTTCGCGCACGAGGCCGACGGCCACCACCATGGCAACGCCGAAATAGGCGCCATGCGCCACGGCCACCGCTATCCGCAACAGCAGCATCGAGGCGAAGTCGGGCGCCAGCGCGCAGGCGGCCTGGCCGATGGTGAAGGCTGCAGTCAGTCCAAGCAGCAGGGCCTTGCGGGAGAACCTTTTGGTGGCGAGCGCCAGCAGCGGGCCGCCGACTGCAATGCCGCCGGCATAGCCGGAAACGAGATAGCCGGCGGTCGGGATCGCGACGCCAAGGCCCTCCGCCACCTGCGGCAGCACGCCGGCGATGACGAATTCGGTGGTGCCGAAGGCGAAGGCGGCAATGAACAGGGCAATGAGGGGGAGCATGGCGGAAAGGCGATCCTCGGATAAGGTGGCCTCAAACCACGGATCAGGGCAGCGGGCAATCCAGAAATTGTCGACGCCGCTTTAGCTTTTCTTGATCGCCGGTCGGGCGCCCGCCGCGGAGGCAAGAGCTAGGCGGCTGCCTTCCTTCCATAAGGAATTTTCAGCCACGCTCGCTCGTGAAGATAGTAGAGCAGCGACTTGGTGACGACCTCGGTCAGGCCGATGGCCGCGGCGAGCTTGATGCTTCCGGTCACGACGAGCGAAATGATCATCGTGTCGATGGTGCCGGTGACGCGCCAGGAAAGCGCTTTGGCGAAGCTGCGGGAATGGGTGTCCATCGACTTTCCTTCCGGTAGATGCGGCGATCTTTAGCCGACAGACAGGAGGTGGCGCAAAGATAATTTTTGCGCATTGGCCCACAGCAATTTTCATAGGCGATGTTCTGAAGCTACCCGGCCTGTGGACGCAATCTATCCAGCCTTCAGCCGCGAACCGGTGAGCAGGCCGCGCTCCTCAAGCACGGGATAGGCCATCGAGGCGAGCAGCGAGTTGATCTGCTTGAGGTCCCGAATGGTGTCTAGATGAATGGAGCTGGTCTCGACGCTCTTGGTGGTGCCGTCGCGCAGCCGCACGAAATGGCTCTGGCTGGTTTCCTTCTCGCGGTCGCGCAGCCGGTCCTTTTCCAGCACCAACTGGCGAGCGGTCTCCGGATCGCGGGACACCAGCACGTTGAAGGCAAGCCTGGCATTGGCAAGCACCAAGGCATGGAAGGCGCAAAGCTCACGCCATCCTTCCGGCGTGAACTCCAGCCCGCGCTCGAATTTCTTCTTCACGTGGACCAGCATGTTGCGCACGATGATGTCGCCGACCTGCTCCAGCTTGACGCAGGCGCCGATCAGCTCCTGGCAACGCAGCGCCTCGTCCTCGCTCAACGGGTTCTTGGTGACCTTGGCCAGATAGAGCTTGATCGCAGCGTGCTTCCTGTCGACACGGTCGTCGAGTGCGGCCAACGCGCCGATCTTGTCGGCATCGGCGCTCTCATAGAGCTCGATGATCCGTTTCAGCATGATCTCGACCGTTTCGCAGACCCGCACCACCTCGCGGGTGGCGTTGGCCAATGCCTGGCTCGGCACATCGAGCGCACTTTCGTTGAGCGCCGAAAGCTCGACGACGTCGAGCGCGTTGGCGGCCTGGGGCTTGGTGCCCAACGCCACGATCCTTTCCGAGGCGCGATAGACCAGGCTCGCCAGCGGTAGGCCGGCGATCAGGATCAGGATGTTGAAGACGATGTGGGCATTGACGATCTGCTCGGGCACCGTGCTGCCCAAGAAGGCGACCAGCGGCTTGAACGTCAGGAACAGGATCAGCATGATCAGCGAACCCATGCCGCGCATCAGGAGATTGCCGATCGGCACGATACGAACGCCGGGTTCTGCGTTGCGGGTTAGAAGCGGCGCGATGATCGAAGAGCCGAGATTGACACCGAGCACCAGCACGATGCCGAGTTCGGGCGGGATGAAGCCGCGGCCGGCCAGCGTCACCATCAGCAGCACCGCGGCGATCGAGGAATGGAACAGCCAGGTGACCAACGCCGCCAGAAGATAGGCGGTGACCGGATCGCCGGAGAAGTAATCGACGATGAGCGGCATCAGCGTACTCTGGCGCAGTGGCTCCGACGCCTGGCCGATCATCTCCAGCGACAGAAGCAGCAGGCCGACGCCGACCAGGATGCGGCCGAACTGGCGCCAGTCGCGCCGCTCGGTGGCCATGAACATGACGGTGCCGGCGACCAGGCAGATCGGCACCAGCAGCGACAGATCGAAGGTGAGCAGCTTGACCACCAGTGCCGAGCCGATCTCGGCGCCGCGCACCGCAAGCTGGCCCGACATGCCGCTGACAATACCGGAGCCGGCGAATGAGCCGACCAGCAAGGTGACGGCGGTCGAGCTTTGCAGCGCGACAGCCAGGCCGCAGCCGGCCAGAACCGCCATGAACGGATTGCGCATTGTGGCGCGCAGTTTGTGGCGCAGCACATCGCCATAGGCGCGCTCGACGCCGGTCTTCACCAAACGGGTGGCAAACAGCATCAATGCGACCGCACCGGCAAGGTGCAGCAAAACGACAGAGCCACTCATGCCCGACCCCGCAACCCAACAGATGCCAGCGACGCGGGCGCCGTGACGTCAAGGGTGAAAAAGTGGGCGCGAATCGTGGACATTGCAGAGGTTGACATTACTCCGATTTATTTTAGCCGAATAATAAATTTTGCCCGGTTCCGACGCCTGTTGGCACGCGACGGAGCGTGTCGGAAATGGATGGCTGACAAAATGGTTGCATAGACTGCGGAGTTGCGGCGGGTCATGCGTCCATTCTCGGACGGCCGCTTTAAAGGTAGCGCTGAATTAATCGTTCTAAATGTAAGAAATCATTACGAAAGCGTAATCTCTGTGTTCAGTTTCGGTTCATCCTTCCGGCTCTATTCCGTAGGCATCGACAACCAAGGAGTACCCGCCATGAAACGCATCGTTCTTTCCGCCATTGCCTTCTCGATGCTGGCTGCAACCGCCTTGCAGGGCCAGGCTGCACCTCTGAACACACCAAACGCGCCGCAGTCGAACTACAGCCAGGTCGACTGGCAAAGGCCCGGCAGGCATGTCGACGTGAACAAGCATATCGACGTAAACAAGCGTGTCGTAGTGAAGAAGAAGATCGTCGTGAAGCGCAGCCATTGGCGCAACGGCCAGAGATATTCCAGCTGGAAGCGTCACCAGCCGATCCGCGATTATCGCCACTATGGCCTGCGCCGTCCGGGTCCCGGCCAGGAGTGGATCCGGGTCGGCAATGACTATCTGCTGGTCAGCGTTCTCTCCGGCCTGATCTTCGGCGCCATCGCCGCGCAGTGAGCCCGGAACGGCTGACCGCGCTGCGTCGGTTTAGATCGAGAAGGCGGCCCGCGGGCCGCCTTCTCTTTTTGGCCTGTGAAAACCGGGTATGATCGCCATTAGGAGTCGTCGGGCTTCGCCCGTGTGATTATATGGAGGCCAAACGAGCTGTCCCCCATGCGCTTTCCGCCTGCTTTCCTCGACGAGATCCGCGACCGCGTGCCGATTTCTTCGGTGATCGGCCAGCGCGTCGCGTGGGACAGGAAGAAGACTAACGCGCCGCGCGGCGACTATTGGGCGTGCTGTCCCTTCCATGGCGAGAAGAGCCCGTCCTTCCACTGCGAGGACAAGAAGGGCCGCTACCATTGCTTCGGCTGCTCGGTTTCGGGTGACCATTTCAAGTTCCTGACCGAACTTGACGGGATGAGCTTTCCTGAAGCGGTCGAGAAGATCGCCGACATGGCCGGCGTGCCGATGCCGGTTCGCGATGCCCAGGAGGAGCGGCGCGAAAAGGAACGTGCCAGCCTGACTGACGTCATGGAGATGGCGACGGCGTTCTTCCAGGAACGGCTGCAGGGACCGGAAGGGGCAAAGGCCCGCGCCTATCTGCGCGACCGGGGGCTGACACCGGCGACGCAGCAGTCTTTCCGCCTCGGCTATGCCCCCGACAGCCGCAATGCGCTGAAGGAGCATCTTGCCGCCAAGGGTGTCCCCAAGGCCGACATCGAGGCGTGCGGGCTGGTGCGCCATGGCGACGACGTCCCGGTTTCCTACGATTGGTTCCGCGACCGCATCATGTTCCCGATCCCGGATTCCAGGGGCAAGATCATCGCCTTCGGAGGGCGGGCACTGGCGCCGGATGCGCTGGCCAAATATATGAACTCGCCCGATACGGAGCTCTTCCACAAAGGCAACGTGCTCTACAATTTCGCCCGTGCGCGGCAAGCACTGGGAAAGGGGGCGCTGGCCAAGGGCGGCACGGTTATTGCCGTAGAGGGCTACATGGATGTGATCGCGCTGGCGCAGGCCGGCTTCGAAAACGTGGTGGCGCCGCTCGGCACCGCGTTGACTGAAAACCAGCTCGAACTTCTATGGCGCATGGCTGGCGAGCCGGTGCTGTGCTTCGACGGCGACCAGGCCGGGTTGAAGGCAGCGTGGCGCGCCGCCGACATGGCGCTGCCGGCGGTCCAGGCAGGCCGCTCCGTGCGCTTCGCCCTGCTGCCGGAGGGCAAGGATCCCGACGATCTGGTCAAGGGTGACGGGCCGGATGCGTTCCGCGCCGTGCTTTCCGAGGCACGGCCGCTGGCCGACCTCTTGTGGATGCGCGAGACCGCCGGCGGCATCTTCGACACGCCGGAACGGCGGGCGGAGCTCGAAAAGACGCTACGCGAACTGACCAGCCGCATCCGCGACGAGAGCCTTCGTTACCACTACCAGCAGGAAATGCGCGAGCGCGTGCAGAGCTTCTTCGGGACCCAGCCCGGACGCCAGGGACGTCAGGACGGACGGCCCGGTGAGCGCTTCCCGGGCAGGGTCTCAGCACCCGGCGGACAGTTTGCACGTGGCGGCAATGCCGGTGGGCGCACCGCGATCACCGAAAGCCTCGGCCGCTCGGCGCTGGTCAAACGCGGCGGCGAGGGCATGTCGGTGCGCGAGGCGACGATCATTGCGGCCCTCGTCAACCATCCCGTGCTGATCGACGAGAATTTCGCCCACGTCGAGTTCCTCGATCTCGCCAATTCCGATCTGAAGCGGCTGCATGCGGCCATCCTCGACGCCATGGCGCACGATATGGCCAACAACCGCGAGGCTGTAATCGCGACGATCGAGCGGGCCGGCTGCGGTGAGATCTGGCAGCGCGCGGTGGCGCTGATCAAACGTGCGCGGCAATGGCCGGCGCTGGAAACGGCAGCACTCGACGATGCTCGCGACGCGTTCAGCCAAGCTCTCCACTTGCAGCGCAGCGCGCGCACCTTACATAAGGAGCTGAAGCAGGCGGAAGCAGCGCTCGCCAGCGATCCCACGGACGAAAATTACCGGCACCTGGTCGAAATCCAGGCGCAATTTCGTGATGTGCAGGCAACGGAAGCGCTAATCGAAGGGTTTGGCGTATCGTCGGGCAGAGCTGGGCGCGTTTAGATCGAAGCCTCCAGAAGACTGAAATGTAAGGACGTGCTTGCGCGTTGAATCAAGCGTGCGGTGCTCTAAGTCGGGTAATTGATTCGCTTTTTTCATGCGAATCATGCGAGAGGCGCTTGACCTTCCGGCAGAATGGCGGAATCAGGTCGATTCGAAACGTTAACCCGCCCCGGCATCGACGGGAATGCAGCGATGTAAGGTACTGATCACTGGACAGGCAGTCAGCTTGCCACAGATATCAGGGTTAATCTGGACTTAACGAGAGATGCAGTTACTGGCCCGGTAAAGCGCGTTCTGGAAGGAGCGCATCCAATTTGACCGGACCGGCAGCTTACGCGGCTTTGATACTCAGCCGCTTGGAGAAGATAAAGACTATGGCGACAAAAGAAAAGGAAGAAGTCGAGACCGAACGCGAGGCCGCGACCGATGGCCCTCTGCTCGACCTTTCCGACGATGCTGTCAAGAAGATGATCAAGGCCGCCAAGAAGCGCGGTTATGTCACCATGGACGAGCTGAATTCGGTGCTGCCCTCGGAGGAAGTGACCTCCGAGCAGATCGAGGACACGATGGCCATGCTTTCCGACATGGGCATCAACGTGGTCGAGGACGACGAGCAGGGCGAGGAGCCCGAAGCCGCCGACACCGCCGCTGATGCCGAGGAAGACGCCAACGAGCTCGCCGAGCAGACCGGCACCGCCGTCGCCGCCACCACGACCAAGAAAGAGCCGACCGACCGAACCGACGATCCGGTCCGCATGTATCTGCGCGAGATGGGCTCAGTCGAGCTTCTGTCGCGCGAGGGCGAAATCGCGATCGCCAAGCGCATCGAGGCCGGCCGCGAGACGATGATCGCGGGCCTGTGCGAAAGCCCGCTGACTTTCCAGGCCATCATCATCTGGCGTGACGAGCTCAACGAATCGAAGATCCTGCTGCGCGAGATCATCGACCTCGAGGCGACCTATGCCGGGCCGGAGGCCAAGCAGGCGCCGGTTGTCGAGCGTATCGAGGAAGCCAAGACCGAGGAAAAGTCGCGCCGTTCGCGCGAGGACGAGGACGACATCACCAATGTCGGCGGCGACACCCGTGGCCTGGTGGACGACGACGAGGAAGACGATGACGAGGCGAGCCTGTCGCTGGCGGCGATGGAAGCGGAACTGCGCCCGCAGGTGATGGAGACGCTCGACGTCATTGCCGACACCTACAAGAAACTGCGCAAGCTGCAGGACCAGCAGGTCGAGAACCGGCTGGCCGCCGCGGGCACGCTGTCGCCCAGCCAGGACCGCCGGCTGAAGGAATTGAAGGACCAACTGATCAAGGCGGTGAAGTCGCTGTCCTTGAACACGGCGCGCATCGAGGCGCTGGTCGAGCAGCTCTACGACATCAACAAGCGCCTGGTGCAGAACGAAGGCAAGCTGTTGCGGCTGGCCGAAAGCTATGGTGTGCGCCGCGAGGAATTCCTCAAGGAATATCAGGGCTCGGAGCTCGATCCGAACTGGACCCGCTCGATCGGCAATTTGACTTCGCGCGGCTGGAAGGAATTCACCAAGAACGAGAAGGACGCCATCCGCGACCTGCGCGCCGAGATCCAGAACCTCGCCACCGAGACGGCGATTTCGATCCAGGAATTCCGCAAGATCGTCAACCAGGTGCAGAAGGGCGAGCGCGAAGCCGCGATCGCCAAGAAGGAAATGGTCGAGGCCAATCTGCGCCTCGTCATCTCCATCGCCAAGAAATACACCAATCGCGGCCTGCAGTTCCTCGACCTGATCCAGGAAGGCAATATCGGCCTGATGAAGGCGGTCGACAAATTCGAATACCGCCGCGGCTACAAGTTCTCGACCTACGCGACGTGGTGGATCCGGCAGGCGATCACCCGTTCGATCGCCGACCAGGCGCGCACCATCCGCATTCCGGTGCACATGATCGAAACGATCAACAAGATCGTGCGCACCTCGCGCCAGATGCTGCATGAGATCGGCCGTGAGCCAACGCCGGAAGAACTGGCGGAAAAGCTCGCCATGCCGCTGGAAAAAGTGCGCAAGGTGCTGAAGATCGCCAAGGAGCCGATCTCGCTCGAAACGCCGGTCGGCGACGAGGAGGATTCGCATCTCGGCGACTTCATCGAGGACAAGATGGCGATCCTGCCGATCGACGCAGCGATCCAGGCCAATTTGCGCGAGACGACGACGCGCGTATTGGCCTCGCTGACGCCGCGCGAAGAGCGCGTGCTCAGAATGCGCTTCGGCATCGGCATGAACACCGACCACACGCTTGAAGAGGTCGGCCAGCAATTCTCGGTCACCCGCGAGCGCATCCGCCAGATCGAAGCCAAGGCGCTGCGCAAGCTCAAGCACCCGAGCCGGTCGCGCAAGCTCAGAAGCTTCCTCGACAGCTGAGGCCGACAAGGGTTAGGGATTCAAAGGGCGCCGTCGGCGCCCTTTTTCGTTTGTGCATAGGCGATCGGCTATTCGACGCTATCGCTCTTGCGGCCTGCGGCTTGCGGGAGGATAATTTCGTATCGGATGCATTTCTGGGCGACAAACCCGGATGCCCGCCCCGGCGGTTGACGCCGTGCTCCGTGGCCCCGGAGGGAGGTGTGCCATGACAACTTACATCGTGCTGATCAACTGGACGGAACAAGGCGCCAAAAACGTGCGCGAGTCGCCGAAGCGGCTCGATGCCGCCAAGAAGATGCTGGGAGACATGGGCGGATCATTCAAGGCATTTTATCTCACCATGGGGGATTGCGACATGGTGGCGGTGCTCGAAGCGCCCGACGATGCCGTCTTGGCTCGTTTCTCGTTAATGCTGGCGACGGCTGGCAACGTCAGGACTCGGACGCTCAAGGCTTTCCCGGAGGATGCCTATCGCGAGATCATCACCTCGCTCGGGTGAGCCGCTGCTCCTGAAGCGCGTCGCGCTGAACGGCCCTTGCGACGCGCTTTAAGCTCTTCTTTTTATGCATGTCGTTATCGTAAAACCGCTGCGTACCCTTTGGGCGACCTGGATCAGCGAAACCGGCCATTCCGCCGGTATCGTGTCACGTTGCGGCGCAACGGCATTTCTCGGATAATCCGTGCGTGTCCTCTGGTGCCGTTTCGAAACATGGCCAAGCCTCTGCTGACTGTCTGGTACAATACGCGCTGTCCGGTCTGCGATGCCGGTATCAGCCGGCAGAAGCGGCGACTGATCGAGGCGGTCAAGGCCGGGCGGATCGAATTTCGCGACATCAATGCCGAACCGGCGGCGCTGGCCGGATACGGCATCGGGCTGGAGGACATCCGGCGCCGGCTGTATGCGATCGACGCCGACGGCAAATTGCTGGCCGGCGCCGATGTTGCCATTGCTGTATGGCGGACGACGCCCGGCGAAGGCTGGCTCGCAACGCTGTTCGGCAATCCCGGCGCACTGCCGTTGACGCGCTATGGCTATGATCGCTTTGCCGATCTGCTCTATGCCTGGAACCGGCGCAAAGGCCGCTGGTAACGGGTATTATTCGCTCCGCACCGAAAGGTCCGGAGATTGTTTCCAGGCCTTTCGCGTGCCCTGCTATCGAGCCACGGGCTCGCAAAGCCAGCCAACGATACGGCGCACCGCCGGCAGCACCAGCAGCAGCGTCGGAAAGGCCACCAGCCAGGACAGGCCCCAAGCCGTCAGCCAAGTGGCCAGCATGTCGGGCTGGAAGCCAAGGCTTTTCAGTGTCGAGATGAACGACACGATGAACGTCATCAGCAACGACAGCACCAGCGGGCCGAGCACGGCGGCATAGCGCGCAGGCAGCTTGCTGCGCGGGGTTTTCATGGTCATTTGGATTTCCCTGAAGCATCCGGTTCGTCGCCTTGCATCCATTCGCCGGTATTGTCGGCGTAACTGCCCGGAACGACCGGGGTGGATGCGTTGCTTCACGTCAGACGCTTACGGAGCGGCCTTCGGCCCTCATGCACCCTCTAGCTGCCCTCGCTGGCGAAATCAATCCTGCTGGTGCCATTTTCAGATACATCGTAAGATATATCTTGACTCGACCGTGGCGGGCACTTAGTTGAGATATATCGTAAGACATAACTCAAGGAGCAGACAATGCACAAAGACAATCATTTCAGCCATCATCGTTTCGGCGAACGCGCCGAGCGCGTCTTCATGCATATGGCCGGCAAGTTCGGCGGACGCGGCGGCGGCTTTGGCCCGTTCGGGCATGGCATGAGAGGCGGCGGACGCGGCGGGCCGGGCGACATGTTCCGCGCCGGCCGTATGCTGGCCGACGGCGATCTCAAGCTGATCACGCTTTCGCTGCTGGCCGAGGCGCCGCGGCACGGTTACGACATCATCAAGGCACTGGAGGAGCGCACCAGCGGCGTCTACAGCCCGAGCCCCGGCGTGGTCTATCCGACGCTGACCTTCCTGGAGGAGGCCGGCTACGCCGTTTCTGCGCCGGAAGGCAACAAGAAGGTGTTTTCGATCACCGAGGCGGGGCAGGCGCATCTCAACGAAAATCGCGAGATGATCGACCACGTGCTCGACCACCTCGAGCGCTTCGGCCGCAAGATGGCGAAGGCGCGCGACTGGTTCGGCTGGAACGATGAAGGCGAGGACGGCGGCCGGCGCGGTCGCGGCCGCTCGGAAAAGCGCGACGAGTTTCGTGCGGTGCGCCACCGGCTGCGCGCCGCGCTCGGCGAGATCGTCGATGCGCCTGAAGCAAAGCAGGCCGAGGCAATCAGCATATTGGAAGCTGCCGCAGAGGCCTTGGAAGCGTTGTCGCGCCACTGATCTCTGGCTGCCAAGCAAGCTGCGGCCCTTGCCCGCTCGGCCAAGGACCGGTACTGAAAATCATCCTGCACCGCGCTATGTGGTGCAGGATGATTGCCGTTGGAGGATACCCCATGTCTTTTCTGAAGCGTCTTTTCGGCGGAGGCAACGAAGCCGCCGAGCCAAAGACAGCGGCGCCGGCAAAGCAGATCGAGCACAAGGGATTTTTGATCAGCGCCACGCCCTACAAGGCGGAGGGCCAGTACCAGACCTGCGGCGTGGTTTCGAAGGAGATCGACGGCGTGATGAAGGAGCACAAATTCATCCGCGCCGACCGCTTTGCCGGGCTTGATGACGCTGTCGACATCTCGATCAAAAAGGGCATCCAGCTGGTCGACGAGCAAGGCGAGAAGATATTCGGATAGATCGGCTACTACAGCCTTGGGTCGATTGGCTCGCTTTCCAACGCCAGCACGGCGAAGACACACTCGTGAACCCGGCGCAGCGGCTGCTTGGCGACAAATCGCGTTAGCGCTTCGTGGCCAAGCGCGAACTCTCTGAGCGCCAGGCTGCGCTTGCCGGCCAGGCCGCGTTCTCGGAGGCGGACGAGATTGTCGGGCGCGTCATATTCGGGACCATAGATGATGCGCAAATATTCCGGGCCGCGGACCTTCAGCGCCGGCTGGATGAGCCCCTTCTTGCCACGGCTGACGAAGTCGCGTGGTTTGACCACCATGCCTTCGCCGCCTGAGCCAGTCAGCGCTTCCCACCAGGCGACGGCCTCGGCACACGCGCTGCCGTCGGCCAGATCAACCATACGCCATCGAGTCGGCGTGACCACGCCGCCACGGGCAGCCAGACGGTCCGCGAGCGACATGTGCCAGACATGGTCCTGGTCAAACCAAACACGTCCTTCGCTGGCCAGCAGGTGGAAAGGCGCGGCCTTAAGGTCCTCGACGCCCGAAACTGGCCATACGTAGGGCGCCCAGGCGGTGGCGTATTTGGCTGCGCGGACGGCCCGGTCTTCAAGGCGTGCGTTCAGGCCGGCTGCATCGACGCCGCGCGCCATCGCACGGGCCAGCGCCTCGCTGCTGGCCTTGAGACCGGCGGCAGAGGATGTGGCCACAGGCGCATACTGGCTTTCGATCAGACTGCCGGCCTTGGCCGACCAAGGCATTATCTCGGAGTCCAGCAGCAGCCAGTCGCTGTTCAATTCCTTCCACAGATCCGCCGCGTCGACCTCGGTGCGAAGACGGGCGAGCAGGTCCTCCGTCATGGCACTGTCATTGAAAAAGGGACCGTCCGGTGCGGGTCCAGATTGCGCCGGTTTCGTCGCCAGGGACCCCGAAGCGGCTGCGTGCCGCCTGCGCGTTCCGGCAGAGCGCGATCACTGCCCGCGAACCCATGTGCTTCTCCTCGCACACGATCTGCGCAACGCCGCGCTCGCGGAAGTAAGCGAAGGCATCCTCCGGACGTTCCAGCCAGCCGTCCTGGCTGCTGGTCTCGGACGGCGACATGGTCGGCGGCAGATAGATCAGCCATTGCGGCGAGAGCGCGAAGCGGCTCATCACCTCCAGTGCTGCCGACGCGTTCTCCTCGGCCACGACAATCCGGCCCCTCAGTCCGGTCTCGATCCAACGGCGACCGGAGACATCCTGATAATCGAGCACGCCGTCGGCGTCGGCCTGTGCCGATTTACCGGGACCGGACCCGCCCAGCGGACGTATCGGCTCCGACCAGGTCTGGATTGCCGGCACCTCGACCAGTTCGCGTTCCGGCCAGCGCAAGGCCGTCAGCTTGCCGCCGAATACGCATCCGGTGTCGATGCACAGGGTGTTGTTGACCCATTCGGCCGATAGCGTGGGCGTATGTCCATAGATAATGGCCGTCTTGCCACGATAGGCCGCGGCCCAGTCGGCGCGGACGGGCAGCCCGAACTCGTCGGTCTCGCCTGTGGTCTCGCCGTACAGAGCGAACTCGCGCACAGCGCCGGAACCGCGTCCGATCATCTCTTCCTTGAGGCCGGCATGGGCGACGGCGAGGCCTCCGCCATCGAGCCAGACATGGCTGCGCAGGCCGTCGAGAAAGGCCGGCAGCGCCTCGCGCAGGCCTCGGTCCTGTGCATTTAGCTGATCGACAGTCTGCTGGAGGCCGTGAGCGACCGTGACCTTGCGGCCTTCTAGCCAGCGGCTGAGTTTGCGTTCATGGTTGCCCTGGACACAGTATGCGGTTCCAGCCGCGACCATGCTCATGGCAATGCGCAGCACGTCGGGCGAGTTGGGGCCGCGATCGACGAGGTCGCCGACAAAGACGATCTTGCGGCCCTCTGGTGGGACCACGGTGACCGTTCGGTCGCCCTGATGCTCAGACCAGACGATGCTGTAGCCCAATCGAGCGAGCAGGATATGAAGCTCATCCGAACAGCCGTGGATGTCGCCAATGATATCGAACGGGCCATGGTCGTCGCGCTTATCGGTCCACAGCGGCTGTCGCGACACCTCGGCCGCGTCGATGCTGGCCTCGCTGGTAAGCTTCCAGACTTGGCGGAAGCCCTCGCGTTGCAGGGCGCCAAGACCCTTGCGGATCTCGGTTGTCATGCGCTGGGCGACCCCGGCGCCGAACTGCCGGTCGGCTCGCACCGCATTGCGTGCGACGCACACCTCGACGCCTGGATCGAGGACCACGGCGACGGGCAAAGCGTGCCACTTGCGCGCCAGCTCAATCCAGGCCTTGCGGTCGGCGGCTCGCACATTGGTGGCGTCGATGACGGCCAGCCTGCGGTGTTTAAGCCGTTTGCCGGCTATTTCGCGAACCAGATCGAAGGCATCCGCAGAGACGTCCTGGTCGGTTTCGTCGTCGGAGATCAGCGCCCGGCACTGGTCCGAGGAGATAATCTCGGTCGTCAGGAAATGCTTGGCGGCGAAAGTCGACTTGCCCGATCCGGTCGAGCCGATCAGCACGACGAGGGCGAAGTCAGGAATGGTGAGGTTGGTCTTATCGGGTTCTCTCATCGGGTGAACACCGCCATCTGTGTGGGGGCGCCGAGGGTCGGGTCCTCGGCTCCGATACCGCTGAAGGTGGCTGCATAGCCATAGATCTCGCCGATTTTGGCCGCCCAGGCTTGGAACTGAGCCCGGCTCCATTCGAAACGGTGATCGGGATGGCGAAATGCGCCAGAGACCAGTCTTGGAAACAGAGCGTTGTAGTCCGCATTCGGAGTGGTCACGATGACGGATTTGGGCGCCGTCTCACCGAAAACGATGCGTTCGACCAGGGGCAGCCTGTCCTCGTCGAGATGCTCGATGACCTCGACCAGAACGGCGATGTCGGCTGCGGCCCAACGGCTGTCCCGGTAGGTCAGCGATCCATGCAGCAGCGTGACCCGGCCCTCGGGCGGCCCGCCTAATTCGTTCAGCTTGAGACGCTTTGCGGCCCATTCCAGTTCGCGCGCCGCCGGATCCAGACCGAACAGCTTGTGGATCCATCGCTCGCGCACCAGCCTGTCGAGCAGCTTGCCTTCACCGCATCCCAGGTCCGCAACCGTGGTTCCTCCCGTCGCCCGAATGGCGTGGACAACTGCGTCCATGCGCAGATCGTTGAGCCGGATAGGCGTCTCAAGCGCTTCCTCGGGCGTGACGCGCAACTCGGCAGGTTGTGCCTCGCCAGCCGTCTCGGGAGCCAGTCGCTCCAGGGCGATGCGGGTCAAGGCCCTGCGATTGCCAAGATAGCGGCGCACGATCAGGTCTTTGGCCGGATGGTTTTCCAGCCAGCCTTCGCCTTTGGACAGCAGCTTGTCGATCTCTGCTTCGCCGACCCAATAATGCTTGGCATCGTCCATCACCGGGATCAGCACATAGAGGTGGTTCAACAAGGCGCTGAGTCGGCCCGTGCCAGTCAGCTTCAGATGGCCATATCGGGGCTCGCCTGCAGCACCCCCGTTTCCTTCGATTGGCGTCAGATCGACTGTCCAGCCCATGGGTTCGAACAAACTTCGAACCAGAACCTCACCGCCGCGCATTGGCAATGGAGTAACCACGGCTTCCAGCGGCAGTTCGCTGTCGGCCAGTTCCTGGCGCTCCTTCGATATACCGGTCATCGCCGTCCGCAGCATTTTGTTCAGCGCCACCGACAGGAAGGATGATGCTGCGTAAGGCCGGTCGTTCACATATTGGTCGAGCAGGCCTTCTGGCTGGCCCTTGCCCCGCACCAGTCCCACAGGATCGACATCGAGCAGGAGTGCAGCCTCGCAACGGTCTTCGGTTGCCTCGGGATAGAACAGCCACGCCTTGCCGAAAGACAGGTCGGTCTCGTGCAGGCGATCCGGATGCTTGTGCAGCAAGAAACCGAGATCGGTGGCCGGACGGTGCGTTGTGGCAACGGAAAGGAACATCCGCGACCGATAGCGCAGACAAGCGGAATAACCAATGGCGGTTGTGTGGCCCACCACAATAGGTTGTCGCCAACGACAACAAGGGCAGGCGCCGGCGCCTGCCCTTGTACAATTCAGACGATGCTGACGCTTTATGCCGCGGTGGCCACGCGCTCGGCATTTCCGGTCGCAGCCACAATGGCGTCGACCTTGGTCGAGGCCTTGGCCAGCGCTGCTGCCACCGCATCGGCGCCCATGCCGACCCCTTCGATGCGGATGACCTCGACATCGGTCATGCCGAGGAAGCCAAGCACGCTGCGCAGGTAGGGAATGGCGTGATCGAACTGCACGGCCGCACCTTCGGAATAGATGCCGCCCGAAGCCAGTACGATGTAGACCTTCTTGCCGGTGACGAGCCCCTTGGGGCCGTTCTCGCCATAGGCAAAGCTCTTGCCGGAACGGGCAATGTGATCGACCCAGGACTTCAGCGTCGAGGAGATGTTGAAGTTGATGAAGCCGGTGGCGAGAATCACCGTATCGGCCGCGAATAGTTCATCCAGCACGACATCGGAGACGCCAACGACTTCAGCCTGGCGTGAGGTGCGCGCTTCGGCCGGCGTGTAGATGCCGGTCGCATAATCGGCATCGATGTGCGGCAACGGATTGGCGACGAGGTCGCGCACGACAAGCGTGTTCGACGGATCGGCGGCAACAAGCTTTTCAGCGAATTCAGTAGCAATTCGGGTCGAGTGCGAGGCAGCGCCGCGCGGGCTCGATGTGACAAGAAGGATGGACATAATAGGGTCTCCAGGGTTGGATCAAAATCTCCCGGCAGATATGTGTGCGCAGACTCATTAGAAAAACTGGTATATTTTGTATATTATCCATCTAAATTGTGGATTGAACGATGCAGCCGAACCCGACGCTTGACCAACTTCAGATCCTGGTTGCGGTGGCCGAGACCGGCAGCTTCTCGGCCGCCGGGCGCAAATTGAATCGCGCGCAATCGGTGATCAGCTACGCCATCGCCAACCTCGAAGCGCAGCTTGGGCTGAAGCTGTTCGAGCGCGAGGGCACGCGTGAACCGCAACTGACCGATGTCGGCAAGGCGACGCTGGAAGATGCGCGGCGCATGGTCGGCGTGCTGCAACGCATCCGCTCGCGTGTCGACGGATACCGGCAGGGATTGGAGGCGGAAGTTACGCTGTCGGTCGACGTGACGCTACCGTCGCCGGTGCTGGTTCGGGTGCTAAAGGCATTCGAGGCGCAGTTCCCGGCCGTGACGCTGCGTCTGCATATCGGCTCGCTTGGCCTTATCCTCGATCATGTTGTCGGCGGACAGGCCGATCTCGGCATCGGGGGGCTTCTGGGTGAGACGGACGTGAATCTGCTTCGCATCGGCTTCTTCTCCCTGGTGCCAGCCGCAGCGCCTGATCACCCCCTGGCGCTGCTGCCGAGACCAGTGGCGCTAGAGGATGTCCGCGAACACATCCAACTGGTCGTCTCGGACCAGTCCGAGCGTACGCGCGGGCGTGACTATGGCGTCTTCGCCTACCGCACCTGGCGGCTGACGGATGTGCGCACCAAGCACGTGCTGATGCGCGAGGGGCTGGGCTGGGGCGGGCTGCCGCGATGGCTGATTGCCGATGATCTGGCGACCGGCCGGCTCGTCGAACTCGATCTCGAGCCTTACAGCGAAGTCCGCTCGCCGCTCTATGCCATGCACCGCGCCGATCGCAGCCCAAAACCGGCGGCCGCCTGGCTGATCGACCAGCTCAAGCGCCAGCTAGGCTGTTTCAACGAGTTCGAACCGGGTGAGGTGCCTGAGGAGGAGCCGGAGACAGGCCGTCGATCAGCGCTATGAGAACGGCGCGATAGTCCTCGATCGATGCTCCAGTTTCGATGGCGAGCGCTGCGCGGTCGAAGGCGGCAGCGAGCAAAGCGGTCAGTGCTTCCACAGGCAGTCTCGTCGTGGAGTGCGAGCGCATCGCGGCAACAAGGCCTTCGCGCAGCGAACGGTTGCCATGGCGATTGTCGATCGCATCCATGGCGGCGCGGCCGAGCACGGCCGGGCCATCAAGCAGCAAGAGCCGCGTACGGCCGGGCGCACGCATGGCAGCCAGATAGGCATCCGAGCCGGCAATCAGCGCATCGCGGGCAAATAGCGAAGGCGGCGACGCGCGTTCGATCTCTTCCGAGACGGCTTGCGCCTCCTGTTCGACCACAGCGGCAAACAACGCCTGCTTGTCGGCAAAGTGATGATAGAGCGCGCCGCGCGTGACGCCGGCAGCGGCGGCGATCTCGGGTGTGCCGGTCTCGGCATAGGACTTTTCGGTGAACAGTTTGCGAGCCGCGGCGATGAGCTCGGCGCGTGTCGCGGCGGTGCGATCACGGTTGGAGCGACGAGCGGATCCTTGTTGCATACATGCAGCCTGTATGTTATTTCCATTTACATGCAGACTGTATGTTATTTGCCGGGAGAAGGAAAGATGAGGACGACGAGCTATTATCCGGTGCTGATGACGAGCGACGTTGCCGGCACGGCAGCCTTTTATGTTGCGCATTTCGGCTTCAAGCCGCTGTTTGAGGCCGACTGGTACGTGCATCTGCGCTCGGCCGAAGACCGTCGCGTCAACCTCGGCATCGTCCAGGGCGATCATGAGACGATCCCGGAGGAAGGGCGGGGCCGCACATCTGGCCTGCTGATCAATTTCGAGGTCAGGGATCCGGATGCCATCTATAAGCGGATCACCGCCGCTGGCCTGCCGATCCTGCGAACGCTACGCGACGAACCCTTCGGCCAGCGCCATTTCATCACCAGGGATCCCAACGGCGTGCTGATCGACGTGATCAGGCCGATCCCGCCGAGCCCAGAATTTATGGCGCAATATGCGCAGGGTGTTGCGGCGCGCTAACTCGCCCGCGCCAACGGCATCACGGTGACCTGAGTAATGCCGGAGCGGCGCACCACCGTGCACAGTGTCTCGCGGCCGATTCGCTCGGCGTCGAGCATGCGCACCAGATCGTCGACGCCGGTGACCGGACGGCCGTCGATGGCGGCAATAATGTCGCCTTCCCTGAGGCCGGCTTTGGCCGCCGGGCTGTTCTTTTCGACGGTGCGCAGGCGCACCGCCGTGCTGCTCGATACTTGCGACAAAAGGGCTGCGCGGCGCGGCAGGTTGGTGGTGTCGGCGGAAACGCCGATGAAGGCACGGCGCACACGGCCGAAGCGGATGATTTCCGAGATGACGAAATTGGCGGTGTTGGAGGCAACCGCGAAGGCGATGCCTTGCGCACCGTGGATCATCGCGGTGTTAACGCCGATCACCTCGCCAGCCGAGGACACCAGCGGTCCGCCGGAATTGCCGGGGTTGAGCGCGGCGTCGGTCTGAATGACATCGTCGATCAGCCGGCCGGTGGAGGCACGCATCGAGCGGCCGAGTGCCGAGACGACGCCAGTGGTGACGGTCCATTCGAAGCCGAGCGGATTGCCGATGGCAATGGCGATCTGGCCGCGCCTCAAACGCTTGGAATCGCCAAGCGGCGCAACATCGGCAAAGTTGCCGTCGGCGCGCACCAGCGCAATGTCGGTGTCGGGATCGCGGCCGAGCACGCGGCCTTCCCTAGAGGCGCCGTCCGGCATTGACACGCGCACGCTGCGCGCATCGCCGACGACGTGGAAGTTGGTGACGACCAGCCCGTCCTGCGCGATGACGAAGCCGGAGCCATGGCCACCCGGGCCACCGATGCGCTCGATGCGGCAGACGGCGGGCCCGATGCGGTCGACGGCATCGGCGACCGTCGCCGAATAGGCATCGAGAAGGGCATCGTCATATTGCAATTGCTGGGCGGGCAGGGCCATCCGAGGGCTCCGTTTGGAACAAGATGAACAATGCCTATATGTGCGGAGCGGCCGGACCGGCCGCGACCTGACCAGATGGCCAGTCAAATGCCCAACTAGCCGTCAGGCGAGTATCCGCCAACGCCCTGCCGGGCGATATCTGGGTCACGAAGAACCCAGGAGATAAATCATGAGCGATTTCAATCTGAGCACGTTTTCCGACGCCATTGCCGACATCGCGGCAGCCGCGGCACCAGCGACGGCCAGCTTCGCGACGCACCACCGGACGTCAACTGCTTTCCACTGGCGGGACGGCTATTTCGTCACTGCCGAGGAGGCGGTCGAGGCCGGCGAGGAGATCGAGCTGACGTTTTCTTCGGGCGAAGCCGTCAAGGCGGAACTGGTCGGCCGCGACCCGTCCACCGGCACGGCCGTTTTGAAACCGGCCGGCGCGCCGGGCGCCCCGTCACTGGTAAAGGCGGATGCGGTGCGGCCGGGCAACCTGGCGGTCGTGGCGGGCAATAGCGACGGCACCTCGCTCGCTACCTTCGGCACGGTCGGCGAGGTCGGCCCGGCCTGGCGTTCAATGCGCGGCGGCACGATCGACCGGCGCATCAACCTTGCCGTCAATGCCGGCGGCCGTTTCGAGGGTGGCCCTGTGCTCGACGCCAAGGGTGGACTGATCGGCATGCTGCTGTTCGGGCCACGCCGGCGGGCGCTGGTCATGCCTTACGAAACGATCGAGCGGGCAGTCACGACGCTGCGCGAGAAGGGTCATGTGGCGCGCGGCTATCTTGGCGCCGGCCTGCATCCGGTCCGCAATGGTGATACACAGGGCGCCATGGTGATGAGCCTCGACGATAACGGGCCGGCGAAATCAGCCGGTCTCAGTCTCGGCGACATCATCGTGTCGTGGAACGCAGAGACGGTGCATGGCCCGCGCGAGCTGATCCGCAAGCTCGGGCCGGACAGCGCCGGTGCCTTGGTGACACTCGGCGTGGTGCGCGGCGGCGAGAATCGTGAGGTTTCCCTGACCATCGGTGAAAAACCACTGAGCTGAGGGATAGATGGTAAGCGGTGAGGTCGCTGGCAGACGGCTGACGGTGCTGATCGCGCTCGGTGACGCCGAGCGCGCACGAAGTCTGTCCGTCGTTCTCGCCGCGACCGATGATCTGCGGCCGGTTCTGGCCGGCGAAGTCGACGGGCGTGAGGCGGCGGATGTCGCCATCGTCGATGATCATGGGCTACAAGGCGGGCTCGTCGACGCGGCTATGCCTCGCGTGCTGCTATCGTCGCGAGCGGCCCGCGAACGGCCGGCCGATACAGTGTTTGCCGTGCTGCCCGTGCAAGCGGACGAGTTGCTGATCGCCGCCGCCGCGCGGCTCGCGGCTGCGGGCTACCGGATTTCGCGCGACAGCCATGCTCTATCCGATCGGCATCACGATTTGACCTTCCATGACAGCGACCGGTTCGAAGAGGAACCGACTGACGAGCATATCGTCCGGCCGACGCTTTCGCCGCGGGAAGGCGAGGTGCTGGCGCTGCTGGCCGAGGGCGCCCCCAACAAGGTCATCGCGCGGCGGCTGAACATCTCCGTGCATACGGCGAAGTTCCATGTCGCAGCGATCCTGACGAAGCTCGGTGCCGCCAACCGCACCGATGCGATTGCCATCGCCATGCGGCAGGGCCTGGTGCTGGTCTAGTTCAGATTGTCTCAAGGCCGACGCAGCGTAACCCGCATCCGGTGTGTTGGGCCTTGCGCGGCGGTTCTCGGCCGCGCAAGGATCGTGCCTTTCATGTTGCAGGAAGGCGCAAGGATGTCGCTCAAGGGAAAGACGCTTTTCATCTCCGGCGGGTCGCGCGGCATCGGGCTGGCGATTGCGCTGCGCGCCGCGCGCGATGGCGCCAATGTGACGATCGCGGCCAAGACCGCCGAGCCGCATCCGAAGCTGCCCGGGACGATCTACACAGCGGCGCACGAGATCGAGCAGGCCGGCGGCAAGGCGCTGCCGGTGCTATGCGACATTCGGGATGAAGAACAGGTCGCCGAAGCGGTCGCCAAGACCGTGGAGAGGTTCGGCGGCATCGATATCTGCGTCAACAACGCCAGTGCCATCCAACTCACCGGCACGCTGGAGACCGATATGAAGCGCTACGATCTGATGCACCAGATCAACACGCGCGGCACTTTTCTCGTCTCCAAAATGTGCATTCCGCACTTGAGGTTGGCGGAAAATCCTCACATCTTGAATCTGGCGCCGCCGCTCGACATGAAGGCCAAGTGGTTCAAGAACCATGTCGCCTACACGATGGCAAAGTTCGGCATGTCGATGTGCACGCTGGGCATGAGCGCCGAGTTCGCCAGGGACGGCATTGCGGTCAATTCGCTATGGCCGATCTCGACCATCGACACGGCGGCGGTGCGTAACCTCCTGGGCGGGGCGACGGTGGCGGCGATGAGCCGTTCGCCCGACATCATGGCCGATGCGGCATACGCCATCCTGGTCAGGCCGTCGCGTGAGGCGACCGGCAATTTCTACATTGACGAAGAAGTGCTGCGCGCTGAGGGCGTCAGCGATTTCTCGGCCTATGCGCCGGGTGCGACAGGCCCGCTCGCCGGCGACTTTTTTGTGCCGGACGAGGTGTTCGGCCGGACGGATACCAAAATCAAAGGTATCTACTGACGGACAGTATCTAGCTGACAGGCATATCTCTTAAAGACCGGCACAGACGCGTGCTCAGTCTTCGGCTTTCTTGGCTTTGCCAAGACCCATCAGCCGGTCGATATAGGCAAGCATCAGTGCCGACAGAACGAAGGCCAGATGAATGATGGTCAGCCACATCAGCTGGTCGGTCGTGTAGGAGACCGAGTTCAGGAACACCTGCAAGAGGTGGATCGAGGAGATCGCTACGATTGTCGAGGCGACCTTGACCTTCAGCGAGCCGACATCGATCGTGCCCAGCCAATGCACCTTGCCGTCATTTTCATCGAAGCGGCTGACGAAGTTTTCGTAACCCGAGATGATCACCATCACCACCAGTGAGGCGACCAGCGCGGCATCGATGAGGCCGAGTATTTTCAGGATGGTGTCGGTGTCATCGAGCGTGAAGGCGACGGAGACGAACTCGAACAGCTTCTTGCCGAAGGACACGGCATAGATGGCAAGTGCCGCACCCAGTCCGAGATAGAAGGCGACCAGCAGCCAGCGCGAGGCGAGAATGATCGATTCGATGGCGAGTTCGAGGCGCTTCATGCGGCGATTCGGGCTCCGTTGTCGGAGCGCCGTATTTCGGGCAGGCTGCGGCGGTTTGCAAGGTTTCAAAAAAACGAAACCCCGCCGGGGAGGGGAACCGGCGGGGCTCGTGTGTCCCGCTGGAGTCGGGACAGGGCAGGGAACGCCCTTTGCAGAATCTGGGATGGGTAACCGCGCGTTTCAAGATTGATGACCGCGCGATTCAATGGTTGATCAAATCGCGCGGTTCACATTGCGGTTTATTGGGCGCTGGCCACCGGCGCCACCAGGGGGGTAATCCGGCGGATGGCGACGCGGCGGTTCTCGCGGTTGGGTCCCGACGTGTTGACCTTGAGATACTCCTCGCCATAGCCCTGCGTCGTCAGGTTCTCCGGCGGGATGCCAAAGGCGTTGGTCAAGGCTTCGGCGACCGCCTCGGCGCGGCGGTCGGACAGAGCAAGGTTCGCTTCCGGTGTGCCGACAGCGTCGGTATGGCCCTCGATCAGGAAGCTCTCGGCCGGGTTTTTCTTCAGCAGCTTGTCCATGGCGTTGGCAACACCCTCCAGCTTCTGGACCTCGGTGTCGGAAATCGAGGCCGAACCGAATTCGAAGTTGAGCGTGTCGAGGTCGATGCGGCGGGCGATGTCGCGCACGCGGGCCGAGCGCTTGACCTCGTCGATCGAATAGAGGCGCTGGACCCTCTCGACCGGCGGCCGTTCGAGGAAGGTGTAGTAGTCGTCCGGATCCTCGACCTCTTCGGAATCCAGAATGTATTCCTCTTGCGGGATGGTAAGGCGCATCGGCGGCAGGTCGTCGCCCGGGTCGCGCCAGTCTGCATCATCGTCATAGTTCCGCTCGTCGACATAGCTCAGCACATATTCACGGCCGTCGGGCGCGATGCGTGAGCGCTGGATGACGTCGCCGTAGCGGTTGCGGATGGTGACGATCCGGACACCATTGTCGCGCTCGACGATTTCCCGGGTGCGATCGCCCGACAGGTCCTCATAATAGACATTCCTGGCGCCACGATGCATGCGCGGGGCATCGCTGCTTTCGACGAACGTCTGGTTGTTGAACTGTAGGATGACGCGGTCGCCGAATTCCCTGACGACGTTGGTGCCCTGGGGGCGCGGACGGCGGCGAACATCCTCGATGTCCGGCGCACGCTCGACACGCTTGCCCTTTTCCTCCGTCACCGGAACGATCTTTTCAGGCTTGATCGCCTGCTGGGCCGCCTTGTCGTCGGTAGGTGGCGGTCCCTCCTCGACCGGAGCCGGCTTCGGGGCTTCCACCTGGTTCTCGCCCTGCTGGGCGGGCTGGTTGCCCTGCTGCTTACCGGCATTTTGGCCGCGCTCCTTGCCACCCTTGCGCTTGCGCAAGACATCCTTCTGGCTGTCCAGAACAGGTGCCTCGTTCGGATTGGCCTGGGCTTCACCCTGGACCGGATTTTCACCCTGGACAGGCGCGGCCTGGCCAGTCGAAGGCTGTTCGCCGGTCGAGGGCTGTTGCTCTCCTGTCACCGGCTGTTCGCCGACAGGCCTCTTGCCACGTTTCTTGATCTTGTCCTGGGGCTGTTCGCCCTGGACGGGAGCGGCCGGCTGCTCGGTCGGAGCCGGTTGGGCCTGTGGGGTCGCTTCCTTATTGGTCGGCGCCGGCTGGCCTTCCGCCTCCGTGGCGGGTCCGGTCAATTCAGCAGGCTTCTTGCGCTTGCCCGGCTTTTGTCCGGGCTCGACAGTCGGAGCCTGTTCTGCCGGGGCAGCCTCGATCTGCTGGTTCTGTTTTTGCTTCTTCTTGCGCGGATTGACGTTGGGCTGGTTGTCGTTTGCCGGCGCTGCCTGCTCGGCCGGTTGTTCCGATGGGGCCGCTTCGATCTGCTGCCGATTGCGCCGCTTCTTGCGGGGTTGCTCGGTCTCGGCCGGAGCGATCTGCTCGGCCGGAGCGGATTCTGTTTGCTGCTGCTGATTGCGCCGCTTCTTGCGGGGTTGCTCGGACTCGGCTGGAGCGATCTGCTCGGCCGGAGCGGATTCTGTTTGCTGCTGCTGATTGCGCCGCTTCTTGCGGGGTTGCTCGGACTCGGCTGGAGCCGCCTGCTCGGCCGGAGCGGATTCCGTTTGCTGCTGCTGGTCGCGCTTCTTCTTTCTGGGCTGCTCTGCCTGCTGGCTTTGCGCGCAGGCCTCCGCCGACTCGCCCTCGGCGCAACTCGATTGCACTGGGATGAGCGGCGCTGCGGTACGTTGCACGGGGCTGAATGCGGCATTGCCTTGCAGCGGGAACGCGCCTAGCGGCGCGGACGCCATCAACAGGCCAAGCGCTGTGCCTGCCAGAATCCGTGGTTGGCGTTTCATCATAAACACTCCTTGTGGCGTCCCATCCCTGCCCAAACTTTCAGCAACCATGTTTGGTTCCTGTTTGTAGGTTCTAGCGGTGGCACAGGGCGATTGACCGGCGTTTTGAAGGCGACTTCATGTCATTCGTATGGTCCTGGCGTATGTTCCGGCGTATGGTCCCGGCGTATGGTTCGGACGAGGGTGCACGGTTGCCGTGCTTGACCTTGACGCGTCCGAGGGCCACATGCCGACGATGGAAAAGCCGTTCTGGAAGACCAAGACGCTCGAGGCGATGACCCGGGCCGAGTGGGAATCACTCTGCGACGGTTGTGGCAAATGCTGCCTGTCCAAACTCGAAGACGAGGACACCGGAGAGATCTACTGGACCAGCGTCGGCTGCCGGCTATTCGACGCTGGAAGCTGCCGCTGCTCCGACTATGCCAACCGGCTGGCGCGTGTTCCGGATTGCGTCGGGCTGACGCCGCAGAATGTGCGCACCATCAGCTGGCTGCCCAAGACCTGCGCTTACCGGCTGGTCGCCGAGGGCCGCGACCTCTATTGGTGGCACAGGCTGGTGTCTGGAAGCGACGAGACCGTGCACGAGGCCGGCATCTCGATGCGCGGCCGGGTCAGCGCCAGCGAGACCGATCTTGCCGAGCCGGACGACTATTTCGACCATATGCTCGCGGACGAGCCTTAGGATTCCTGCGGTAACGAAGACCGGGAACCATGGCAAAAGGGTACGTTCCCCATCTGCCCTGCATAGAACGGTTCCAGAAACGGAGAGACTAACGGCTGGCCCATTCTTGCCGCATGAACGGGGGATGAATGGCCGGTTCGCAAAAAATTCAGACAGGCGGGTGCATTCTCCTCCCATAGGTTCGACGAAAACGGGTGGAAACCCTCAACAAGGAGAGAAGACAATGTTCAACACCATCAAGACGGCGGCTCTTTCGGCTCTTGTCGGCCTTGGCACGCTTGCTGCCATCCCCGCTCATGCTGACAGCATCTATCTCGGCTTCGGCAACAACCACGATCCACGCGTCGGCGTCTATACCGGCGACGAAGATGATGGTTACTATCGCGAACACCGCCGTCATGGCGGCTGGCGCCGGTCCTGTTCGCCGGAGCGTGCCATCGACAAGGCCGAACGCATGGGCCTGCACCGCGCCCGCATCATCGACATCAACCGCCGCACGGTCAAGGTTGCCGGCCGCCAGTATGGCGACCGCGTCGTAATCGTATTCGCCAACGAGCGCGGTTGTCCGATCATCTATCGCTAAGCCCGTCGGAGCTTTGCGGCCGGCGATTTTTCAGCCGGTAGAGTAGCGGAGTCCCTTTCCGCCAGGACGGAAAGCGCGGCTCAAAAAAACCCCGGAGGATCGATCCTCCGGGGTTTTTCATTCTGCAAGCGATGGTCATTTCAATTCGAAAGTCACCGTCACCTGTGCGGTATAGGAATTTTCGCCGGCTTGCACCGGGACCGACGCGCCGGCGGCATCGAATGCCTTGGCGTTGATCGGCATCGGCGGTGGTGCGAAATTCTGGTCGGTGATTTCCAGGACCCGGCCGATGCCGACGCCGGCCGCTTCGGCCAGCGTCTTGGCCTTGGCCGTGGCATTGGCGACGGCCTTCTTGCGCGCCTCGGTGACGGCTGCCGCCGGATCGTCGTTGGAGAAGGAGATGCCGCCGCCCTGGTTGACGCCGAGCGACACCGCCTTATCGAGAATGTCGCCGGTCTTGTCGATGTCGCGGATGCGCACCGAAAGCGTGTTGGTCACCTGGTAGGCGACAAGCTCGGCCTCCTGGCTGCCGTCGGGCTTATTGGTGTAATTATAGCGCGGATTGATCTGGATGCCCGCGGTCTGCAGGTCGCGCTCCTTGATGCCGGACGATTTCATGGCAGCGATCACTGCGGCCATGGCGTCGTTATTGGCATCGAGCGCTGCACGTGCCGTCTTGGCTTCGCGCATGACGCTGAGCGTCAGCAGAGCCAGATCGGGTGCTATCGCCGCCTCGCCTTCACCGGTGACGACGATACGCGGCGGCGGTGGCGAATCGGCGGCGGCCGCGATCGCCGGAAACGCGATTGCGGCGGCAATCGCCAGGGGCAAAATACGTCTGGTCATGAAATCTCCTCGATCTGGGATCCCAAGACAGCCGAGTGTTGGCCGGCGTCCAATGGGCGACGTGCAATAGGTTATCAATATGGGCTGATTTGGGCGATCTCTGCCAGCCCCCTTGGAACGCCTGCTCGGAAAGCCCTCGGAAAGCCTTGTGCGGTTCAGGGAAAAACACTAATCCAGCGCCGTGGGGCCTGTAGCTCAATGGTTAGAGCCGGCGGCTCATAACCGCTTGGTTGGGGGTTCGAGTCCCTCCGGGCCCACCATCGGCTTTTGTGGCCGTTGATTTAATTGGATTTTTTGGCCATTTTTGTCCCACCTCTTTCAACCCCCTCAGAAAGTGGGACAATTTTGTTCTCTTTTCGATCGATAACCAGCAGGTATTTCGCCGCTCTCGCTACCTTCCGGCGACGCGCTTTCTTGATGTAGTGGTCGGGCTGCTGGTACGTAGTCCACCCATATATCGCCTTCAGCTGCTCGTGCGTCGCGCCGTTCTCAGCGGCGATCGTCGCGCCGGCCTTGCGAATTCCATGAGCACTGCAGTGCGGCAGCTCAGCTTGATCACACCACTGGCGCATCTTGTTGCCCAGACCGTTCTCCGAGAACGGGCGACCATACTCATTGACCAGGAAGGTCATCTGGTCGGAGGGCGTGTGCTCAAGTTCCGCCTCTAGTTCGGGCAGAAGCGGGAGCTCCACCAACACCGCATCCTTGTTACGACTGGTCTTCCCAGGCTTAATTCTGATCCACTTCTCCCACTGCTCGGTCTCCTCGTTGTAGACGAGCGTGATGTGCTGTCGACCGAAGATCGCGACGTCGGACAACCGCAGGCCAGTAAACATGAAGATCGAGAGCGCACGTCTGGCTGCGGTACCCAGCGGATGCCGCTTCTCATATTGAACGATCTCCGACACGTCCCATGGGTGCCAGCCGTCGCCGCTCTTTAGCCGTCTGATGCCGCGGGCGGGATTGGAGTCGACGCCCGGAATCTCTGTGTCCTTTGCCCACTCAAACATCGCGCTGATGGCTTTTACGATATTGTTTGCCGCGCCAAGGGCGTCGAGCCTGGTGTCCCTGATCTCCTTAACATGAGACCGTTTCATACCGGCGAATGGCAGAGATCCCTTGGTGGGATACTGAGGATCCGGGTCACCTTCGAGGGGATGAGGTAATTCGCATACGCGCTCCAGAATTGCTCGTCGGCGCGCCATAGTGTCTTGGGTGATTTCCGTGCCGCCCCGACGGTAATACTCCTGGCAAAGCCACAGCAACGTGCCTTTCTTCGCTGGCTCGGAAGGCTTGGGGAGGCGCCGGCAAATCTCGGGAAGAGTGCCGGGCCGAACATAAGTGACCTCGGCGCGCGCGCACCGCAGTTCCTCGAGGAACTCGTCGCTGCCGGTCGGTTCACGGAGCCGGACCTTCTTCCGACCCGGTGCGCGAAAATAGTACCGATCATTGCCGTGGCGATCAGTGTCCTTCACTACGCCCTTAAGATCGATTTTCACGGGCTCATCCGTCATGTTCGTGGTTTTCGATCCCAAGGATTGTCTAGTGGCGGCGAATCTTCGTCAAGCTTTGGTGCTCCTCCGATTTGGCGGTGAGGGAGCTTTCGAAAGGCCAATACAAGTTCCTCGACGTCCCAAACAATGCGCCCCTTGCTCGGCATTCGTGGCTGGGGCATCCGGCCGTCCTGGACCATTTCATCAAAGGTCGTTGAGCTTACGCCGATGAACGTCGCAGCCTGCTCGCGATTGATTCCTACCGGCGGGAGCGAGGGCGGCAAGACGCTCGGGGTGCGTAGCATCGGTTTAGCGCGTTGAAAGCGCGTTTTTGACGCCTGCCTGTCTTCCTATGTACCCGTCCGAATATTGCAGACGCTCAATCATGTCCTAGCCCTGTGCTTGCAGGCTCACCCTAGGTCTCCAGACCTCAGGATCGCTCAAGACACCGGACTCTTTTCCAGCCTTTGTGTACGATGATGGGTATCTTAATGCGCTCGAGGCCAAGAACTGAATGGTCGGCGACTTGGAAGGGCAAAATGACCGTGGAACCACGAATCTGAGTCAGAGGCGGAATCCAACTGAGGAAAGTATGGCTGTGTTTTCAGACGGTTATGACTCTCATGCATGCGTAACAACCAACAAGAATACCAACAAAATGTTTCTGTGGTTACTTTCATTCCTCATGGAATGCGCGACTGATTTGGTCCGACAGCGGCTTCACAAAATAAGAAAGCGCCGTACGCTCGCCCGTCTGGATCATCGCTTCGGCCGGCATGCCGGGCACGAGCGTCAGGTCCTTGAGCTTCGTCAGTTCCGCATGCGGAACCGACAGACGCACCAGGTAATACGAAACGCCGTTTTTTTCGTCCGTCGCCAGATCGGCTGCGATCCGGCTGACATATCCGTTCAATACCGGCGTGGTCCTCAGATTGAAGGCTGACATCCGCAGCACGGCCTTGTGACCAAGCTGGATTTGGTCGATGTCCTTCGGGGTGATTCGTGCTTCAAGCGCAAGATCGTCGCCTTCCGGCACGATTAGCATAATCGGATCGGCGGGCGTGATCACTCCTCCGACCGTATGAACTGCGAGTTGTTGAATGGCGCCTGACTGCGGCGCGACAATATCGATCCGTCGCAGTTCCTGTTCAGCCGCCACCTTGCGCTCAACATACTCCCCAACCTGCGCCTGAACCTCTCTGAGCTCCTGGCCGACTTCCGTCTTGAAATCCGGATCGATCTGCAGGATCTGCAGGCGCGTTTCGGCTATGCGGGCTGCCGTCTGTGCCTGATGTGCAATCTTCTCACCGCGTTCGCCGCCGAAAGTGGCAACCTGCGTCTTCAGACTGTTCAAGCGTTGGTCCGAGACAATGCCTTGGTCGCGCAGCCCACTCAGGGCAGCAATTTCCTTTTGGAGGATCTCGGTGCTTTTCTCAGAAGCGATTGCCTGCGCCTTGAGCCCCTCGATCTCGTGCTCATATTGAGTGATGCGTTCCGCTAGCTGCGCCTGCCTTCCGTCGCGGGATTGTCTGCGGAATTCGAACAGCCGCGTCTCGCCATGTACTGCCGAAGCTACGTCCGGAACATCTCTGCGGGCGAGCAGCCAGTCCGGGAAGGCGATCTCCGCCAGATCGTCACGCTCAGCTTCGAGTCGTGCCAGGTTGGCGGCCAGCTCATCGAGCCGCTTGGTGACTACAGCGAGAGTGGCGCGCGTCTGGGTGGCGTCGAGCCGCATGAGGATGTCGCCGGCTTTTACTTTATCACCTTCGCTCACCAGGATTTCTCCCACCACCCCGCCGGTCGGGTGCTGCACCTTCTTCACATAGGAATCGACGACAAAGTGTCCGGACGCGACAACCGCGCCGGAGAGATTCGTGAAGGCCGCCCAGGCTCCGGCTCCTCCCACAAAGATCACGCTCGCCAGCAGGCCCGCCACCAGGTGCCGGCGAATGGACCTGGAAACGTCATTGTTCTGATGAATGCCGGACACCGGGATCCTCCATGTCAGCGCGCTCGTTATCCTGTGTAGACTCGATGGCCTTGACCCCAGCGCCTGATGCCATCGCTGCCCCCTTAAGGACTTTGGAAAGCGCCTCATCACGCGCACCGAATGCTCGCTGCCGTCCACCTTCCATCACCAACACCAAATCCACGGCGCGGATGGCGCTCGGCCGATGGGCAACGACAACCGCAATGCCCTTGCGCTCGCGCACGGAGGCGATCGCCTTGACAACCGCAGCCTCGCCTTCCGCATCGAGATTGGCATTGGGTTCATCCAGCACAACAAGGAAAGGGTCTCGATAAAGAGCACGGGCAAGACCGATACGCTGGCGCTGCCCGGCGGAAAGTGCCGATCCGGCCTCACCAATCGGAGTTTCGTAGCCGTGCTCAAATCGGAGGATCAGTTCGTGCGTGCCCGCTGCTTTCGCCGCGGTGACAATAGCCTCAGGGTCAGGATTATCTTCAAAACGAGCGATGTTTTCGGCAATGGTGCCGTCGAATAGTTCAACACCTTGCGGCAAATAGCCGATATGACGGCCTAGCGCTTCCCGGTCCCATTGATCGAGGCTTGCGCTGTCGATGCGAACCTTTCCGGCGACCGGCGCCCATGCGCCGACGATGGCGCGCGAGAGTGTCGACTTGCCCGAACCCGATGCACCGATGATCCCGAGTGCGCTTCCCGCCTGAACGGCAAACGCAAGGCCGGTCACGGTCGGCTTCCTTTCGCCGGGCGGAACGATTGTCACGCCTTCGAGGCGGAGTTCGCGTTCAGGTGCAGGCATTGGCATAACAGGAGCGGTTTCAGGAACCTTTCCCAAGAGGTCCTCCAGCCGCGCCCAACCATGGCGCGCCATGAGGAAGGGTTTCCAGCTTGAAATGGCCAGATCGACCGGAGCCAGCGCACGCCCCATCGTGATCGAACTGGCAATCATGACCCCGGCCGTAGTCTCCTGCCTGATGACAAGGTACGCGCCGACGGCAAGAATGGCCGATTGCAGCAGCACGCGCAGCGACTTTGAAATGCCACCCAGCCCACCTGCCACGTCCCCGACTTTCCGGTTGGCGGCCAGATACTTGGCATTGGCCTTGTGCCATCGGGCAGCGATCCGCTTTGCGAGACCGAGAGCTTGCACGACCTCGGCATTGCGGCGCGCTGCTTCCAGTAGACCATTGCGTACCATGTTGTGGTCAATGGTATCGCGTATCGGCCCTTGCGAGAGAGTGTTGGTAAGGAGTGTCAGAGATGTGAGACCGATCGCCCCGATAAGTGCCGTCATGCCGATCCAGAAATGAAAGAGGAAGCAAATGCCAAGATAAAGCAGCATCCATGGCAGATCGAAGAACGCTGTCGGGCCGTTTCCACCTAAGAATCCGCGAACATTGTCGAGATCGCGTAGCGGCTGCAAGCCGTCGCCCGGCATGCGCGTTAAAAGCGGAAGGCGAACGATCGCATCGTGAACGCGTCCGGAAAACTGTTCATCGAAACGCTCGCCAATCCGCAGCAGCACGCGCGCGCGCAAAATGTCGAGCAGGCACTGGAACGCATAAAGCCCTGTAGCAAGCACGACGAGCCCCACTAGCGTCGATACGCTGCCACTTGCCAGAACGCGGTCGTAGACCTGAAGCATGAACAGCGGCGAGATCAGCGCAAGCACGTTCACCACGCCGCTGATCAACAGAATTCCCCAAATAGCGGAACTCAGAGGGAAAGGTCTCAAAGCTGAATCCTTCAAGGAATGGTTACTCACGTAGGTCTCCGTGAGGATCTGGCGACCCAGCTCCCCATATTGCTCCCCGAGCGGCGACCGACTGCATCCGCTCGCTGCTTCAGGATCAGTGCTCCCGCCGAATATGTTTGGTTTGGCATCTAATGGAGCGGGTCAACAACAACACCGTCCGGCTGAAGGTTTGGAAGGGCAACGTCATCGTGGCCGGCCGCAAGGGCCCGAACAGGCTTCCGCCTCCACGCCTTCAGGGAGATTTCGGTGTACGACCAGCGCGACGTGCAGGGCTTCGTCAAGCTGTACACGCTGCGACTGCTCCCGGGGCGCCCCGGCCCATCGCAAGTAGCGGAGACGGAAAGCGCCCGCCCAGGGGCGGGGCGCTGTTCCGTATGGGTTTTCTGGATCAAACGAAGGTGAAGTCCGACGCGGTCAGGCCTAGGTCGGCCACGGTGACCACACCGCCCAGGTGGACGAATTCATGCGCGCTGTTGTCGGCGGTGACATAGGCCAGAGTTGCGACTCTGTCGGTGTAGCTGCTTTGGTAGACAATGATGTCGCCGGCGTGCTCGCCGGAGATCGCACTCGCGGCTTCAGAAGCAGAGTTGAAAGATTCGCCAGTGATTACCACGACGTGTTCGCCGTTCGCACCCGAGGCCGCACCACTGTAGAAGCTGCTCACCGGGTAGCCGGACTGTATGCTGGCGTTGTTGACGAAGTTCGCGCCAAAACCGTCATTGTAGAGGCCCACCGCATCGAAGGCGAACTTGTCCTCCGCCGGGTTGAAATCGGTGATAGTGGTAATGTCCGACTTCGACCCGACAACCCCAGGCACCGGATTGTGGAACTGGAACACGAACGTGTCACTGTCGGTGCCCCCGGTCAACGTGTCCTGGCCGTCACCCACGTAGAGGACATCCTGGCCGGGACCGCCGCTGAGCCTGTCATTGTCCTCACCGGAGACGCGCGGGTTGAAGCGGCCGTTGTCGCCGGAGAGATCGTCCCAGCCATCTCCGCCGAAGATGCGGTCGTTACCCTTGCCGCCGATGAGTCGGTCACTGTCCGGGCCACCCGAGATCTCGTCGTTGCCGCCACGACCGTCAATCCAGTCACCGCCCTGGAAACCCTCCATCCAATCGTCAAGCTCGGTGCCGATGAGTGTTTCGGCACCCGGGCCACCCTCGATAATCTTTGCCATCGAAAATACTCCTAATGATGCACCCTGCCTGACGCGTTCATATTGCTCATCGGATAATTAGAGAAATCGATTGCTTGGATAGACACACATTTACGAAATGGATGCATTCACGTTCACTTCGCCCTTCTGCTGAGCAGTTGCGGGCTCGCTGGCGGCGGGGACGCTGGTCGCCCAAGCAATCGATGAAGATTCGACACTCAAACCGGGACCAGGACGAACTTCGTAACGGGGCCGTCCTGGTTGGGCCCCAAACTTCTCTCTGTTTGCTCGACGCCGGCATACCCGCACCGTGAGCGCTGGACGAGGACAAGTTCCGCTGGCGGAGAACGGCGTGATCGGCTTGCCGCGCCGAAACTGATGGCGCTCGTCGAAGGCATGGACTGGACACGCGTTCGAGCCGAACGGCGACGGCGTCCGGCCGGAAGGCGGTGGCGAAGTGACTCAGGCGCAAAAGGCGGGCTTCAGGCCGTGCACAATAAGCTTCTGTCGGCGTCATGACGAGAAGCGCTTCGGCCCGTCCCCACGAAATCGATACGCTCAAGGCGATGTTCGTCGCCATGGCGGCGGAGAAGGCCGAACTGCAACAACTCCGGAGCGAAACACTCAAGGCCGAGATCGTCCGGATGGCGACACTCAACGAGCCTGCCCAGGAGCGGATCGCCGACCTTCATGGGATCGTCAAGCAGCTGGAGCGCGCCGCTTCGGTCGCAGCTCCGAGAAGCTCGAACGTGACCAGCAGGCCTTCGCCTTCGACGAAATCCAGACCGGGCTCGGCGCGATTGAGTCCGAGCTCGAGGCCGCAAGACCGACAGGCGAGCCGCGACGTGCTGCGCGACCGCGCAAGGCGTTCCCGGCGCATCTGGAGCGGGTCGAGATCGTCATCCAGCCCGAGCCATGGGGGAAGAAGCGCTCCCGCAGCCAATCGTCCAGTCCGTCAAACGCGGTCGGCCGCACAGGCTTGCGAAACGGAACAGTCCCGCCCTCGCTTAGATACCGAGGCACCGTGTTGCGCGCGCACCCGAATTCTTTCGCCCGTCGGTTCATTCCCCAGCCAAGCTCATGCAGCCGCAGCATCGCTGCCACCTGTTCATGCTGAAGGATCTGCTCTCCCTGCATCGTTCTCGACAATGCAGGAATCGCCCAATCCCAATCGCCATCCATATGTGGACGGCGCCCTGCCTGCAACGGTTGTTTTGCGTCGTTTTCGATCGCTTGCGTCCATATGTCCGGCCTTTGAGCACGGTCCTTGCGGCCGCTG
>NZ_JAMYVA010000036.1:0-59304 GCF_040323505.1 Mesorhizobium sp. M0040
CATCAGGCAAGCCATCCTCACCGCGCTCGCGCAGCCGCCCCCAATCCGTTGTCCCCACTGCCGCGGAACCCTCTCCGCTAAAAATCTGCCAAAGTAGTGCTAGACCCTCTACACATAACCTCACGCCTTACCTACGCCCGCTCACCCGTCACTGTCAGGATATGCTTGTCAGCGCCGTCCACGACGAGCGCGGTGAGGTTTCCCGACTGCCAGGCGAGGGTGTCGACATTGACGCGGTTGCCGGTGATCTCGGGCTTGGGCACCGGCGTATGACCGTGCACCACGATCTTCGGATGAAGACCGGTGTGGTCGTGGAAGACCTCGCGGATCCAGATCAGGTCCTGCCGGGTCTGGCTTTCCAGCGCAATGCCGGGCCGGATGCCGGCATGGCAGAAGAAGAAATCGCCGAACGTTACTGAAAAGGGCAGCGAGCGCAGGAACTCGACATGGTTCTGCGGCACGGCCTCGATCAGCGCGGCGTGTCCTTGCCGCAATGCCGCATCGGCGCGGCCAAACCAGGCGCTGCTCCCACCGAGCGACACGCCATAGGACAGCGCCGTCTGGATGCCGCCATAGCGCATGAACAGGCCGTCCGGGTCGGGGACATCGAGAAAATCGAGGAAGCCGAGATCATGATTTCCGGCCAGCATCAGGTGACGCGGATCGCGTCTTTGTGCGTCGATCAGGAAATCGATGACGCCCCTGGAGTCCGGGCCCCGGTCGACATAGTCGCCGAGATGGATCACGCGCCAATCGGCCGACGGTCTTTGACTGAGCTCCGCCTCGATCCGCCGGTGCATGGCGGTCAGCAAATCGAGCCGGCCGTGCACATCGCCGATCGCGTAAAGGCGCATGCCTTGCGGTCCGCGCGCCTCGTAGAAACTGATGCCGGGCTCCGTCAATGCCTGCGTCGCCTCCGTGGTCATGCCGTCACGGGACTTTAGCGCCGAAGCTGATCCTTGCCCATGTCGGTGACCAGACGCTTTCCGCACAGTGCCAGCGTTATGTCCATCTCCTTGCGGATGATTTCCAGCGCCTTGGTAACGCCTTCCTTGCCGAGCGCGCCGAGGCCGTACAGGAAAGGCCGGCCGATATAGGTGCCCTTGGCGCCAAGGCACAGTGCTTTGAGCACGTCCTGGCCGGAACGGATGCCGCCGTCCATATGCACCTCGATCGTGTCGCCGACGGCGTCGGCGATCTCTTCCAGCGCCATGATCGACGACGAGGCGCCGTCGAGCTGGCGGCCGCCATGGTTGGAAACGATGATCGCGTCGGCGCCCGTTCTGGCGGCCATCAGCGCATCTTCCTTGTCGAGTATGCCTTTCAGGATCAGCTTGCCGCCCCAGCGCTCCTTGATCCAGGCGACGTCCTTCCACGACAGATGTGGATCGAACTGCTCCTTCGTCCAGGACGACAGCGAGGCGAGGTCGCCGACGCCCTTGGCATGGCCGACGATGTTGCGGAAGCTCCGGCGCTTGGTGCCGGCCATGCCGACGCACCAGCGCGGCCTTGTCGCCATCTGCCAGAGGTGCTTCGGCGTCATTCGCGGCGGCGCCGAAAGCCCGTTGCGGATATCCTTGTGGCGCTGACCGAGGATCTGCAGGTCGAGCGTCAGCACCAGCGCCGAACATTTCGCCGCTTTTGCGCGATCGATCAAATCGAAGACGAAGTCCTTGTCGCGCAGCACATACAGCTGGAACCAGAACGGCTTCCTGGTCACCGACGCGACATCCTCGATCGAGCAGATGCTCATTGTCGACAGCGTGAACGGCACACCGAATTCTTCCGCAGCCTGCGCCGCCAGCATCTCGCCGTCCGGATGCTGCATGCCGGTCATGCCGGTCGGCGCCAGCGCCACCGGCATCATCACCTTCTCGCCGATCATGGTCGATTCCAGCGAGCGGTTGTCCATGTCGACAAGCACGCGCTGGCGGAACTTGATCTTCTGGAAATCTTCCTCGTTGGCCCGGTAGGTGCTTTCGGTCCAGGCGCCGGAATCGGCGTAGTCGAAGAACATCTTCGGCACGCGGCGGCGCGCTAGGTCCTTGAGGTCGGCGATGGTGAGAATGCTGCTCATGGATCTTTTTTTTCCGCTGGTTCTTCGCTGGTTCGTCGTTGAATTTTCTGGCCGGGGCCTACGGCTGTTTTCTTGCCGCCTCACCGTCACCGGGCTCGGAGCGTTGCCTGAGCCTCAGCCGCGACACGCGCTGCCAGTCGCCGCTGCGCTCGGCCTCGGCCATCGATCGTTCGACGTAGGAGATGTGGTCCATCGCCGCCTGCCGCGCCGCGGCTGCATCGCCGGCCTTGACCGCCGTGTAGATTGCCCGGTGCTGCGAAAGCAGCGTCTCGCGCGCGCCCGGCACGCTGAACACCAGCCGCCGGTTCTGGAACACGCCTTCCGACAGCAGCCGATAGCAGGAGCGCAGCGTGTGCAGCAGGATGATGTTGTGCGCGCATTCGCAGATCGCGTGGTGGAACTCGACGTCGATTTCCGCCTCGTCGTCGAAATTGCCGGTCCGGTGCGCCTCGTCCATACGTGCCATGATGCGGTCGAGCAGCGCCAGATCGTCCGATGTGGCACGCCGCGCCGCATATTCCGCCGCCACCGCCTCGATCTCGCGGCGGTACTCCAGATAGTCGGTCACCGCCTTGCGATGCATCGAGATCAGGTCGGTCACCGGCTTGGTGAACAGCTGGCCGATGACATCGGCGACATGGGTGCCGCCGCCTGGCCGTGTCGTCAACAGCCCGCGCCCTTCCAAGGCTTTCAAGGCATCGCGCAGGATCGGCCGCGACACCTCGAACTGGCGCGCCAGTTCGCGCTCGCCCGGCAGCCGGTCGCCGGTGCGCAGGACGCCTTCGAGGATCAGGCTCTCGATCTGCTGCACCACCTCGTCGGCGGTGCGCGAATGCTCGATCCGGGAGAAAATGTCGCTCAAACGGAATGCCTGGGGTTGAACCGATGTCGCGCACGATAAAGCCAGCGTCGCCAACTGGTCAAATTATTTATCCAATTCGCCCCGGGCGCCGGGTCGGTTTCACAGCCGCGGCTTCATATCACCTTCAGCTAAACTGGCTGTTTGCGTCCTCTGGAGATTGTCTCTAGAGCAATTCCAGGAAAAGTGTGAAACGGTTTTCCGTCCGGAATTGCGCAGAATAAAAGAGATAGAGCGGTTCGGCGTTTCCATGAAACAATGAGCCGCTCTAGAGGGACATCATTGCCAAAGGGCTCAGAGAAGCCTGGGGGACCAGCCGTGCCAGACGCCGACCCGTCCAGCCTCGAATTCCAGCTGCGCGCCAAAGCCGTGGGCGGCACCGTCATGGGCTTTCCGGCGCATGAAGGTCGGCCGGGCGCGCTCGGCGAGGTCCACGCCCGGCCGCAGCCGCTGGTCGAAAAGCCGCGCGTGCTGGTGCAGCTTTCCTTCATGACCGAAGCTGGATCCGGGATCGATCAGGCCGTGCTTTCCGAATTGTCGCGACGCCTCGGCATTGCCGCGCCCGACCCTCACGCCCGCCATCACGCGATGAAATGGGGCAAGGGCTCGCTGCGTTGGGAACGCCACACGGAATTCTCGACCTATCTCTGGGAAGGCCCGCTCGCCGAAAACGGCAGGGGGCAAGAAGACACACCCTTCGGCAACGGGTTTTCGCCGCCGGGCACGGTGATTTCCGGCATCAGGCTGGAGATCCGCAATTGGACGCCGGCGAACGAAAAACTGATCGCCGGCTTCGACCCGACCAGCCTGTGCTATTCGCTGGTCGAGCGCGGCAACGCGGCCATCGTCACCGATTTCCGTCAGGATGGCGACGGCTTGACCCGCATGCTGGTGCTCGACCGCGGCCTGACCCCGGCGCGCACCGGGGCACTGTCGCAGCGGCTGATCGACATCGAGACCTACCGCACGCTGGCCATGCTTGGGCTGCCGCTGGCCCTGACGCTGTCCGGTCGCGCCCGCCGCATCGAAGACAGGCTGGCCCAGACCACGTTGGAAATGAAGGTCGCCGAGACCCGCGACAGCCAGACGCTACTTGCCGACTTGACCGAACTGGCCGCCGAGCTGGAGGCCGATGCCGCCTCCAGCCTCTACCGCTTCGGCGCCAGCCGCGCCTATGACGGCATCGTGCGCGAACGGCTGGAGGCGCTCGACGAAGAGGCGGTGCCCGGCTACGACACCTGGGGCGGTTTTCTGCAGCGCCGCGTGGCGCCGGCGATGCGTACCTGCCGTTCGGTCGAGGAGCGTCAGGCCAACCTGTCAACGAAGCTCACCCGTGCCACCACACTGCTGCGCACCTGGGTCGACGTCGAGGTCGAGAAGCAGAACCGCGATCTTTTGGCATCGATGAACAATCGCGCCCGCCTGCAATTGCGGCTGCAGCAGACGGTGGAGGGGCTCTCGGTCGCCGCGGTTTCCTACTATGTCGTCGGCCTCATCGGCTACGTCGCCAAGGGCGCCTCGATCTTCGGCCATGCCTTCGCGCCGGAAATGGTCACCGCCGCCTCGGTGCCGCTCGCCATCGTGCTCGTCTGGTGGGGCGTGCGCCGCGTCCGCCGCATGCACTCCGAACCAGGCAAGCAGCCGGGCGAGTAGTGTGGGGCGCAGCGGCAGATTGCCGCTGCGGAAGGCTGTCTCGGCCATAGGCCTCTCATCCCGGCCAAAGCGGCATTTGCAAGCGACCACCGTCGCTGGTAAAAGATTTTTACCAGTCGATCGAAGGAGGCTGTCGATGTCCGGCCTTGCCATGCCGAAACCAGACGACGCCACGATGCGCCGGCGCGACGAGATCGTCGCCGATATGCGCATCATGGTGCCGGGCGAGGGCGTCGTCGACGCCGCCAATGCCATGCGCGCCTTCGAGAGCGACGGGCTCACCGCCTACCGGCAATTGCCGCTCGTCGTTGTACTGCCGCAAACCGTGCCCCAGGTCTCGCGGGTGCTGAAATATTGCAGCGACCGCAACATCCGCGTCGTGCCGCGCGGCTCCGGCACCTCGCTCTCCGGCGGTGCGCTGCCGCTCGAAGACGCGGTGCTGCTGGTGATGAGTCGCTTCAACCGCATCCTCGAGATCGATTTTCAGAACCGCGTCGTCGTCGCCCAGCCCGGCGTCACCAATCTCGGCATCACCACCGCCGTCGAGCAGGAGGGCTTCTATTACGCCCCCGATCCATCCTCCCAGATCGCCTGCTCGATCGGCGGCAATGTCGCGGAAAATTCCGGCGGCGTGCACTGCCTGAAATACGGTCTCACCGCCAACAATGTGCTCGGCATCGAGATGGTGCTGATGAATGGCGAGGTGGTGCGCCTCGGCGGCAGCCATCTCGACGCGGAAGGCTACGACCTGCTCGGCGTCATGACCGGCTCCGAAGGACTGCTCGGCGTCGTAACCGAGGTCACCGTACGCATCCTGAAGAAGCCGGAGACGGCGCGTGCCCTGCTGATCGGTTTCCCGACCAGCGAGCAGGCCGGCCAATGCGTTGCCGACATCATCGGCGCCGGCATCATTCCGGGCGGCATGGAGATGATGGACCGTCCGGCCATCCACGCCGCCGAGGATTTCGTCCAGGCCGGCTATCCCTTGGATGTCGAGGCGCTGCTGATCGTCGAGCTGGACGGGCCGGGTGTCGAGGTCGACCACCTGATCGGCCTGGTCGAAGCCATTGCTTTTAGGAACGGCTCGACCACATGCCGCACGTCGCAGTCGGAACAGGAGCGGCTGAGCTTCTGGGCCGGCCGCAAGGCGGCGTTCCCGGCGGTCGGCCGCATCTCGCCCGACTACTACTGCATGGACGGCACCATCCCGCGCAAGGAACTGCCGCGCGTGCTCGCCGGCATGCGCGAGCTGTCGGAGAAATACGGGCTCGGCGTCGCCAATGTCTTCCACGCCGGCGACGGCAATCTGCACCCGCTCATCCTCTATGACGCCAACGTGCCGGGCGAACTCGACAAGGCGGAGAGTTTCGGCGCTGACATATTGCGGCTCTGCGTCAAGGTCGGTGGCGTGCTGACCGGCGAGCACGGGGTCGGCGTCGAGAAGCGCGACCTGATGCCGGAAATGTTCAACCAGATCGACCTCGACCAGCAGATGCGCGTCAAATGCGCCTTCGACCCCAACCATCTTTTGAATCCCGGCAAGGTCTTCCCGCAATTGAGGCGATGCGCCGAGCTCGGGCGGATGCACGTGCATCGCGGGCAAGTGGCGTTTCCGGACATTCCGAGGTTTTGAGTGGGTATGTTGGCGCTTGAACACCCCCCTCTGTCCTGCCGGACATCTCCCCCTCAAGGGGGGAGATTGGCAGCTTGCACGCCTCAGCCTTCTTTCAATATTGACGATTGGCGAAGCCAGACGCGACGTCCGATCTCCCCCCTTGAGGGGGAGATGTCCGGCAGGACAGAGGGGGGCGCGAAGGAACGCGACGTCTTTGCATTTGCCATTGGCGCATCCGCCTCATGACCACCTTCGTCCCCACCACCGCAGCCGAAGTCCTCTCCACCGTCGCCTGGGCCGCGGCGGAAGACGCACCGCTGGAAATCCTCGGCCACGGCTCCAAGCGCGGTATCGGCCGGCCGCAGCAGAGCGAGCATACGTTCGACCTTTCCAAACTCTCCGGCGTCATGCTTTACGAGCCGGCCGAACTGGTGCTGTCGGCAAAAGCCGGCACGCCGCTGGCCGAAATCGAAAGCCTGCTTGCCGAAAACGGCCAGCAACTTGCCTTCGAACCGATGGATTACGGCCCGCTGCTCGGCGGTGAGCCAGCGCGAGGCACGATCGGCGGCGCACTCGCCGCGAACCTTTCCGGCCCGCGCCGGCTGAAGGTGGGTGCTGCGCGTGACCATATCCTCGGCATAGCGGCCGTTTCCGGGCGCGGCGAGGCCTTCAAGTCGGGCGGCCGCGTCGTCAAGAACGTCACCGGCTATGACCTGTCCAAGCTGATGGCCAACAGCTGGGGCACGCTGGCGGTGCTCACCGACGTCACCTTCAAGGTGCTGCCTGCTGCCGAGACCGAAGTCACGCTCGCCATCCGCGGCCTGCTCGACGATCACGCCGCCGCCGCCATGGCGCTGGCGCTGGGTTCCAGCGCCGAAGTGTCGAGTGCTGCCCATCTTCCCGAACGGGTCGCAGCTAGGGTCGCTGGCGGCAGTCTCGGCAGCGATGCCGCGACGCTGCTGCGCATCGAGGGCTTCGGCCCGTCGGTCGCTTACCGCATTGCCGCGCTGAAAGACCTGCTGAAAAACGCTGGGCCGCTGCAGGAGATTTCCGGTTCGGTCTCGTACTCGGTCTGGCGCGATGTCCGCGACTGCGCGCCGTTCGCCGATGGCAGCGAAAGGCCGGTGTGGCGCGTCTCGATGGCGCCGTCGCGGGGCCACCAGATGGTGCTGGCGCTGCGCATGCAGGCCCCGGTCGATGCCTTCTACGATTGGCAGGGCGGGCTGATCTGGCTGCGCATGCAGCAGGACGATCCCGAGGCCGGCCTGTTGCGCGGCCTGATCAGAAGACATGGCGGCGGCCATGCGACGCTGGTGCGTGCCGCCCCTGCGCACCGCGCCGCCGTGCCGGTGTTCGAACCGCAAGCGCCGCAACTGGCAGCACTGTCGGCGCGGCTGAAGGCCGAATTCGACCCGAAGAATATCCTCAATCCCGGCCGTATGGCGCCGGGCGCAAGCTCTGCTACTCTCGCGCCGGCAACCGAGGGAGGAGCACAATGAGCGATCCAGGCCAAAACGGTACGTCACGCCAGACCGACCGCTGGCTGGAGCCCGGCCCGACCAACGCGCTGGTCATCTACATCCTCTATCTCGCCGGCCTAGCCATCGGCGTCAGCGGCATTGTCGGCGTCGTCCTGGCCTATATCAATCGCGGCAAGGCCGGCGGCTTCGTCGAGAGCCATTACACATTCCTGATCCGCACCTTCTGGATCGGCCTGCTCTATGCACTGATCTCGGCGCTGTTGATGGTCGTGGTCATCGGTGTCGTGCTGATGGTTGCCGTCGCCGTCTGGTTCATCGCACGCTGCATTCTCGGCCTGCAGGCGCTGCAGCGCGGCGAGGCGGTCAAGAACCCGGAAAGCTGGTTTCTGGGATTATGAGCATGATCCCCAAAAGTGGGTAGCGGTTTTGGGAAAAGATCATGCTCAAACGGTAAGGATTCGTTTACGTGCAGACCAATTTCTCAGCTGCCCAGCTCGCCGATCCGCATGTCGCGGAATCGGAGAAGATCCTGCGCAAATGTGTGCATTGCGGCTTCTGCACCGCCACCTGCCCGACCTATGTGACGCTCGGCAACGAACTGGATTCGCCGCGCGGCCGGATTTATCTGATCAAGGACATGCTGGAAAACGGACGGCCGGCCGACAAGCAAATCGTCACCCATATCGACCGCTGCCTGTCCTGTCTCGCCTGCATGACCACCTGCCCATCGGGCGTCAACTACATGCATCTGGTCGACCACGCCCGCGTCCATATCGAGGAGACCTACAAGCGTCCGCTGGCCGATCGCCTGACACGCGCCATGCTGGCCTTCGTGCTGCCCTATCCCTCGCGTTTCCGCGCGGCGCTCAAGCTGGCGAAGCTCGGCCAGCCATTCGCCGGCCTGTTTGAGAAAATCCAGGCCTTGAAGCCTTTGGGCGCGATGTTGAAGCTGGCCCCGGCGTCGGTCCCGGCAGTCTCGCCGATGGCCTCGCCGGGCGTCCATGCCGGGCAGGGCGCGAAGAAAAATGGCCGCGTCGCCATCCTCACCGGCTGCGCGCAATCCGTGCTCGATCCCGGCATCAACGACACGACGATTTCGCTGCTGACCCGGCTTGGCGTTGAGGTCGTGGTGCCCGAGGGCGAGGGCTGCTGCGGCGCGCTGGTACATCATATGGGGCGCGAGGACGCTGCCTTGGCGTCGGCCCGACGGAACGTCGACGCCTGGACGCGCGCCATCGAGCAGGGTGGACTCGACGCCATCGTCATCACCGCATCCGGGTGCGGCACCACCATCAAGGATTACGGCTTCATGCTGCGCCTCGATCCGGCCTATGCCGACAAGGCCGCGCGCGTGTCGGCGCTGGCCAGGGACATCACCGAATATCTGGCAAGCCTCGACCTGCCCGAGCCGGTCCGCAAGCCGGGCACCATCGTCGCCTATCACTCAGCCTGCTCGATGCAGCACGGCCAGAAGATCACCCGCCAGCCGAAGGAGCTTCTGGTCCGTGCCGGCTTCGTCGTGCGCGAGCCGCGCGAAGGGCATCTGTGCTGCGGTTCGGCCGGCACCTACAACATCCTGCAGCCCGGGATTTCGGCAACGCTACGCGACCGCAAGGTCAGGAATATCGAGGCGACCGGTGCCGAAATCGTCGCCACCGGCAATATCGGCTGCATCACCCAGATCGCTTCTGCCGCGAAGCTGCCGGTGGTGCACACGATAAAGCTGCTCGACTGGGCCTATGGTGGGCCGAGGCCCGAAGGCGTTCGCGAAGAGAGGGCGGTTGTCGCGGCCGAGTGATGCGCCAGTCGCCTACTCCGCCGCCAGCCTGTCCGCTATGCCGTAGGTGGCCTGGTAGCGGGCGCGCTGGCGGCTGAGCGCTACCATCGTGTTGCGCAGCAGGATCGCCACCGTGATCGGGCCGACGCCGCCCGGCACCGGCGTGATCCACGACGCGACATGCCTGACGCTCTCGGCATCGACGTCGCCGACGATGCGGCTCTCGCCGTCCGGCCCGATTTCCGAATTGATGCCGATATCGATGACGGCGGCACCCGGCTTGACCATGTCGGCCTTGATCAGCCGCGGTTTGCCGACCGCGACGAACAGCGCGTCGGCGCGGCGTGCGTGTGCCGCCACCGAACGCGTCATGTGGTGACAGACGGTCACCGTCGCGCCTTCGCTCATCAAAAGGAACGCGATCGGCTTGCCGACGATCTCGGAATGGCCGACGACCACCACCTCGAGCCCCTTGAGGTCGAGGCCGGTTTCCCTGAGCAGTTCGACCGAAGCGGCGGCGGTGCAGGGCGCCAGGTCGAGCTGGTTGTAGACGATGTTGCCGATCGAGGCCGGATGCATGCCCTCGACATCCTTGAGCGGATGCACCGCCGCCTGCAGCGTCTTGATCGGAATGTGCACCGGCACCGGCCGCTGGATGATGATGCCGGTGACGCGCGGGTCGGCGTTAAGCCCGTGGATTGCCGCTTCCAGCTCGCCGGCGGTGATGTCGGCGCGAAAGCGCCTTTCCTCGAAGCCGATGCCGGCCAACCCGGCCTTGGCGCGCTGGTTGCGGACATAGACGTCGACCGCGGCGGTATCGCCGACGGTGACCGACACCAGCTTGGGCGGAAAGCCTTCGGCGGTGGCGATCGCCGCGTCCTCGCGCACGCCGGCGATGATGCGTTGGGCGACCGGGCCGCCTCTGAGATAGCGGCTGTCATCGGAAAGGGACATCTGGATGGGGCCTTTATCTGGATTTTAGCCGCCACATAGCAAAGCAACCGCGAAAAGGCAGCGCGAAAAGCGAACCGCCATGCCGGTCGCGCGACGTGCCGGCGAAATCTTCCCGTCAATTCTTGCTGGCGTTGGCGGAAACAAAAAGGGCAGCACGGCTTGCCGCGCTGCCCTTTCGTGACTGGCCGCATCCCCACACGGCCCGTCCCCCGTTATTCAATGCGCCCGAGGCTTCTGAGCAGAATCATCGGTGAGGTCAACCGCAGATTACATCACTACAACCGTCGTGCCAACATTGACCCGCTCGTAAAGGTCGACCACGTCCTCGTTGCGCATGCGGATGCAGCCCGACGACACCGCGCCGCCGATCGTCCAGGGCTGATTGGTGCCGTGGATACGGTACTCGGTCGAGCCGAGATAGAGCGCGCGTGCGCCGAGCGGGTTTTCCATGCCGCCGGCGAGATAGGTCGGCAGATAACGGCCCTTGGCGGCCTCGCGGGCGATCATCACCGCCGGCGGCCGCCAGTCCGGCCAGACGCGCTTGTTGGTGATCTTGTGGGTGCCGGACCATCCGAAGCCCGGCTTGCCGGTGCCGACGCCATAACGCCGCGCCTTACCGTTCTTCCCGACCAGATAGAGGAAATTCTCTCGCGTATCGATGACGATCGTGCCCGGCTTCTGCGGGCCGTCATAGGCGACTTCCTGCGGCAGATAGATCGGGTCGATCTGCGGCCGCATCACCATGCGCCTGGCCGGCGCCTGCACCGCTGCGGTGCGCAGCTGATCGGGTTCGGCCAGCCGCCGGTAGCGCCGTTGCGGCTGCGCCTCTTGCCGGCTCTGCCGCACGATGCCCGGCGCATGGCCGAGCTGCAGCACCCAGGGCGCCGAAAGATCTGGGCTGACCACCACCGGCGGCCTCTCGGCATAGCGGTCGTTGGCATTGGCGGCGCCGGCCGCAAGCACGGCCGCGGCGCCGAACAGTGGGAACAAAAATGTCTTCATCGCAACGCACCTTGATCGTCGAACATGCCGGGGTGCAAAGCCTCCCCGATTTCGCCGACATTGGGCGCGAAGCGGCAACCGAAACATGAATCGGAATGCGTAAAATGCCGATCTGTCAGTAAAGCTTTTGGTGTGGTTACCGCCCGGTTCAGGAATCTGGTAAAGCCGCGGTAAAGGCCGCGTCAAAACGCGTTAACGCCAAGACACGAACGGAATTCCGCCATGGATGAAAAGACAGGTCTGCTTGCCGGTCCCGACGGCATCGCCCGCTGCTTCTGGCACGGCAACCTGCCGGATTATCTGCACTACCACGACCACGAATGGGGCCGGCCGGTCGCCGACGACCGCCGCCTGTTCGAGAAGATCTGCCTCGAAGGTTTTCAGTCGGGCCTGTCCTGGCTGACCATATTGCGCAAGCGCGACAATTTCCGCGAGGCGTTTGCCGGCTTCGATGTCGACAAGATCGCCGCCTTCACCGACGCCGATGTCGAGCGCCTGCTCGGCAATGCCGGCATCATCCGTCACCGCGGCAAGATCGTTTCGACCATCAACAACGCCAAGCGCGCCCGCGAACTCATCGACGAGGCCGGCTCGCTGGCCGCCTGGTTCTGGAAGTTCGAACCCGGCCCGCACGAGCGGCCCGAGATCGTCGACCTCGCGCATTTGCGCGCCAATCCGACGACGGCCGTCTCGGTCCGCATTTCGAAAGAGCTGAAGAAGCGCGGCTGGAGCTTTGTCGGCCCGACCACCGTCTACGCCTTCATGCAGGCGATGGGGCTGGTCAACGACCATCTCGAGGGCTGCGTCTGCCGCGAGCCGGTCGAGGCGGAACGGAAAGCGTTCAAGCGGCCGAAGTGAGCGCCCCTTGCCTTCTCCCCTTGTGGGAGAAGGTGGATCGGCGCGTAGCGCCGAGACGGTTGAGGGGTGTTGGAAGGAATGAGGCGTTGGCGTTCCCTGGAACACCCCTCATCCGACCGAGCTTCGCTCGGCCACCTTCTCCCACAGGGGGAGAAGGAAGAGGCGCTGTCAGACGCCGCCGCCGCCGGCGAGGAAAAACCCGGCAAGGATGGCCGCCAGCGCGGCGAACACCGGATAGATCACCAGCAGGCCGGTCATCAGCACGTCGCGCATCGTCGGTCCGCTGCGCTGTTGCGCCGCGATCTCGAACGGTCCGGCGATTTGCTTCGTCTTCGGCGCATAACCATCGGCCGGCCGCAGCCGGACCGAGGCGTCGCGTGCGCCGCTATCGATGATGTCGAACTTCTGTAGCGTGGCCATGGCCCCGAGCCCCTTGTTTCGGCGCGCTTATCGGCCCGGATTGTGTCGGCACGATGCCGCGCGCATGGCGCAATTGTTTCAGCTTCTTTTTCGCCTTTCCTTCTCCCCTTGTGGGAGAAGGTGGATCGGCGCGCAGCGCCGAGCCGGATGAGGGGTGTTGGACGGAGTGCCGTCATAGCCAATCTGGAACACCCCTCATCCGACCGAGCTTCGCTCGGCCACCTTCTCCCACAAGGGGAGAAGGAGAGGCGCAAACCCTTGCCGCTCCCGGCTGCATCGGTTAGGACACCCGCGCCGTGGAAATCGGTCATTTAACCGATCCCCGGAAGCGCCACGAAACACCGAGTACCCATCCCATGGCCGACAAATCCGAAAAGATGAAAGCGCGGCTGCCGCGCGGCTTTGTCGACCGCGGCGCCGACGATCTCCGCGCCGTCGAGAAGATGATGGCGACGATCCGCTCGGTCTTTGAGCTCTACGGTTTCGAGCCGGTCGACCAGCCGCTGATCGAATACACCGATGCGCTCGGCAAATTCCTGCCCGACCAGGACCGGCCGAACGAGGGCGTGTTCTCGTTCCAGGACGATGACGACCAGTGGCTGTCGCTGCGCTACGACCTGACCGCGCCGATGGCGCGCTTTGTCGCCGAGAATTTCGAGCGCCTGCCGAAACCCTATCGCAGCTATCGCTCCGGCTGGGTGTTCCGCAACGAGAAGCCGGGCCCCGGCCGCTTCCGCCAGTTCATGCAGTTCGACGCCGACACGGTCGGCACGCCGGGTGTCGCGGCCGATGCCGAGATGGCGATGATGATGGCCGATGTGATGGAGGCGCTCGGCATCAAGCGTGGCGACTACGTCGTCCGCGTCAACAACCGCAAAGTGCTCGACGGCGTGCTGGAGGCGATCGGCCTCGGCGGCGACGAGAACGCTGGCCGCCGGCTGCAGGTGCTGCGGGCGATCGACAAGCTGGACAAGCTGGGCGTCGAGGGCGTGCGCCTGCTTTTGGGCGCCGGGCGCAAGGACGAGAGCGGTGATTTTACCAAGGGCGCCGGGCTGGGTAACGCGCAAATCGATGTTGTGATCAGCTATTTCACGGTCATGGCGCAGCATGATCCCGAACAAATTGTCCAGACACTGGGATCTATCACCCCAGGGCTCAGCAATCTTGTCGAGGAAAGGAAACTCGAACATCTGGGCATAACGAATGCCTCGTTTGTTGAGGGCCTTGCAGAGCTGGAGCAGATAAGAACCATGGTCGCACAAAGCGGCTACGGTGAGGATCGCATTCGCATCGATCCCTCCGTCGTGCGTGGCCTCGAATATTACACCGGCCCGGTCTACGAGGCCGAGCTGCTGGCCGAGATCCCCAACGAGGACGGCCAGATCGTGCGCTTCGGCTCGGTTGGCGGCGGCGGACGTTATGACGGCCTCGTCTCGCGCTTTCGTGGCGAGCCGGTGCCGGCGACCGGTTTTTCCATCGGCGTCTCGCGGCTGATGACGGCGCTGAAGAACCTCGGCAAGCTCGATATTTCGGATGTGATCGCGCCGGTCGTCGTGCTGACCATGGACAAGGATACGGAAAGCCTCGGCCGCTACCAGAAGATGGTGGCCGAGCTGCGCGCCGCCGGCATCCGCTCGGAAATGTATCTCGGCGGCGCCGGCATGAAGGCGCAGCTGAAATATGCCGACCGCCGCGGCAGCCCGGTCGCCGTCATTCAGGGCGGTGACGAGCGCGCCAAGGGCGAGGTGCAGATCAAGGACCTGATCGAAGGCGCGAAAATGTCGGCCGAGATCGCCGACAACGCCGAATGGCGCGCCGCACGACCGGCGCAGGTGACCGTGGCGGAGAGTGAGCTGGTTGCCGAAGTGAAGAAGATACTGGCGGCGCAGGCCGAGGAGCGGGCGCGTGGCAAGTAGGGCGCCGCTTCCTTCTCCCCTTGTGGGAGAAGGTGGCCGAGCGAAGCTCGGTCGGATGAGGGGTGTTCCAGGGAACGCCGACGCCTCATTTCTTCCGGCACCCCTCATCCGTCTTGGCGCGTCGCGCCAATCCACCTTCTCCCACAGGGGGAGAAGGGGAGGTGGCGTTTTATGACCTCCCGCCCCGCCATCGCATCCGACATCGCCAGCCTCTTCGCCGCGCGCAACACCCATGCGGTCGAAGTCGCCGTGTTGCAGCCGGCCGATCCGTTCCTCGACATGGCCGGCGAGGATTTGCGGCGCCGCATCTTTCTCACCGAGAGCGACACCGGGCAGACGCTTTGCCTACGGCCGGAATTCACCATTCCGGTCTGCCTCGACCACATCGCCAGCCAGGCCGGCACGCCGCGCCGCTATTCCTATCTCGGCGAGGTGTTTCGCCAGCGCCGGGAGGGCGGCAACGAATTTTTCCAGGCCGGCATCGAGGATCTCGGCGACCGCGACACGGCCGCGGCCGACGCCCGCTCGCTGGCCGATGCGCATGCGCTGCTGTCGCTGGTGCTGCCCGGCCGGGAGCTGGCGGTGACGCTCGGCGACCAGACCATCTTCGAAGCGGTGCTGGCAGCGCTTGGCCTGCCGCGCGGCTGGCGCATGCGGCTGGCCCGCGCCTTCGGCTCGGCGCCGATGCTGGAAGCAGCCCTTGCCGACCTCGCCAATCCACCGCGCAACAGCCAGCTTGCCGGCGCGGCCGCCGCCCTTGTCCTCGACGGCGATCTCGACGGTCTTTCGGCGCATGTCGCCGGCCGCATGGAAGAGGCTGGGCTGTCGGCAACGGCCGGGCGTTCGCCGTCCGAGATTGCGCGGCGCCTGATCGAGAAAGCCGAACTGCGCAGCGTACGGCTGTCGAACGAGGCATTCGCGGCACTAAAGAGTTTCCTGGCGATCGACGTGCCGCTCGACAACGCCGCCGGAGCGCTCGAACGTTTTGCAGCCGATGCCGGGCTTTCACTGGGGGCTGCGCTGGAGAATTTCGCAGCCCGCGCCGCGGCCATCGCAAGCCTCGGCCTGCCGATGTCTGAAATCAGCTACGACGCCGCCTTCGGCCGGCCGCTCGATTACTACACCGGCCTCGTCTTCGAGATCGCGGCGCCGGATGGCGACCGGCCGCTCGCCGGTGGTGGCCGCTACGACCGGCTGCTGACGCTGCTCGGCGCCAAAACGCCGATCCCCGGCGTCGGTTTTTCCGTCTGGCTCGACCGCATCGAGGCGCTGCGGGAGACGGCGCCATGATCACGCTGGCGATCCCGTCGAAAGGCCGGCTCAAGGAGCAGGCGCTGGAGGTGCTGGCCAAGGCCGGGCTTGCCGTCAGCCTGCCCGGCGACGAGCGCAAATACCGCGCCCGTATCGATGGCATGGACGGCGTCGAAATAGCGTTCCTGTCCGCCTCAGAGATATCAGGCGAAATCGGCCAGGGGTCCGTCGATCTCGGCATCACCGGCGAGGACCTTTTGCGCGAAAACCTCGCCGATTGCGAGGCGCGCGCCGAAATCATCGCCCGCCTCGGTTTCGGCAATGCCGATGTCGTCGTCGCCGTGCCCGACATCTGGCTCGATGTCGACACCATGGCCGACCTCGACGACGTCGCCGCCGATTTCCGCCAGCGCCACGGCCGCCGGCTCAGGATCGCCACCAAATACTGGCGCCTGACCCAGCAGTTCTTTTCGCAAAAGCACGGCATCCAGGTCTACCGCATCGTCGAAAGCCTGGGCGCCACCGAAGGCGCGCCGGCAGCCGGATTGGCCGATATCGTCGTCGACATCACCACGTCAGGCTCGACCTTGCGCGCCAACCATCTCAAGGTGCTGGCCGATGGGCTCATCCTGCGCTCGCAGGCCTGTCTCGTCGCGTCGAGGAAGCAGCGCGCTGTGGCCGACGAGGCGACTTTGCGCGATATTGCGGCCAGGATGGCATCGGTGAATTCAGGCTGACGTCGCCAATCTCCCCCCTTGAGGGGGAGATGTCGCCGAAGGCGACAGAGGGGGTCGGTACGTCTTGACGCGACTCTCCTAACGGACAGAACAGGCAGGTGCTCCACGCGAGACGACCCCCTCTGGCCTGCCGGCCATCTCCCCCTCAAGGAGGGAGATTGGCAGCTTGGCCGCTGGCACCGACCTGACGCGATTTTCTTGACGTACAGCAATTTTGTTCTTGCTTTGTGCCGGCAGCTATGCTACTAGTCTCGCTATGGTGCCAATTGGCCCCGAAGACCCGCCCGCCGTGGCGGGTTTTTTATTTTCGGCGCCATCCCTCACGTTCGAACCCCAACCGTACCATCGACGGGATTTCCACTACCCCGCCGGGCTGATAGGCTCGTTCTGTCTGCGGAGGACACGGCGATGCCGATCAATCTCGACGAGTTGAAGAATGCCAGCAATTTGCGCTCCAAGCGTGAGGGCGGTTCGTTCATTGCGCCGGTCGACGGCACGGCGCATGTCTCGGGCGACCGCAGCGTGCCGCTGCTCAACCTGACCATCCCGGCGCTGTTTGCCGATACGGTCGGCAAATACGGCACGCTCGATGCCGCCGTCTTCGTCGAGCAGGACAAGCGCTTTACCTGGGAGGAACTGTCGGAGACGGTCGATGCGCTGGCCGCCGGCTTCCTGGCGCTCGGCCTCGAGAAAGGCGATCGCGTCGGCATCTGGTCGCCGAACCGCTGGGAATGGCTGGTGACGCAATTCGCCACCGCCCGCATCGGCCTGATCCTGGTCAACATCAACCCGGCCTATCGGTTGGTCGAGCTGGAATATGCCTTGAACAAGGTCGGTTGCAAGGCGCTGGTCACCGCCGCCAAATTCAAGAGCTCCGACTATCTCGGCATGATCGAGACGCTGGCGCCGGAGATCGCCAACGCCACCCCTGGCAAGCTCGACGCCAACAAGCTGCCGGCGCTGAAGACCGTCATCCGCATGGACGAGGAGAATTCGCCGGGCATGTTCAATTTCGCCGATGTGCTGGCGATGGCCGGCCGCGACGAGCATGACAAGCTCGACCGGATTTCAGCGGGGCTAAAACCCGACGACGCCATCAACATCCAGTTCACAAGCGGCACAACCGGCGCGCCCAAGGGCGCGACGCTGACCCACAACAACATCGTCAACAACGGCAATTTCGTCACCGCGGCGATCCGGCTCACCGTCGACGACCTGCTGTGCATCCCGGTGCCGCTCTACCATTGCTTCGGCATGTCGATGGGCACGATGGGCTGCGTCACCAAGGGCGCGACCATGGTTTTCCCGAGCGAGGGGTTCGATGCGGGCGCCACCCTGAAGGCAGTGGCAACGGAACGCTGCACCGCGCTCTACGGCGTGCCGACCATGTTCGTCGGCCTGCTCGACCATCCGGAGTTCGCCTCCTTCGATCTCACCAGCCTGCGCACAGGCATCATGGCCGGCTCGCCATGCCCGATCGAGGTGATGAAGAAGGTAGTGTCGCTGATGCATATGGCAGAGGTGACCATCGCCTATGGCATGACCGAGACCAGCCCGGTGTCGTTCCAGAGCAGCGTCGACGATCCCCTGGAAAAGCGCGTCTCCACCGTCGGCCGCGTCCATCCGCATGTCGAGGTCAAGGCCATCGACGCCGAAGGTGCCACCGTCGCGGTCGGCGCGCCGGGCGAGCTCTGCACGCGCGGCTATTCCGTGATGAAGGGCTATTGGGACGATGAGCAGAAGACCCGCGAGGCGATCGACGTCGACGGCTGGATGCACACCGGCGACCTCGCCACCATCGATGCCGAGGGCTATTGCAACATCGTCGGCCGGGTCAAGGACATGGTCATCCGCGGCGGCGAGAACGTCTATCCGCGCGAGGTCGAGGAGTTTCTCTATCGCCACCCCAAGGTCAAGGAGGTGCAGGTGTTCGGCATTCCCGACCCGAAATATGGCGAGGAGCTGTGCGCCTGGATCGTGCTGAAGCCCGGCCAGATCACCACGGAGCAGGAGATCAAGGCCTTCTGCGCCGGCCAGATCGCCCATTTCAAGATCCCGCGCTATATCCGCTTCCGCACCGAATTGCCGATGACGGTGACCGGCAAGCCGCAGAAATTCCTGATGCGCCAGGCGATGGTCGACGAGCTGGGACTGGTGACGCAGAAGACGGCGTGAGGGCGCGCTTCGGGCTTTCGCAGGGTTCGCAGACGAGGCTTGCCCAGAAGAGGCTTGCAAAAGGGGCTTGCGGAAGGGGCTTGGAATGAGTGGTCTCGCAAGATCGGCGGTTTCCTACGGCATGCCGTTGGCCGCCCTGGCGATGGCTGTCGCGGTCAGGGCCAGCGGGGTGTCGGTGGACGAAGGGTCGCTGGGCACCAGGATATTTGTCGGCGCGCTGTCGAGCGCGATCATGTTCACCACCATTTTCGTGGTGCTCGACCACGCCGAGGCGGTGGCCAGGCGGGTAGGCGAGCCGTACGGCACGTTGGTGCTGACCATCGCCGTGACGGCAATCGAAGTGTCGATCATCGTTTCCATCATGCTGCATGGGGCCAACAACCCGACGCTTGCACGCGAATCCGTGTTCTCGACGGTGATGATCACCTCCACCGGTGTTGTCGGCATGTGCCTGACGTTTGGTGGCTGGCGCCATCGCAAGCAGGCGATCGTCCGGCAAGGGACCAGCGCCTATCTGGCGGTTCTGGTCGCGCTCAGCGTCATGACGCTTATTCTGCCGACCTACACGCGAACCACCGATCCCGGCACGTTTTCGGCGGCCCAACTTGGCTTCGTCAGCGTCCTTTCAGTGCTGCTCTATGCCGGTTTTCTGTTCGCGCAGACTGTCCGCCACCGCGACGATTTCATCGACGGGCAAGCGCATGGCGCCGCAGTGCGAACCGACGCCCACGAAAGCGTCGCCGCCGGCGCTGTTCTCCTGCTGATCGGGCTGATCGGCATCGTCATGCTGGCCGAACAGGTCGCCGCCAGCGTCGAGGATGCGCTCGTCGCCTACCAGGTGCCGCAGGCCGACGCCATTGTCGGCGCGATGATCGCGGGCTTGGTTCTGATGCCGGAGGCCATTTCGGCGGTTCGCGCCGCACTCAACAACGAGCTGCAGCGCGGCCTGAACGTCGCCATGGGTTCGGCCTGTGCCACAATCGGCCTGACAATACCGGGCATAGCCGCCGCCAGCCTGCTGACCGGAAGAGGCCTGACGCTGGGGCTGCCGGCGACCGACACGGTGCTTTTGGTCCTGGCGCTTTTCATCTGCAATGTGAGTTTCAGCACGGAAAGGACGACGTTCTTGACCGGCTTGGTCCATCTGGTGGTGTTTTTTACTTGGGTGTTTTTGATATTTGTGCCGTGAGGGGGGCATGGGGGCAGGCAGATACTGACGACTGTTCTCGACCGAGCAGCCACGCGTTTCCGCACTGAGTTGCGAAGTAGACAAGCCGCAGAAGTTCCCGATGAGGCGATGGTCGAGAGTTGGGGTGGTGACGGCAAAGACGGCTTGAGGGGCGGGCGCCAATTTGTCTCCTTTGCGCCATGGGCGGACGCTTAGTATCGAGGCCTTGAACGTCTCGATCGGGCCGGAAGCGGACTTGCGGCTTGGAGGCTTGGAATGTGAGAAGCGGACGTTCAGGCGCCCCCATGCATCGACGCGATCTGACCCATCGGAGACCTTCATTCTGCTCGTTGCGAATGGCAGCAATGCGCCCAAATCCCGGTCGTTCACCCATGATATTGTGATGCCTAATAGTAGACGCTCCGTCGGAAGGGCAAAACGTCTTACCGGACCGGCTGAGTCTGAGGTCTGCCCCGACAGGCAGCTCTTGAATCGCGACATGGTTGCTAGGCCAGCCATGCGACCTGCCCGTAGATCGAGTCATGGCCATCGGTCGCGACTGGCTTGATACCGATGAACTCTAGGAAAAGTATTTGGCCAGGTCGTCGGGCTAGGCCTCGCTAGCCGGATGCACAACCATGCGGGTTTCCACCACATCTCGTGGCTGTCGAAGCTGACCTCGCAGGGCGTAAGACTCCGCGTTGGTCGATGTAGATTATCAGGATGCCGCCATTGTCGCTATTGCGGAAGATTCCGACACTCGATGTTATCTCTTGCTGAGCCATATGCGAGCGCATGCTTAAGAAGGCGCCATCCCTCGAGAGGCTGCACGAACCGGGCTTTTCGCCGCCGAAGGTCTTAGCAGTTTAAGCACTAATGTGCTATGGACGGGTTGCGCGCCGCGCCGGCGCGCGTGGTGGAATAAATGGATCAGGTTAAGCTTGCTGGCTCGAGGCTGCGGCGCCTGCAGACGGCCCTTGCCCCACCAAATGGCCGCGAAGAGTTTCTCGCGCAGCCCCTTCTCGTGCGCCCGCTTGCAATTACGCGAGGACCGCTGGAGCTTCGCAAGGTCATCGACGAAAACGTGGTAGCCTTCCTGCCGCCCGTCATGCCTCTCCTTTCGCCAGGGCTCGCCTGCACCGAGGCGCTCGTCGAGTTTACCCGGTCAGGACACTGGAAACTCAATGTCCAGGTGGAGGCGCAAGTTGCAATTCCCGTGGCGCTGGTTGCGGGATTTGCGACCAATGAGCATTGCTACTTCGGCGGTTTGATTGCCGGCGTGAATATCAGCGGTCCAGCCTCCGAAGGCACCAGTCCAACCAGCAGCGGGGCCTTCTCCATCAAAGGCTATTCACGATGGATCGAGGATGATTTCATTGCCGCGCGGGACGAAGGGGTGACAATCCGGGTTCACAGCAGCATCGATCTCCAGGGGCCGATCCATGCTTTGGTTGGAGAATGGGGGCGGAAGTTCGACAAGGCCCTGTACCGTCCGCTTAGCCTGCTCGACACCGACTATAGCGACACTACGGCCTGGGAAGTGCCCAACATGATCGAGGGAGCCAATCTCGATCTGGCCGGTCCCGACGACGGCTTGTCCTTCGAGGTGTCGCTCCGCTTTGAATAGCGGGCTCGATCGGCGGGCCTCAAAACGGCTCAAAACGGAATGACGAACCCGCCAGTGGCCGCGCTCGCCAGTCCGGTAATCAATTCGATTGCTCCCGTCCCGGTGCCGAAATCGACCCGTGCCGAGGGCAGGCCTGCTTTGAGAGCCGTCCAGTTCTTCTCGACGAGCGTGTGCCTGACATTCATGTCCCAATCGTCATCGCGGGATTCGAATGAAAATGTGCCGCCGACATGACCTCGGCGAGGAAACAGGAACGGTCCGTCGGCTGAGCCCACGAGCGATATGCTGACGATCGCGGCATAAGATGCGGAAAGCGCCCCACTGTCATGGACCCTGCCGGCATATTGTACCGACCCGTCGCTCGCCAAGCGAAGACGGCATTCTCCCGAGCATGTGCCAGCATCGAGCGTGAAGGACAGGGTAACCGGTTCGAGAACATCCGCGATGGCGCGCAAGGCGACCGGGATCCCCAGTCCAAGGCTTTCCGACACGCTTCGCATGCTTACCTGAGCATCCGGCGCGCTCCGCGGTGCCAAGATCGCGCGCAAATCCATCGACATTCCTTCGGAACCTCAGGTTCGGCCTGACCGTGTTGCAGGCGGGGAGAACGCCATTCTTTACCCGTAGTCCTCATCGTCGTCGTCCGGGTCGATTTCGACGCCCGGCCGGGTATCGCCCGGATCCGGATTCTGCGGGGCGGCGCGGCGCATTCTGTAGCGGCTGCGCCCGCCGCCCGTCACGACATAGAAAAAAGCGCCGACCGCGAGATAGAGCGCGACGAATCCTTCCCATGCAAGCTGACCCCAGGCGGGCGCTGCATGCAAGCGCTGGGTCGGGCCTGAACTTTCGAACTTGTGCCAGTTGTCACGAACCCAGCGATCTGATCCTTCGAGGCTCAGCGAGGTGTGGCGACTTTCGATCACGTCGACGATGTGGCCTTCGAGCCGCGCACCGATGGAATGATCGTGATCGAGCAGCAATTCAAGATAGAAGAAATCGCCGGTCAGGGTACCGCCGTCGTGAAAATCGCCATGCGCCGACCAGAAGCCATTTTGCCATAGCTGCATTTCCCAAGAGCAATCGACATCGCCGCTGCTGATGTCCCCGGTGAACCGGCGGAAGCCATCGGTGGCGACCATGTCCAGGACGCTTATCGGCAGAGGCCGGTTCTCGAGCCGACCGAGCGCCCGCACGCTGATTGGCGATCCCGTGAAGGCGCGGCACGATTTCAGCGTTTTCACGCTTCGCGGCGTGCGGGGTTAGGCAGCCATCCGTACCCGTCCGCGCTCCAGTCTTGGTTCATTGGAGGGCCACGAGGATGGGAATGAGACCCCGCCCGGATTGCAATGGGCCGAGCGCCTTGCCGATGATCGTGCCGAACGCCCGATCCCGGTCGGATGCGGTCATCGCGTGCCCCGCCGTGGGCGAGGTCGTCAGGAGGTCGCCCACCTCGATCTGGCCGAAATGCGCGTCCGCCTTGCAATAGACCTTGCCCATCAGCGCGATCGGCTGCCTGTTGATCGACTGAGGCCGGGAGCCCAGCACGATCCCCGGCTTGAAATCGCCAGCGCCCGAAATCACGCCTGCGACCCTTTTGTCGTACGCGCAATTGCTTTCCTCAAGAGCTCCGTCCTGCCCCAGGATCATAACGGTTCCGGGCTCGACCTGCTGTGCGTCGCGAACGTCGAAGTCCTCGGCGCAATCCTCGTTGAGGAGGCGAATGTCGCTGCCCGGCCCGGTGACATCGATATTGCCCGTCACGACCACATTCCCGACAAAAAGCGCAGCGGTCAGGTTGCCCTCATGCTTCGCATAAAGCGCCGCGCCTGTGCTTTCTGGATTGAGCTGGAAAGCGGCCAGCGCCGCCATCCCCGGAGAATGCGTCTCGGCATGGACGCCCTCATTGTTTTGACTGGTGCCCCAGATGGCCGCGCCATCGCTGCTGGTCCCGTAAATTGCATTGCCGCCGGCCGAATTGACCCCGACAACACCGCCATGATTCAAATTCTTCGACCATCCCCGGACGCCCTCACCGAGGCTGCTCTCGAACCAGCCGCCATTGCCTCCAGAGCTTGCCTCGTGGTGGAGCGAAACCGGGCCTAGACGAAGGTCCGCCGAATTATTGATGCCCACGACGCCCGGATGGGAGCCGCGGCTGACTCCGCGCACGCCTTCGTTGCGCTTGCTTTCGCCCAAGACACCAACGCCGTCGGTGCTCGTTCCAACGACCCCCTCGCCGTCGACACTGACGCCCTCGATCGCATTTTCGCTGCCAGTGACTGCGTTCGTGAACTTGGGCATGCCCTTCTCCTTCGCTAAAGAATGGCAGACAGCCCGCGCGTGCCGAACAATTCTGAAGCTCCCGATGGGAGGAGAGCCCCCGCATCCCGATTGAATCAGTGTGCGCCCAACCGGCCCAGGATGCAATGGTACGAACTTTAACATTCAAGACAAACCACAGCGCCGGCGACATCGCGGGGCGAATGCGCTTCACGGCGCGTTGCGGTTTTTGCTACCGCGCACGGCATTCGTACTCGCCTACGCCGCGACGCTACTTCTGTCTGCAATGCACCTGCTGCTTGCCTCGCAAGCTGCCCACCCACCAAGCCCATCGGTGCGGTCACAACGGACCAAGCCGAACCGTCAAATCCCCATAGACTCAAAACCGAGATCTCCACCCCGCGGGTTCCTTCCCTGGAGGCTTCCGGACGCCGGCCTCGGAGCCACACCATCTCAGTAGACGGCCGGCATCCGAAACCCATCACAAAACGGGACGTCTGAGTAGTGGTTCGGCAATGACCGCTCCTGGCGCAACTACGCCCTCAAGCGCGGTCGCCGGTGTTGTCCGCTGTAAGGCGGTGGCACAACTAACTTTAACGGCCGACCTTGGGGCGCGTTGCAGACCGGCAGCCTCGGTGCCGATAGCGGAATGGCGGCTTTAACGTTTGAAGAAGGATTGCGGACGTTCAGCCCGACGGGACCAAGATCTGCTCCCGGGTCTAGCCGTCCCGTCTCAATGGCGTCCCGGACCGCCCGGTGGATCTGCGTTGCCAGTGGCGGGTGGCGGGGCAGCCACAGGGTGGACATTTCAGCCCACATGGAAAATGATCATGTTGCCATGCACAACACTGCAGTGCTCTGATCTCGACGAAAAGCCTGAGCGTAGAAGCGGATCAACCGACCTCCGGGTCCAGCGAGCGAGGACGCAAATGGACACCCCAGAGAATGGGCAATTGCATCGCGACGCGGGCGAGCGACCCTGTCGATCGGCCGGCTGGCTTCCCCGCGCCGCCGTGTCGGCGGCATTCCTGCTCGGCATGGCTTTCAGCAGCACTGCGTTTGCGCAGGACCAGCAGCTACCCGTGGTGACAGCGGCCAAGCCGGTGGTCCGTGAAATCGTCGAAGACGACGAGTTCGTCGGGCGCTTCGAAGCCGTCGACCAGGTCGCCATCCGTTCGCGCGTCAGCGGCTATCTGGACAAGGTCAGCTTCCAGGACGGCGCACTGGTCAACAAGGGCGACCTGCTCTTCACCATCGACGAGCGTCCGTACCAGGCGGCTTATGATGCCGCCAAGTCGCAAGTGGACGTCGCCAAGAGTCTGCTCGAATTCTCCAAGATGCAGCTGGATCGCGCCGACGAACTCGCCAAGACCGGCAATATCTCAACCGCGACGGTCGACGACCGCCGGCGGGAATACCTTTCGGCGCAGGCGCAGATGCAGGGCGCGACGGCTGCCCTGACGACGGCCAGCCTGAACATGGAATTCACCGAGATCAAGGCACCCTTGTCCGGCCGCATCGACCGCCGGCTGGTGTCGGTCGGCAACCTCGTGCAGCCGGATTCCACCTTGCTGACGACCATCGTTACGCGCGATCCGATCGACTTCTATTTCGACGTCGATGAGCGCCTGTATTTCAGCTATGCCCGCGACGCGAAGGAGCGCGGCGGCAGCATGCAGGAAGGCGCCGGCGGGCTCGAGGTGGTGGTGCGCGTCGCCGACCGCGCGGAGGCGGTATTCAAAGGCAAGCTCGATTTTGCCGAGAACCGGATCGACAACGCGACCGGCACCATGCGGGTACGTGCAAGGTTTCCCAACGCCGATGGCATTCTCCAGCCAGGCATGTTCGGGCGCATCAACGTGCCGGGGTCGCTGCCGCATAGCGGCGTGCTGGTGCCCGACGAGGCGATCGGCGCCGATCAGGATCGCCGCATCGTGTTCCTGGTGGATGAGGCCGGGATGGTGTCGGCGAAGCCCGTGCGCACCGGCCCGCTTCTCGACGGCTACCGGGTCATCCGCCAGGGCCTGACCGGCGACGAGACAATCATCGTCAAAGGGCTGATGCACGCCAGGCCGGGCACCAAGGTGAAGGTCGAGATGGTGACGTTGCCGCCCAAGGCCGAGACCGCCGAGTTGCAGCAATGAGGTTCGCACATTTCTTCGTCGACCGTCCGATCTTCGCATCGGTCGTTTCGATCGTCCTGCTGATCCTCGGCGGGATTGCTTATACCCAGCTGCCGGTCGCGCAATATCCCGAGATCGCGCCGCCGACCATCGTCGTTCGCGCGCAGTATCCGGGCGCCGACGCCGAGACGGTCGCAGCGACGGTGGCAACGCCGATCGAGCAGGAGATCAACGGCGTCGAGGGCATGCTCTACATGTCGTCCTATTCGTCGGGCGACGGGGCGATGGCGCTGACCATCACCTTCAAGCTGGGCACCGATCTCGACCAGGCTCAGGTGCTGGTGCAGAACCGCGTGTCGGTCGCCGAGCCGCGCCTGCCCGAAGAAGTCCGCCGCCTCGGCATCACCACCACCAAGAGCTCGCCCGACCTGATGATGGTCGTGCACATGCTGTCGCCCGACAATACCTACGACCAGCTCTACGTCTCGAACTACGCCCGCTCGCGGGTGCGCGACATACTGCTCAGACTAGACGGCGTCGGCGACCTCATCATCTTCGGCGAACGCGAATATTCGCTGCGCATCTGGCTCGATCCGGAAAAACTGTCCGCCCTGGGGATGACCTCGGGCGATGTGGTGCAGGCGCTGCGCGACCAGAACGTCCAGGTGTCGGGCGGCTCGATCGGCGCGCCGCCGACCAGCACCGGCACGGCGTTCCAGTACACGGTCACCACGCAAGGCCGCTTCAACGACGCACGCGACTTCCGATACGTGATCGTCAAATCGACCGACGACGGCCGCCTGATCTCGCTGCAGGACGTGGCGCGCATCGAGCTCGGCGCCAAGGATTACGTCACCAACTCCTATCTCAACGGCAAACCGGCGGTGGCGCTCGCCATCTTCCAGCGGCCGGGCACCAATGCGCTCGCCGCAGCCGCGGAGATCCAGGACAAGATGAAGGAGCTTTCCCGCGACTTCCCGAGGGGGTTGAGCTACGACATCGTCTACAATCCGACTGAGTTCGTCGCCGAGTCGATCCAGGAGGTCTACAAGACGATTCTCGAGGCGATGCTGCTGGTCATCATCGTCATCATCGTCTTCCTGCAATCGTGGCGCATGGCGATCGTGCCGATCGTGGCGATCCCCGTGTCGCTGATCGGCACGCTGGCGGTGCTTTACGCCGCCGGCTTCTCGCTCAACATGCTGACGCTGTTCGGCCTAGTTCTGGCGATCGGCATCGTCGTCGACGATGCGATCGTCGTGGTCGAAAACGTCGAGCGCAATATCGCCAGAGGGCTGGCGCCCAATCCGGCGTCGCACCTGACCATGGACGAAGTCGGAACGGCCGTCATCGCGATCTCGCTGGTGCTGATAGCCGTGTTCGTACCGACAGCCTTCATCCCCGGCATTTCTGGGCAGTTCTATCTGCAGTTTGCGATCACCATCGCGGTGTCGACGGCGATCTCGGCATTCAATTCGCTGACGCTTTCGCCGGCGCTGGCCGCACTGCTGTTCAAGCCGCATCACGCCGCGGCGGCGCCGCCGCGCTTTTTCCTGGCGCGGTTCGGACGGGCGCTCGCCGACGGCTTCAATCGCGGCTTCGACAGGGTCGCCCATTGGTATTCGAGCATCATCCGCGTGCTGGTCGGCTCGTGGATAACGATCGCCGCCATGCTGGCCGTTTTCGCGGCCCTCATCTACGCCACGGTCTACATGGTGCAGTCGGTGCCGCGCGGTTTCATTCCGTCGCTTGACCAGGGCTATGCGATCGTCGTCATCCAGTTGCCGGACGGCGCTTCGCTGTCGAGGACCGATGCGGTCATCCAGCAGGCGTCGCAGATCATCCAGAAAACGCCAGGCGTCGACTACGCAGTCGCCTTCGCCGGCTTCTCCGGCGCGACCTTCACCAACGCCAGCAACGCGGGCGTGATCTTCGCCAGGTTCAAGCCGTTTGACGAGCGACTGAAAGCCGGCCAGTCGGCGACCCAGGTCATCGGCAATCTGTTCGGCAGCCTGCAAAGCATCAAGGAAGCCTTCATTATCGCACTGCCGCCGCCGCCGATCCGCGGCGTCGGCAATGCCGGCGGCTTCAAGCTGCAGATCCAGGAGCGCAACAGCGCCGACATGCGGCAGATCCTGGCGCTTGCCAACGAAATCGCCGGCAAGGCCAACAAGACGCCGGGGCTGACGGGCGTGTTCACCACGTTCTCCGCGTCGAGCCCGCAATTCTTCCTGGCGATCGATCGCGACAAGGCGCGCATCCTGAACGTGCCGATCCCCAACATCTTCGAGGCGCTGTCGATCAATTTGGGCACTGCCTACGTCAACGACTTCAACGCTTTCGGGCGCGTCTACCAGGTGCGGGCGCAGGCCGACCAGGCGTTCCGTCTCGATCGCGCCGACATCTTGAAACTGAAGGTGCGCTCGGCGACCGGCGCGCTGGTTCCGCTCGGCACGTTGGTCGAGATCCGCGACGTCACCGGCCCGGCGCTGGTCCAGCGCTACAACATGTACGTCTCGGTGCCGCTGCAGGGCAACGCCGCGCCCGGCGTTTCCACGGGCGACGCGCTGGCATTGATGGAAGGGATCACGGCAAAGACGCTGCCGGCCGGTACCTCCTATGAATGGACCGAGCTCGCCTATCAGGAGCGCAACACCGGCAATGCCGCTGTCTATATCTTCGGACTGTCGGTGCTGTTCGTGTTCCTGGCGCTGGCGGCGCAATATGAAAGCTGGGTGCTGCCGTTCGCCATTGTGCTGGTGGTGCCGCTCGGCGTGCTCGCGGCGTTGCTCGGCGTGTCGCTCCGAGGGCTGGACAACAACATCCTCGTGCAGATCGGCCTCATCGTGCTAATCGGGCTTGCCGCCAAGAACGCGATCCTGATCGTCGAATTCGCGCGGCAGGCGCAGGAACGCGGCCTGTCGGCCGCCGAGGCTGCCGTCGAAGCCTGCCGGCTCAGGCTGCGGCCGATCCTGATGACCGCCTTCTCGTTCATCCTCGGCGTCGTGCCGCTGATGATTGCAACGGGCCCGGGCGCAGAAATGCGCCAGTCGCTCGGCACCGCGGTATTCTCCGGCATGCTCGGCGTCACCTTCGTCGGCCTGTTCCTGACGCCGGTGTTCTACGTCACGCTCAGGTCGCTGTTTTCACGGCGCAAGCCCCGTGCCGAGGCCGAGCCTTCGGGGCCGGCAGAGGCGCCATCGGAGACGGCCGCCGAGTAGGGTTACGAATTCGCCGCGTCGGGCGCGGCTTATCACTCCAGAAAATCGGCGCGGCGCGGCAACGGCCACGATCTGCGCGATCTCGGCGTCGAGGTGCGGCGGAGACCCTGCTCGGTCTGATCCAGCCTAACAGCCGCATCCAGTTCAGCGAGACGATGCCGGGCGGCGAGGCCAATGCGATCTTCTATCTGGTCGACCGGGCGGGGCTTGAGGGCGCAACCGCGACCTCCGGAGTCCTCGCTTGCGATGTCTGCTTTCAGGACGCGGAGAAGCTGATCTCTACGGCCGAGATCGGGCGCGAAGCGGTCATCCACGATCTTCAGGTTTTGACCCAGAACGGCCTTTCCCCGGTAGTGAGCGGGAAGGGCGCGGTCGTCGAGCGAGTTGTCAGCCGCCTATTTCCGCAGCCCATTAATGTGCAACTTGGGAAGCCGCTGACATCAATTCCTCCGGATTCGGCGCCTTGGGGGTATTGAGGCCAGCCTCCAGAACTTCAGTGAAGCTCCAGCGTACAATGCCCCCTCGGTCGATGAGAAACTGACCAACCAGCAGCTCCTTAGCGGAAGCCATCATCTGCTGATCGGCTTCCGTAATCTCATACCCCTCCTTCTTGTTGAGCAACTCGTTTATGGCGATGGGGTCCATAGGCTCGGGCAACTCACCCGGGAGATCGATACGGATCCCCATGACCTTGTCCATCCCGATCTCGCGCAAGCCGAAAGCACGGTGCGAGGCCCGCTCCGGGTCGGACGCGGCGAGAAGATCGGGTGTCGGATGGTAACGGAAATAGAGCCGTGCCCGCTCTACCGGCGTATTGACGACCGCCAGGCATTCGACGCCTTTCTCAGCCAGAGCCGGCTTGAGTTGCGCCATTGCCGCGACATTGCGCCGGCAGAACGCACAGTGCAGGCCTCGAAACAAGCCGATCAACAATGGGCTACGACCTCGAAAATCAGTGAGCGCGATTTTGCCTTCGCGGGAGATCGCATCGAGAATAATATTCGGTGCCCGGTCGCCCGGCTGCAGCGGACGTTCGACACTACTCGTGGACATGGACAACCTCCTCGCCCCGGATAAGCACGCCCAGCCATCCGGAGTTGAGTCCGTGCTGGGCGACGCCAGGGCAAAATTGCTTTCGACCTTTGTCATATTGCCGAGGTCGAGATTAGGCGCGTTGCAAATGCATCATAACACGAAAAAAGCCTCTGCGGGTCGCCCGTTTCGCGAGCTGTCGCGAGCGCTGTGGTAAACAGTGTATCGTCTCATCCGTGCCATGGGACGACACAGCGGCGGGACCGATTGGATCTTCACATGCTTGCGGTGTTCAAGCCTTGAAACTTGGGCGGCTTCGATGTGCCCGGACGTCAAATTCCGACCGCACAGATCGCAGATCTCTACCCTCAGCGGAACCGACGGCCGTGCAGCCGGTTAAGTCGGCATGAAGCCACCACCAATCCAAGGCCGCATCATGAGCATTCTGCAAACCACGAAGAAAGCCGTCGAGCAGGTCACCGGTGCCGCCAGACCGGGCCGGCGCGAGGTCCCCGATCTGGTCAGGCCGCGCAAAGCGAATGCGTTTCGGTTTGGGGATGATGGCCTTGTGCCCAACCATCCGTTCTGGCCGCTTGTCGTCTATCGCGGCGCCGTGACGCTGTCCGAGGAATTCGATCCTGCGGCTGTCATGGAGGCGCTTTTCGAGGCAAATGGCTGGGGCGATAGCTGGCGCAACGGCATCTACGACTACGTCCACTACCATTCGCGGATACACGAGGTGCTCGGCGTCGCGCGCGGGACGGCGAAAGTCCGCTTTGGCGGCAACAAGGGACGAACGCTCCCCCTGAAGGCCGGCGACGTCGCGGTGCTTCCGGCCGGCACCGGGCACCAGCGTCTTTCCGCGTCCGACGATTTTCTGGTTGTCGGCGCCTATCCTCCATCCGGCACCTATGACCTGTGTACGACCGCCGCCGACCATGCCAAGGCAGTCGTCACGATCCCCAGGGTTGGCCGTCCGCGCAAGGACCCTGTCTATGGAAGCAACGGCCCGTTGCTCGCAGCCTGGGAAAAGGATTGAAGCCGTTCCTTTCTTGCGAGTTGGCTTCGGGGCTAAAACCGGATCCTTGACCCGCCGCTCTACGCTGCCAGCACCGCCGCATCCAGCCCGCGGATGATCTTGGCCAGTTCGACGCATTCGTCGTGGCGAACCTTGTTGCGCCGCCAGGCGAGGCAGATCGTACGCTGCGGCATCGGTTCCTGGAACGGCACGATCTTCAAATCGGGGATAGTGCTGGCTGGCCCCGCCGCCATCTCGGGGATGAGCGTGACGCCGAGCCCATGTGCCACCATCTGTAAGAGCGTCGTCAGGCTGGTCGCGCCATAGCTTGCCATCGCCACCGGCCGCACGCTGCCGCAGACTGCGAGCGCCTGTTCGCGCAGGCAGTGGCCTTCCTCGAGCAGCATCAGCCGCTCCAGCGCCGGGCTCTCCGGCGGCACCGGCGGCGAGGCGAAGGCGGGATCGCCGGCCGGCACGGCCAGGAAGAACCGGTCGGAGAAAAGTTCCTCGGTAACCAGGCCGGGGTAATCGAGGGGCAGCGCCGCGACGAAGGCGTCGAGCTTTCCCGAACTGGTGTCCTCGACCAGCGAGGCGGTCACGGCTTCGCGCAGTTCCAGCTGCAAGGCCGGGAAATGCTGTTTCAGCTCCGGCAGCACATGCGGCAGGAGATAGGGCGCCACCGTCGGGATGATGCCGAGCCGGAAGCGGCCTTCCAGCGCCGGGCGGCCGCGCCGGGCCGTCGCCTCGACGTCGCGGACGTCGGCAAGAATGCGCTCGATGCGCGGCAGCAGGACCTGCGCCTCGTCGGTCATCCGCACCACCTTGCCGCCGCGCTCGAACAGACGGCAATTCAGCCGCAGCTCCATCTCGGCGATCTGCGAAGACAGCGCCGGCTGGCTGACGCCGGCGAGTTTTGCGGCACGGCCGAAATGCAGCGTCTGCGCCAGCGCCTCGAAATAATGCATCTGCCGGACGGTCAAACCGATCATAAGGAAAACCTATCAGAATAAACAGCAAAGGCAATTTGTCTTTATCGGCTGGGCGGGCTAGTCTGGAACCATTCCAGGATGGCGCGGCCGCTGGCCCTGCCCGGAAAATCAACAAAATCCCGGAAAATCAACAAATCGGAGGCAAAGATGGACGCGAAAACCGACGACAACAGCGCCGGCAAATGCCCGGTCCCACATGGATCGGCCAGGAGGAGCAACCGTGACTGGTGGCCGAACCTGCTTGACCTTGGCGTCCTCCATCAGCAGTCCAGCCTCTCGGACCCGATGGACGAGGACTTCGACTACGCCAAGGAATTCAAGAGCCTCGATCTCGATGCGGTGATCAGGGATCTGCACCAGGTGATGACCGATTCGCAGGATTGGTGGCCGGCCGATTTCGGCCATTACGGCCCGCTCTTCATCCGCATGGCCTGGCACAGCGCCGGCACCTATCGCATCGGCGACGGCCGTGGCGGCGCCGGCGCCGGCCAGCAGCGTTTCGCGCCGCTCAACAGCTGGCCGGACAATGCCAATCTCGACAAGGCGCGCCGGCTACTGTGGCCGGTCAAGCAGAAATACGGCAGGAAAATCTCCTGGGCCGACCTGTTGATCCTCACCGGCAACGTCGCGCTGGAATCGATGGGCTTCAAGACCTTCGGCTTCGCCGGCGGCCGCGCCGATGTCTGGGAGCCGGAGCAGGACGTCGACTGGGGATCGGAAACCAAGTGGCTCGCCGACGAGCGCTATTCCGGCGACCGTGAACTTCACGGCCATCTCGGCGCCGTGCAGATGGGGCTGATCTACGTCAACCCGGAAGGGCCGAACGGCACGCCCGATCCATTGGCCGCGGCGCGCGATATCCGCGAGACCTTCGCCCGCATGGCCATGAACGACGAGGAAACCGTGGCGCTCATCGCCGGCGGTCACACCTTCGGCAAGACCCACGGCGCCGGTGATGCATCGCTGGTCGGGGCGGAGCCGGAAGGCGCCGGCATCGAGGCGCAGGGCCTCGGCTGGTCGAGCAAGCATGCCACCGGCATTGCCGGCGACGCCATCACCTCGGGTCTCGAGGTGACCTGGACCACGACGCCGACCAAATGGAGCAACAATTTCTTCGACAATCTGTTCAACTACGAATGGGAGCTGACCAAGAGCCCGGCCGGCGCCCATCAGTGGACGCCGAAGGGCGGCGCCGGTGCAGGCACCGTACCGGACGCGCACGATCCGTCGAAGCGCCGCGCGCCGGCGATGCTGACCACCGACCTCGCGCTGCGCGTCGACCCGGCCTACGAGAAGATCTCGCGGCGCTTCCATCAGAATCCTGATCAGTTCGCCGATGCCTTCGCGCGCGCCTGGTTCAAGCTGACCCATCGCGACATGGGTCCGGCCGTCCGCTATCTCGGGCCGCTCGTGCCGAAGGAAGAGCTGATCTGGCAGGACCCGATACCGGCAATCGACCACGAGCTGGTCAGCGAACAGGACATCGCCTCGCTGAAGGCGAAGATCCTGGCCTCCGGCCTGTCCGTTTCCGAACTGGTCTCGACCGCCTGGGCCTCGGCCTCGACTTTCCGCGGCTCCGACAAGCGCGGCGGCGCCAACGGCGCCCGCATCCGCCTGGCGCCGCAGAAGGATTGGGAGGTCAACCAGCCGGCGCAGCTGGCCAAGGTGCTCGAGACACTCGAAGGCATCCAGAAGGGCTTCAATAACTCGCAGTCCGGCGGCAAGAAGATCTCGCTTGCCGACCTGATCGTTCTCGGCGGCGTCGCCGCGGTCGAGAAGGCGGCCAAGGACGGCGGCCATGACGTGGGGGTGCCGTTCACGCCGGGCCGCATGGACGCTTCACAGGAACAGACCGACGTCCAGTCCTTCGCCGCGCTCGAGCCGAAAGTCGATGGCTTCCGCAATTATGTCAGGGGTAAGCCGCCGATGTCGGTCGAAGCGATGCTGGTCGACCGGGCGCAGCTGCTGACCTTGACGGCGCCGGAGATGACGGTGCTCGTCGGCGGGTTGCGGGTGCTCGGCGCCAACAGCGGTCAGTCGAAGCACGGGGTGTTCACCGACAGGCCGGGCACGTTGACCAACGATTTCTTCGTCAATCTGCTCTCCATGAACACGGTCTGGGATCCGGCCGCCGGGTCCGATGAAGTCTACGAAGCACGCGACCGCAAGACCAGGGCGGTCAAGTGGACCGGCACCCGCGCCGACCTGATCTTCGGCTCGCACGCGCAATTGCGTGCGCTTGCCGAGGTCTACGGATCGGCCGACGCCGGGCAGAAGTTCGTCAGGGATTTCGCCGCCGCCTGGACCAAGGTGATGAACGCCGACCGTTTTGACCTCGCGGCCTGATCCGGGCATACGAATTTCTCGACGCAACAAAAAGGGCGCGGGCCTCGACCCGCGCCTTTTTCGTTGGGCTTCCGAAAAGTCAGTCTTTCTCGAAGATACCGGCCTTGGCGACCACGCCGGCAATGGCGCCGCCGATCAGCGGCGCGACGATGAACAGCCAGAGCTGGCCGATCGCCGCAGTTCCCGAAAACAGCGCCGGTCCGATCGAACGGGCCGGGTTGAGCGACGTGCCGGTCACCGGAATGATGGCGAAGTGTAGTCCGGCCAGCGTCAGGCCGATGACCAGGCCGGCGAAGGCCGTGGTGTGCTTGGCGTTGGTGACGCCGAGGATCACCGTGACGAATGTGAAGGTTCCGATCAGCTCCCACAGGAAGGCCGAGCTGACGCCCCATTTCGTCACGTCCCAGCCATTGGCGCCGAAGCCGCCGGTGTGGCCGCCGACCTGTCCGGAGACGATGATCCACAGCGCCAGCGACGCGATAATGGCGCCGATGACCTGCGCGATCCAGTAGGGAATGACGTCCCTGGCCGGCATCCGCCCGGCGAGGAACACACCGAGCGTCACCGCCGGATTGAGGTGCGCGCCCGAAATCGGGCCGATCGCGTAAGCGGCCGCTATCAGGCCGATGCCGAACGCCAGACCGATACCTTCCTGGCCGAGCGGCAGCGCGCCGCCGAAGCCACCCGTCACCACCGAAGCCGTGCCGATGAACACCAATAGAAACGTGCCTAGAACTTCCGCCAGATAAGTTTTCATTGCCCTCTCCTCGTATCGACCCGCGGCTCCGCTTTTTCTGCGACGCGAATCACCGCGCAAAGAGTATTCGCAACCGCAAAACTTGCAAAGCAGAGCAGTTGCGCAAGCCGCTATGCTTGTGAGCGCCGGACACGAACATTAGAGACTTGTAATACATTGATCGAATTGTTTGGTTCCGCATGCCGGCGCCCGCCTGGTGGCCACGGCTCGCGATGCACCAACCCACATTCGTCACCCCTCGGCATGGATCGTCTCGCCGTCGGCGAAACAGAACTGTTTCAATCAGGGCACGAAAAGCTCTAAGAGCAGGGCCGGAATTAATTTGCTGAGTAATGGAAGACGACAATGAGACTGGGCGGGCGGCTGGCGGCAGCCATCGAAGTGCTTGACGACATTGGCCGGCGTCACCGGCCGGTGGCCGATGCGCTGAAGGACTGGGGCCTGTCGCACCGCTTCGCCGGCGGCGGCGACCGCGCCGCGATCGGCAACATCGTCTACGACGCGCTGCGCCGCAAGCGTTCCGCCGGCTGGCTCTTGGGCGAAGACACGCCGCGCGCCATCGGCTTCGGCGCGCTGCTGCTCGAATGGGGTCAGACGGCGCAGTCGCTGAACGAGGCGCTCGAGGGCGACAAGTTCGCGCCGCCGCTGCTTACCGCCGACGAACTGACAACGCTTGCGGCTCGCCGGCTTGCCGATGCGCCGCCGGCCGTCAGGGCAGACATCCCCGACTGGTGCATGCCGCTGTTCGAACGGGCGTTCGGCACGGCCTGGGTGGAAGAGGGTGCCGCACTGGCGACACGCCCGCCGCTCGACCTCAGGGTCAATACGCTGAAGGCCGATCGCGGCAAGGTGCTGGCGGAACTGGCGGAGACCGGCGCCAAGCCTGCCCGGATCGCGCCGCACGGCATCCGCATCCCGCCGATCGAAGGAGACGGCAGGCACCCGAACGTGCAGGCCGAGCCGGCCTTCCAGAAAGGCTGGTTCGAGGTTCAGGACGAAGGCTCGCAGATTGCGGCCGAACTGGCCGGCGCCGAGCCTGGAATGCAGGTGCTCGACTTCTGCGCCGGCGCCGGCGGCAAGACGCTGGCGCTGTCCGCGGCGATGGACAATCGCGGCCAGATCTTCGCCCACGATGCGGAGAAGGCAAGGCTGGCGCCGATCTTCGACCGCATCCGCCGCTCGGAAAACCGCAATGTGCAGATCGTCACCAAGCCGGCCGAACTCGCGCTGCTCGGCAAGCATATGGACATCGTCCTGATCGATGCGCCCTGCACCGGCAGCGGCACCTGGCGGCGCCGGCCGGATGCCAAATGGCGGCTGACGCAAAGACAGCTCGACGCCCGCAAGGGCGAGCAGGAGACGATCCTCGATGCCGCCAGGGACTTCGTCAAACCCGGCGGCCTGCTGGTCTACATCACCTGTTCAGTGTTCGACGAGGAAAATGGCGACCAGGTTTCGGCCTTCCGGGATCGCCATCCCGGTTTTGTCCCGCTCGATCACCGCCAGCTTTGGGACAGCCGTTTTGCGGGCCACGAAGCGGCAATGCGGATAGGCGCCGCGGGCGGCATTTCGCTGTCGCCATTGCTGAGCGGCACCGACGGCTTTTACTTCTGCGCGCTGCGGCGGGCCGGCTGAATCGTTGCCATCGATACAGGGCTACGCCGAATGCTGCAGTGCAGCATTTGCGATTGCCTGCCGCCCACCCCTCTGCGATAAATGCCTTTGCAATAAGATTTGCCGAGAAACGAAGGGCGACGGCCATGGCAGCAAAGATCGTTCCTGCTCCCGATTATGAGGACCGCGTCAGGACGTCCTTCGCGCGCCAGAACGCGATGATGACGATTGGCGCCGAGCTGACGCTGGTGACGCCCGGCATCATCGAGATCGAAATGCCCTATTCTGTGGCACTGACGCAGCAGCACGGCTTTCTCCATGCCGGCGTCATTTCGACGGCTCTCGACTCGGCCTGCGGCTATGCGGCATTCTCGCTGATGCCGGAAAATTCCGGCGTGCTGACCATCGAGTTCAAGGTCAATCTGCTGGCGCCGGGCAGGGGCGAGCGTTTCCTGTTCCGCGGCTCGGTGACCAAGCCTGGCCGCACCATCATCGTCGCCGACGGACAAGCCTATGCGTTCGCCGTCGATGGCGAGGCCAAGCTGATCGCCACCATGACCGGAACGCTGATGACGGTGGTCGGTCGCGATGGCATCGAAGGCTGAGGAACGGGCAGGGGAGGATGGACGATCATGGCCGGCAAGGCACCTGGTGAGCTCACCCTGATCTCCGGCAGATCCGTTCTCTTCGTCATGGCGGCCGAAGCCGAATACGGTCCACACCTGCAGCGGCTGTTCACGCCGCTGCTGACCGGCGTCGGGCCGGTCGAGGCCGGTATCGGGCTCGGCGCCGAACTGTCCCGGCTGCACGCCGGGAAGGCGCTGCCCGATCTCGTCGTGTCGCTCGGGTCGGCGGGCAGCCGGACGCTGGAGCAGACGGAAATCTACCAGGCCGTTTCGGTTGGCTACCGCGACATGGACGCCTCCCCCCTAGGGTTCGAGAAGGGCGCCACGCCGTTTCTCGACCTGCCTGTCAGCGTGCCGCTGCCGTTCAGGATACCGGGCATCAGGCAGGCGACGCTGTCGACCGGGGCGGCAATAGTCACCGGCGCCGCCTACGACGCGATCGCCGCCGACATGGTCGATATGGAGACCTTCGCCTGCCTGCGCGCCTGCCAGCTGTTCGACGTGCCGCTTATCGGCCTGCGCGGCATTTCCGACGGGGCAGCCGATCTCAGACATGTCGGCGACTGGACCGAATATCTGCACGTCATCGACGAGAAGCTGGCCGCGGCGGTTCAGCTGCTGGAACAGGCGATCGCCTCCGGCACAATCGACTTCAAGCTTGTTGGGGCGGCAGGTTCTTAGCGTTGCCGAACAGCACGCCGATCATCCTGAAGCGAACGGCGTTGTCGCGATTGATGTAAGTGACTGACCCGGGCTCGTGATCGAGGGTCCAGCGTCCGGTCGCGCCGGTGTCCCAGTCGGCGACATAACCGTCATCGAGCATCCGCCAGCGCCCGCTTCGCGCCTCGCCATCGTCGAGCAGCATGTGCGCGGCACCCTCGCTTTCAAAATAGACGTAAGCCTCCTTGCCGTTTCGTTCCAACACATGGGTCATGCCCGGAATGAGCATTGCAAGGGTTTCCTTCTGAAGTGCTGCCATGATTTCCTCCTGAATTGAAGTCGCCGATTGCCTTGACCGGCATCGCCACTTAGAGTGAACTAGTAGTCAAGATGCTTGACTATGTATCGGGCGAGAAGAATTTGGTCAAGGACCTTGACGAAAAACCTGAAGCGCTGCCGGATCACATAGGTTGGCGGCTGTGGCAGGCGAGCCGCGCCTGGCAGACCGAGTTCGCCGCTGCGATGCGCGCTGCCGGCCATCACTGGTTCACCGAAGCGCGTGCCGGCCTGCTTGGACACATCCCGCGCGGCGGCATGCGTCAGTCGGCACTGATCGAGCGCTCGGCGATCTCAAAGCAGGCGATTCAGCAATTGCTCGATGGCCTGGAGACGGAAGGTGTGTTGCAGCGTCTGCCCGATCCGCAAGACGGTCGCGGCAAGCTTGTGCGCTACACCCGCAAGGGCCTGGACGCCCTGCGCGATGGCGACCGCATCAAGCTGCAGATCGAACGGAGCTATGTTGCCCGCCTTGGTCACGAGCGTTTCGCGGCGCTGATGGGCGCCTTGCGGTCACTCGATACAACGCAAACTGATGCATTGGACAAAGCCTCTGGCGTTCAGGACGACACACCGGAATCGAAGTGAAAGCGCGACCTCACAACCCATTGCGCCGACTCGTTTCTTTCTCTAAACGCTCGCCATGAAAACAGCCAATCATCCCGACACCGTCCTGATTGTCGATTTCGGCAGCCAGTTCACCCAGCTGATCGCCCGCCGCATCCGCGAGGCCGGCGTCTTTTCCGAGATCGTGCCCTTCCAGTCGGCCGAGGCGGCGTTCAAGCGCATCAATCCGAAGGCGGTGATCCTGTCCGGCGGCCCGGCCTCGACCGGCGACATCGGCAGCCCGCGCGCGCCGCAGATCGTCTTCGATGCCGGCGTGCCGGTGCTCGGCATCTGCTATGGCCAGATGGCGATGTGCGTGCAGATGGGCGGCGTCGCCGAAAGCTCCGATCATCGCGAATTCGGCCGCGCCTTCGTCGAGATCGCCAAGGACAGCCCGTTGTTCGAGGGTCTGTGGGCGCCCGGCCAGCGCCACCAGGTGTGGATGAGCCATGGCGATCGCGTCATCTCCCTGCCCAAGGGGTTCGAGGTGCTCGGAAAATCGGAGGGCTCGCCCTTCGCCATCTTCGGCAATGTCGAGCGCAAAATGTACGGCCTCATGTTCCACCCCGAAGTGGTGCATACGCCGGACGGCGCCAGGCTGCTCCGCAACTTCGTCCACAACATCGCCGGCATCGAAGGCGACTGGACGATGCGCGCCTACCGCGAGCACGCGGTCGAGACGATCCGCAAACAGGTCGGCAAGGGCAAGGTGATCTGCGCGCTGTCGGGCGGCGTCGATTCCTCGGTCGCGGCCTTGCTGATCCACGAGGCGGTCGGCGACCAGCTCACCTGCATCCTTGTCGACCACGGTCTGATGCGCAAGGACGAGGCATCAGGCGTGGTGGAGATGTTTCGCCAGCATTACAATCTGCCGCTGATCCTGGTCGACGCTTCGGACCGTTTCATCGGCGCGCTCGAGGGCGAGTCGGACCCCGAGAAGAAGCGCAAGACCATCGGGCGGCTGTTCATCGAAGTGTTCGAGGAGGAGGCCGAGAAGCTCGGCGGCGCCGATTTCCTGGCACAAGGCACCCTCTATCCCGACGTCATCGAAAGCGTCTCTTTCAGCGGCGGCCCATCGGTGACCATCAAGTCGCATCACAATGTCGGCGGCTTGCCCGAACGCATGAACATGCAGCTGGTCGAGCCGCTGCGCGAATTGTTCAAGGACGAGGTGAGGGCGCTCGGCAAGGAGCTCGGCCTGCCCGACAGCTTCATTGGCCGGCATCCGTTCCCCGGTCCCGGTCTCGCCATCCGCTGTCCGGGCGGCATCACCCGCGAAAAGCTGGAGATCCTGCGCGAGGCCGACGCCATCTATCTCGACGAGATCCGCAAGGCCGGCCTCTACGACGCCATCTGGCAGGCCTTCGCCGTGCTGCTGCCGGTGCAGACCGTCGGCGTGATGGGCGACGGCCGCACCTACGAATTCGTCTGCGCGCTGCGAGCCGTCACCTCGGTCGACGGCATGACGGCCGACTTCTACCATTACGACATGGCATTCCTGGGAGCAGCCGCCACCCGCATCATCAACGAGGTACGCGGCATCAACCGCGTCGTCTACGACGTGACAAGCAAACCGCCAGGCACCATCGAGTGGGAGTGAGGGAAACGGCGATGATAGGCGGCTCTAGCGTAGTATTTCGCAGAAAATACAATGATTTGCGGGCAGAGCAGACTGCTAGCCAGGGCACATTATCAATGGAATTGACAAATCTATCAAGTCATTGAAATCGTTAAGTTTATCGGAGCGCCTGGCGCGGCTCGCAGCTTGTAGCAGATCACTCTGACGGTACTTTTGACGGTGTTTTTCGTATCCGACAGAGCATTCTAAAAAGTACCGTCATTCGTTTTTAGGGTTTGACGGTACTTTTCTGTGTGTCAACGCTTTGAAATATATAACGAAAATGCCCCGTAGCATGACATTTCCGCGCTGACGGTACTTTAGTTATCGACATACATAGTTTCAGCTTTGGCTGCGGTACCGATCGATGTTCCGGACCCGATCGCATATCGTCGGATATGACGAAGCGCCTGGACCACGGTCCCGGCCAAGCTGCCCGGAGCAATCAAATGCTTATCCGCCCGCGTGGTCGTTGCCACCGTGCGCGGCGATGAACATGGCGACGGCCGACCGGCAATAGGATTCGATTTCGTTGTCGTCCTCTGCTCTCGCCTGATCGAAGCGTGCGATAATCAGGAGATCGGATCCTTTGAAAAGCGCGGCAAACAAGCGGGCAGACCGGAGAGGATCGGGCACGTTCAGAACCGCCTTCGCGTGCAACTGGCGCAACAGGGCCTCGATTTGGGCGATGACATGGGCGGGGCCAGCTTCGTAATGGAGCTTGCTTAACGACTTTGGATTCGTCTTGTCGGCCATGACCATGGCTTCGACACTGCGGACGTCCGGGCTCAACAGCGTGCGAAGCAGGGATGATCCCACCGTCATGAGCTGATCTTCGGCCGAACCGTCGACGCCTTCAAAAAGGGCCTGTGGTGCAAACTGATGGCAGCGGGCCGCGATGGCCGCGCTGAACAGCGCCTCCTTGTTCTCGAAGTGCCGATAGATGCTGAGCTTGGATATCTTCGCCCGCTGGGCGACCTTGTCCAATGTCGTCGCTTGAAAACCCAGTTCCACAAAGAGTTCGCACGCGGCGTCGACTATCGTTTGGCCAAGCGCCTCGTTGGCGGGCCGGCCGCGCCGGCCCTGGCTATTTTCGGTCACAATTCCAGTCCTTGACAGTATCCTAATTCTTGAATTACGATACCATGTAGTGTCCGAAATGTGCAAGCCAACGGGTGGATTTCAACCTGTCCTCCAAATCAAGTTTCCCCGGGCCGCCCGGCGATATCGAATGCGGCATTGTCCGGCCGGTCAACACAGTGATGGGCGACATACTCGTCGATGCCGAAGCCCTGCTCACTGACCGTCTCGAGCGCGTATCCGTGGACGATATTTCGCGCCAGGCCCAGCCCAACCCCCTCCATCCACAACACGGAGCTTATCACCATGGATGACGTCATCATCATCGGCGGCAGCTTTGCCGGTCTCGCCGGCGCCCTGCAGCTCGGCCGTGCCCGCCGCAAGGTCACCGTTCTCGATACCGGCCTGCCGCGCAACCGCTTCGCCGGCCACTCGCATGGTCTGCTCGGCCACGATCACAAGCCACCGCTGGACATCCTGGCCGAGGCGCGGCAGCAGCTGGCGCGTTATCCCACGATCAGGCTGGTCAATGCCCGGGCCGACAGCGTCTCCGGCGCCGTCGACGATTTCTCCGTCCTCACTGGCGATGGCGAAAGCCTTGGGGCGCGCCGCCTGATCCTGAGCTATGGCGTCGCCGACCAGATGCCTGATGTTCCGGGCTTTGCCGAAGGCTGGGGCACGTCCATCGTGCCCTGCCCCTATTGCGACGGCTTTGAAGTCGCCGGCCAGCATTGGGGCCTCGTCTGGTCCGGCCCGCAGTCGCACCAGTCTGTCAGGCTGTTCCACGATTGGACCGACAGGTTGACGCTCTTCGCCGATGGTCACGACATTCCGCCCGATATCCGGGCCGATCTCGCGCGTCGTAACATACCTGTCGTCGATGGCCGGATCACCGAGATCGCCCATCACGGGGACCATATCGCCACCGTCAATCTCGATACCGGCCCCAATGTCGCGGTCGACATCCTGTTCGCGCATCCGCGCAACAAGCCGTCGGCAAGCCTGCATGAATCACTGGGCCTCGCCACGGTCGATACGCCCCTCGGCATCGCCCTCAAGGTCGACGAGCGCCGCGAAACCAGCATGCCCGGCATCTACGCCGCCGGCGACCTCGCCAACCCCCTCATGCCCTCGGTCACCACGGCATCATCGCACGGCGCGATGGCGGGCATCTTCTCCCAGCAGTCGATGCTGGTTTGAGAGCACAGATTCCCTTCTCCGGTTGCCGCGGGCTATCATATTCTGAAGGTTGCGGGCCGGTGTCACGGAACGCGGGCCCCCTCTCCCCTGAGGGGAGAGCCTAGCAAAGAAAGAATCAGAACAAGGATATGGCATGGCAGAGAAAAATGTTTATCAGGTAGCCGACTGGAATGGCCAAAGCGGGGAGCGCTGGGTCGCTTACCAGGCCCGGCTCGATGCCATGATGGCGGTGTTCGGCCAGGCCGCGATCGAAGCCGCCGCGCCCGCCACGGGCGAACGCGTGCTGGACGTCGGCTGCGGCGCGGGGGCGTCTAGTCTGGATCTGGCCGCCCGCGTCGGCGCGGGGGGCCATGTGCTAGGCGTGGACATATCCGAACCGCTGATCGGCAGAGCGCGCGCGCTAGCGCCGCAGGATACGCCGGCCCTGTTCCAGGTGGCCGACGCCAGCAGCACCGAGTTGCCCGAGGGCGCGTTCGACATCCTGTTCTCGCGCTTCGGAGTGATGTTCTTTGACGATCCTACGGCGGCGTTCGCTCATATGCGCCGTGCGCTCAAGCCGGGCGCGCGGGTCGCTTTCGTCTGCTGGCGCGGCATGGCCGAGAACGATTGGGTGCGCTTGCCGATGGGCGCGATCAAGGGCATCGTCCCGCCGACGGCGCCGCCCGATCCCGAAGCGCCCGGCCCGTTCTCGTTTGGCGACCAGGGGCGGGTGGCGCGTATTTTAACGGCTGCTGGCTTCACCGATGTCGCTATCGCGCCATTCGATGCCTCCATCCCGTTCGGCGAGGGGGGGACGCGGGACGCGGCGATCGACGACGCGGTGGAGATGACACTCGAGGTCGGCCCGCTGTCGCGCGCTCTCGCTGATCAGCCCGACGACATCCGCGCCCGCGCCTCGGCCGCGGTTCGTGCCGCCTTCGCGGGCCTCCCCGGCGAGCGGTCGGTGATGATCGACGGCGCGGCGTGGATCGTCATGGCACGCAATCCGGCAAGCTGACAGGGATTAACAGGGGAGACGCCCCCGCTCGGTGGAGCGGGGCCTCTTTGGCCGGTCAGATTGATGTCCCTTCTGGCTTGGAAGCCGCCATTAGCGAGCTAGAGGCTTTGATGGCGGGGTACAGCGTTTGCACGACACTCGAAAACGTTGGTGCACGTGCTTACGGAGCACGTAGCGGGTACGACGTCCGCACGCGATGTATTCGAGGCTGCACAGAACGCCGCCAAGGCGTAAGTCCGGGACGGATCAAGGCCTGAGAGGAACTGCGTGTCGTTCAGGCTCTTGCGAGCCGTGACGGTCTTTTTGCCGACGGGATCGTGAAGGCACAGCTAAAGAATGTCGAAAATCGACCAATCGATGCCGATAGTCGCTGAAACCGAGCAGATTTTGAATCGCCGAAATTCTCCTTTGAATTCAAGAGCGCAAATTTCTGACGGATCGGGGAGACGGTTCTTCATAGCGTGCAGAAAGAATTTGTGCGTGGAATTCAATGCGTTACGATCACTTAAAACAATCGAGTGGGAGTGAGGGGGCGTACGGTAGAGTAGGTTGGAGTACTGTCGGATATATTCGGAAATTGTTGGTCAACGATAGGAGGCGATAGTTCGCGGGCGATTCTGCAAGAACAAGCAGCCGTTTTGCAGGTCGGCGATAGACCTTCGATTATGTGTAGAGATGCTCAAAGGGATCGATACACCGCGCCGTTCACAGCACATGCTTTGGATTGGGATTGGAGCGCCGATCCAATTCCTCGGACAATAGACATCATGTTCCGTGGATTCGAATCATGGTCTAAGCCCCGGGGCGGGACCAACGAGACGAGCGCACGGCCGCCGAGCACAGCGGGGACGGCGCCGTAGCTGAATACGTTCTCGTGCCTCGCATAGTTTCAGAGTGCTCCCGCAATGCGTGGATCGTGCGCATGCCGTGCGGCAGATCCCTGTAGACTTAAGCGTGCCATGCTTCAGCAGCTTGGCCGACAGCGGACCCGAGTTGGCGAACGGAACAATTTGGTCGTCCTGCTACGCGACGAAGCGGACCACGCCACCATCCACCCGCAAAGCCGCGCCGGTGGTCGCCGAAGCCTGCTCCGAGCATGTGTAGATGATCATGTTGGCCACCTCATCGGTGGTCGCGAAGCGGTGGATGAGGCTCGTCGGACGCATCGCCTGCAGGAATCCCTGCTCGGCTTCGTGCTGCGTGATTCCATTTGCGTCAGCCTGTTTCGCCATGAAGTTGCCCAGGATCTCAGAGCGGGTAGGTCCCGGCAGGACGGCGTTGACGGTGAGCCCGTGCCCGCGACCGCCTCGGCAAGCCCGCGTGAGACCGCGAGTTGAGCGGTCTTGGTCATGCCATAGTCGAGCATTTCCTTAGGGATGTTGACTGCGGATTCGCTACTTATGAACACGACGCGGCCCCAGCCTTTCGCCACCATCCGCGGCAGGTAATGACGGCTCGCGCGCACGCCACTCATTACGTTCAACTGGAAGAGGTCAAGCCAGTCCTCATCGGGGATATTTGCGATATCCTCGACGCCGTTGTAGCTCCGGATGTGTGCTGTACCGACGTTGTTCACAAGGATATCGGCGTCCGGCGCATGCGCGATCAAGGCCTTTGCCCCCTCCGCTGTCGCAAGATCAGCGGCGATACCCGAGATGTCGCTGCCGGGGAAGGCCTGCCGCAGCTGCCGCACCGCCTCATCGACCCGAGCGTTTCCACGGCCGTTGACGACGACCGATGCACCGGCCCGCGCCAACCCCTCCGCCGTCGCGCGGCCGATACCGGCGGTGGATCCGGTAACGATGGCCTTGCGGCCTTTGAGTTCGATATTCATCTCATTCATCTCCAAAATTAAATAGGAAGCGCAATCAATCCACTGTCGTCTTCGCTGTTTCCGCCTCCGCTGCGCGGGCGAGGCTTTCGACCCAGTCTTGGTGATACCGGTAGAGTGCGCCGGGATGTTTGCGCCCGAGCTCATCGAGGAAGAAGGGGCCCTGCTGCGTTTCCTCGGTCAGCACATGGCAGCCATGGTCCGTAGGCGTGATGACCCAGCCATGGTATGCGCTTGAGCCGGTCTCGTCGCCATCAACTGTCGTCGCCCATGCGAGCCTGCGAAGGGGCTCGCATTCCGTCACGACCAGACTCATCGGAAATCCAACCGTCACACGGCTGTATCGCGTTCCGAGCGCCAGTTCCGGCTCCCCCGTCAGAATCTTGACCTGATCCTCGGCGGGAAAGTAGCTCGACCAATTCTCGGCTTCGACGAGCAGCTTCCAGACCGCTTCAGGCGGCGCCTTCACGTCAATGTCGTTGAGTGCGTAGATGGCCGACGTTTTCGGATCATATCGCTCGGGCCAAGTCACATGGTCGTACATCGATTACTGCTCCTTCTTGAACAAATCCTGGAAGATGAGCTGGCCCCAAGTGCGGCCGCGTGCGTGCACCAGCGCGCCACCCTCGTTGAGCTTTCCCAGCTTGACGGGTGCGAACCCGAGTTGTTTGGCCAAGGCCGCCACGGGAGCGATCGCGTCCTCGTCGTCGCTCGACAGAAAGACGACCCGGTGCCCGCCCTCGACGATCGGATCGGCAGCCAGGGTGGCCGCAACCAGGTGATTGAAACCTTTGACGAATTTGGCGGCGGTGAACGCCTTCGCGACGAAGGCGGAGGACGGGAGACCGTCCAGCTCTTCAGGCACTGGAAACGCGTTCATCGCGTCGATGACTGTCTTGCCTTCCCAGCTCGGCAGAGCCTTCGCAACCTCGCGATGCTCCCCGAACGGGACCGCCAAGATGATTGTGTCGGCCTCGAGTGCATCCCGCAGCGACTTGGCGACGACCGTGGGTCCAATCGCCCGAGCCTGCGGCGCCAACGCCTCGGGCGGCCGGCGGCTCGCGACGGCCACGTCGATGTTTTTACGGGCGAAGGCGCGGGCGAGGGCCTGGCCTATCTTACCGAATCCTACAATTGCGTAGCTCATAATGCTTCTCCGATCCGTGCTGGTATTGATTTCCCCGGCCTTCAACGGCGCTGGGTTATTCGTTCCGCTGTGTGGCGACCTTTGCGTGGTCGTTCCACCATGGACACGCTAGTTCCCGCCGATCAGCCGCTTCCCGCGATCCGGCGCGATTTCAGATGGCCGAGAAGCCGCCATCGACGGACAACTCCACCCCATTCACGAAGCTCGAATCGTCGGAAGCAAGAAACAGCGCGGCCGTCGCAATTTCCTCAGGACGCCCCATCTTTCCCCGCGGGATCAGGGATTCGAACATCTGCTTCGCCTCCTCGGTGAGAACTTGGTCCTGCATCGGTGTGGCGATCGGCCCCGGGTGCAGCACGTTCACCCGGATATTCCTGCCCTTGAGTTCGTTGAGCCACCCGCGTGCGAATGCGTGCAGCGCCGCCTTGCTCGCCGCATACACGCTGTAACCAGGAAAACCTTTCACCGAAGCAACTGACCCGGTCATGAAGATCGATCCGCCATCGTTGAACAGCGGCAACGCCTTCTGAACCGTAAACAGCGTGCCGCGCGTATTCAGGCCGAAGGCCGCATCGAAGTGCTGCTCGGTAATCTCGCCCAGTGGAACGGCTTCGCCCGTGCCGGCGCTCGCGTACAGGACGTCGATCCTGCCCTTTTCCCGCTTGACTGTATCGAACAGGCGGTCGAGGTCGTCGAGATTGGCCGCGTCGCCGCGCACGCCGGTCACGTTCCGGCCGATCAGCTTGACGGCCTCGTCGAGCGCCTCCTGTCTCCGGCCCGTGATGAAAACATAGGCGCCTTCTTCAACGAACCGCTTGGCGCTCGCCAGCGCCATGCCGCTCGATCCACCCGTGATGACTGCAACCTTACCCTCAAGCTTTCCCATGACTTCTCCTTTCGTGGTGTCGGGACGGCATCTGCCTCCGAGAACCTCGAAATGGGTCCGCCGGCGTCAGTTGTTGAGTGCGGAAGCGCGCACATCGGTGGTGCGAAATCGATCCGGCTGGACGACTGACGCCAGCCGCGACGATCGGCGTCCGCCGTTCGGAATTGAGGCGCGCTCGTCGACATAGGCTATGATGACCGCCCGTACTGCTGTTCGATGTGTTAGATACGGGCTTTGGAAGGCGCACCGCGCGGTGCCGGATTGCACCATGATCGACTGGGATGACGTTCGCTACTTTCTTGCCGTCGCGCGCGGAGGCTCGGTGCGGGCCGCCGCCGAGCGCCTCGGTGTGAACCACTCGACCGTGCTGCGACGTGTCGCCCAGCTCGAGGAACGCCTCGGGGTGCAGATGTTCGAAAAGCTGCCTTCGGGCTACCGCCTGACGGCTGCGGGCGAGGAGGTCCTCGAGTTCGCGGACCAGATGGAAGTGTCGTCGCACCTGCTGGAGACGCGCGTCTTCGGGCGCGACCAGAGCGTGCGCGGGCTTCTGCGGGTGACGCTGGCACCACCCCTCGCGACACACCTGCTCATGCCGGACTTCGCTGATTTCGCGCGTCTGCATCCGGACATCGAGATGGAAATCTTGTCGTCCGGCGAGCTGGCAAATCTGACCAACCGAGAGGCCGACGTCGCGATCCGCGTCGTCTACGACCGCAAAACCCTGCCGCTCAATCTTCACGGCCTGAAGGGACCGGAACTGTTCGGCGGCATCTACATGTCCTGCGATCGACTAGCCGCGTGGCGTGCGGGCGCGCCTGATCCCATCCGGTGGATCGTCATAAGCATTCATGGAATTCCGGAATGGGCCAGCGAGGGTGAGGTTCGCACCACGGGGGTTCCCTTCAGGACCACGGACGCCGAGGCGCAGATCGTTGCTGTACGGCAAGGGCTCGGTATCACGACACTGCCCTGCTTCGTCGGCGATGCCGACCCCCTACTGGTGAGGGTGCCGGGCACCGAGCTGCACATGTACGGAACGCTCTGGCTTCTCACACAGGGGGAGACACGCAAGACGAAGCGCGTGCGGCTCTTCACGGAGTTCGTATCCCACAGGCTCGCCGCGTACGCGCCGCTTCTCGCGGGGCTGTCCATATCGCGCGACTGACGCCTGGCAGGTCACCGATGGCGCTGTCTCGAGCGTACCGCTGTAGAAGGGCCATTCTCGGCGTTGAAAAACAATTGCTCTTTGAAGACTGTGGCGCGTACAGCTATTTCGAAATCCATGATTGGTATGAGAAGCTTTGCCCGAGCACCGCGCCGCACGAATGATGACGCGCAGCGCAACCAAATTGGGGAGGATTCAAATATTAGTATGCGATGTTTGATTGTCACGGCTCATCCACTCAATCCAAGCCTTTGCCAAACGCTTTCGAACGCAGCTATCGACACCCTGATGGATGCGAAGCACCAGTGCCGACATGTTGATCTGTATCGATCTGGCTTCTTCCCGGCTCTTACACCGGCGGAGCGCGCGAGCTACTATTCCGGATTCGAGACTACAGAGGTAGCTAAAGAGATTGAGGATCTTCTCTGGGCCGAGACTATCGTCTTGATTTTTCCCACGTGGTGGTTCGGACCTCCAGCTATATTGAAGGGCTGGTTCGACAGGGTATGGGTGCCTGGTATTGCATACGATCACGCAGCCGATCTTGGTGCCATACAACCGCGACTTCGCCAGTTAAGGAAGGTGGTTGCAATAACAACTTTGGGCTCACCTTGGTGGGTCGATTGGCTGAGCCTCAGGCGGCCAGTGCGGCGTGTTCTCAAGACAGCTATTCTGAATACCTGTGCTCCTCAAGCCTCGCTTACGTTCCTTTCATTTTACAAGGTTGAAAGTCTGCCTAGGCAAGGTGTCGATGCTGCGATAAATCGCATTAGATCAATGCTTCAGCGTCTATAGCTAAGCCCCATCACAATGCTCCTTTTCCTTGAAGGGCGCAGGTAGAGCAATGCCCGTGGGGACAGCGCGGCTCGTGACCGCTGCCCTTATCGGTATGTACGCGCATACGCGCCGAAAGCGTCAGCATCGGTAGTTGTGATCAGGCGGGAACGTACGTCAACCTGATCGCGTCCTCGCCAACCCGGTCGCTGGCCACGAGACGCAGTGGTGGCCGGGGGCCGGCGAAGAATGGCTTGCCGCGACCAAGCACGATGGGACGGAAGTAGAGCCGGTACTCATCGATAAGGCCAAGCTCGGTCAGACTACCCGCAAGCTCCGGTCCGGCCACTTCGATCTCGCCCTCGTGTTCGGCTTTAAGCGCCCTAACGAACCCTTTGAGATCGTCGTCCACCAGCGTGGCGTTCGGCCCGACCGACTTCAGGGTGCGAGAGACGACCCATTTCGGCTGCGCCCGCCAGGCCGCCGCAAAGTCGCGCCCGACCTGGTCCTGTCCCGGCTGATCCTCGTCCCAATAGCGCATTACCTCGTACATGCGCCGGCCGTAGAGGCTGCCGGCGATCCCGCGCACATGGGCGTTGAAGTGGCGATGGAGCGCCTCGCCCGGCATCGGCAGCCCGGGCCCGCCCTCGGCGCCAGCGACATAGCCGTCGAGCGACTGCATCATTCCGAACACAAGCTTCGCCATGCACAGGCTCCTATCGATCGACGACGATCCGAAGGGATCGCATTCATTTATACCTCGCCCTTACTTCGTCGGTTCGATGGCTGCACACATTCTCTGACGTGTTCACATTGGCCGATAAATCTGCGCCACTGCGCCCCCCGGAAAGGCTTTCGAGCTCACCAGCTTGAGAGACATCGGCGCGGCGAGTTCGGAGAACAGCGGCAGGCCTTTGCCCAGCGCCACGGGGCCACCATCAGGGCGAGCTGGTCGACCAGTCCTTGGGCGACGAGACTGCGGGCGAAGCTCACTCCGCCGTGGGCGATGATCGGCTTGCCCTCTTGGGCTTTCAACTTCGCGACTTCCTCCGCCAAGTCACCGCTCGCCACATAGGCCTCCGCCCAACTTTCACCACCGGGCTGCAACTTCGCCGGCTGTCCGGTTCCCGCGTTGACGGCGCGAGCCTCATCGAGCGCCGCCGACTTGCTCACCTCCCTCAGGATCTCCGGTCCCCGTCGTGAGAAGACGGCCTTGGGGATCTGGTTCATCGGCGCCGCGAACTGCTCGCAGGAGGTCGGCCACCAGGCGGCCATGTCACGGAAGCTGCGGCTGCCCATGATGTGCAGGCTCGAGTTCCATATGAACTCTACGCCCCGGGCCTTCGCCTCTTGATCGGCGCCGAACATCCATGTGTTTCGGCCATCCAGGGCACTCACGAAGCCGTCGATCGATATGGACATCTTCAAGATCAGGTCTCTCATCGCTTCTTCCTTGCGCTGGTGAGACCGAAGGACGGGCCAGATCGGTCAGTTCCGACAATTCGTTGCGGGATAGTCCGACAACGCTTGCACGCCGCCGAAGAAGGGATACCGAGCTTGCTTGCCTAGTCGGCGAGGGTGTCGTTGATGCCGCGCCAAATTCTGGTTCAGCGCCGTTTGTCAAAGCAGCGCACCTGAAGGTTGCGGCTGAGGCAACTGCCGTCCGCCAGGTGGCGAGAGGCATGTGAGACGAAGCCGGTGCACGCCGACTGATTTGATTCCCAAAACCGGATACGGGGCTTTCCGTAACGGCGCCAATCAGCTTGTCGATTTTTCCCGGCCGGGTTCTCCTTCCGTGGCGCCGAGGCGGGTAAGCAGATTGAGCGTGATCCTGCCGACATCGTTCATGGCGCCTGCGGCTGGCAGCGCGCCGCACCAGGCAACCGAGCTTGCGGAAAAGATCAAGCCGCCTGCTGCGAGCTTTCGCAGGGTCATTTCGGCGCAGCGGCGGGCGATGCGTTGCGTATCCCCGCCCTCATACCAGCGCGTCGGATCCTGGAAGAAGCTGTCGGGAAATCCCGTCGCCCGCGCGATCACGACGGTGTCAGCGGAAGTGCCGAGGGCTGGATCCGTCGCATCCACTTCGTAGCCCGCGGCACCGCCCAGCACCATGCCGTCGGTGCCGAAGGTCGCATTTTCAACGCCTTCGAACAGCCATGCGCATCCTGCTTCATGGCTTTCCTCAGTGCGCGTGAAGGGGTGTGCGCCATCGAAACCCATCAATGAGATTGCACTGCCGATCAGCGAGAATTCGCCTCGGCCGCGGCAGCGGAGATAGCCGCCTGGTTCGTTGGTGATCGACAGCGCCTGTTCGGCGACCGGGCCGTCCCAGGTTCGGCCGGCCTCCAACGGCGAGCGCCGCAACTCCATCAGATCGTCCTTGAAAGCCACAGTGGCAGCAAAGCCGTTACCGCCGAGATAGGCGATGCTGCCGCCTTCGGCCACAAACTGCCGCAGCGCCTGCTCCATCTCGATCGACATATATTCGGGATGACTGCCGGTGACGACGGCTTGATGTCGACGCAAACCGTCTATGCCGCATTCGTGCAAATCGTGATCGGTCATGACGTCAAACACGATTCCATTGTCGTGGCAGAATCGGAGGAAATGCAGATCGACCGGCAGGTTGTGTGGGCAGCCGCAGAGCGGATAATCGTAATCGTCCCTGAGCGTCACTTTCGGCTTTTTGTAGGAGCAGATGGAAACACCGCTAAGGTCGGAATGGTAGTCGTAAAGGGATTTCAGATTGTTGGCGATCGCGAAGCGATGTCCCCGGTCGTCGCCTTTCCATTCATAAAGATGATCCGGGAGATATTCGTCCGCATAAGCGAGATAGGTGGCCGTCGGCACGAGATACAACAGCGGCGACGAAACCTGTGAAGAGGTGACGAAGAACACCACGCGTTCGTAGCCACCCTCCCATTCGACCTGGAACGCGTAGACGCCTGGGTGTGCGTTTTCGGGGATCGTCACGCGGTGCGATGCCGGCCATGCAAGCGGGCCGATGTCGTCGTCGTGGCAATGGATAGCGTCGTAGTGCGACGGCACGAAGCGAGGCTCGAAGCTCGATCCGTCCCAGCGTGCCGAAGTCACGCAGAAGGCTGGCTGATTGATCACGTCGAGGAGCAACGGATCTGGTCCGCCCGACGACAGGATCGGCTGGGTTGGTAACAGCGTCGGGAAATCCCAGGCAACGGTCCCCTGTGGGGTGTCGAGTCGGATCGCAGCAAATTTCGCGTTGAGGGTAGGTTCGTGGTTGGTGGCGCTTGCGCCGAAATGGATGTCGTGCGCCTGGAGGGTCCGCTCAGGGCTGGCAAAACCTTCGTGGAGTTCGTAAGGCGCGAGACGGTCATGGGATTTGATGCGCAGGCGTAACTGCTCCTGCCGCAGGTCCAACTCGACGGTGAGCCACACACCAGTTGGCGCCTTTTTCTCGACAAGGGTTTCGCCGCCGATTTCCACGACAAATGCGCCGTCGCGGAGGCGCAGCCCGAGGGCGCCTGCCTCCAGGATCGTGCGCGCACCTTCGTTGCGCGTGAGGAACAGCTCGAAACGAATGCCGTGGACGGCTTGTACTTTGGCCAGTTCGCCGGCTCGCACGAACAGGAACGACCCCTGGTCGAAATGCCGATGCCGTGCTTCACCTATCGTTTCGATGGGCCAGGCGAGAAATTCCGGAGCCGGCTTGTCGAGCCGGCAAATTCGTGTGGCCTTTATCGGCCGATCGCATGACAGGCTGAGCTTGATCCGCTGGCCTGCTTTGGCACTCCAGGGGGTGGTGTAGCCAACCACGCTCATCGCGTCGTGGTCTACTGCGCGCTTCATCTATCCCTCCCGATGAACTCCAGATGGGCTGGGGCGAACCGCGTAGACCGGTCCGATGTCGGCCAATGCGCTGCCGCTCTGACAAGCAAAGTTCCGCATGGCGCACTACAGCCATGATGTACATGCTTGTATAGATAAGCTGCATTCGGATAGTCTCGACGCGATCGGTCCAAGCGCGACATTACCAAGGAGGATGACATGCGCAACGCATCTCTCTTCGATCTGTCAGGCAGGAAGGCGCTTGTAACCGGCGCAAGCCGTGGCATCGGGCGCAGCATCGCCGAGGCGCTCAGCGCGGCCGGCGCCGACGTCGCGGTCACGGCGCGCAGCGTGGCCTCGCTCGAGAAGACGATGGCCGCCATCCGCACCGCCGGCGGGGTCGCGCATGCCATCGCCCTGGATGTCACCGATGTCGACCGCTGCCGGGCGGCGACAGCCGAGGCCGGCAGCCTGCTCGGAGGTCTCGATATTCTCGTCAACAATGCGGGGGTGGAAGAGGTCCGGCCTTCACTCGATGTCGACGAGGTCTTGTGGGACAGGATTGTCGATACGAATCTCAAAGGCGCCTTCTTCTGCGCCCAAGCCGCCGCGCGGCAGATGAGAGACGCCGGACGCCCCGGCGTCATTATCAATCTCTGCTCGCTGACCTCCGAGGTCGGGATTCCCACGGCGGTGCCGTACGGCTCGTCGAAATCAGGCCTCCTCGGCATGACGCGGGCGCTTGCGGCGGAGTGGGCCGATCTTGGGATCCGGGTCAACGCCATTGCGCCTGGCTATTTCAGGACAGCGATGACAGACGTGTTCTACAGCAACGAGGCATGGCAGCAATCGATGCTCGCCAAGATTCCGCAGCGCCGTTTTGGTGATCTCTCGGACCTGCACGGAATCGCGGTGTTCCTCGCTTCGGATGCGGCAGCCTACGTAACCGGCCAGTCCATTCCCGTGGATGGAGGCTTTCTCGCATCGATTTGAAGGCTTCGGGGGCCGGAGACGTGTCCCAGAAGTGATCGACAAGCGCTAATCGTAATTGCGTTCTAAGAAAAGGAGCCGCCATGTCTGACGTCAGCTTCCACCGCCTGTCATCCCTCAGTGTCGATCGGCGGGCCAGTTTACTGAAACGCGCCGAAGGAGATCTGTCTTCTTTCATCGAAAAGGTCCGTCCAATCATCCAGGCCGTCAAGGATGAAGGTGACGCGGCCTTGCTCCGGTTTGCACGCGAGCTCGACAAAGCCGATGTTGCCGACGGTGGACTGAAAGTTTCGGAAGCGGAGTTCGACGCGGCATTCGACAAGGTCGAGAAGGATGTCGTGGAGAGTATCCGGTTCGGCATTGAGAACATCCGGCATTTCCACGAGGAGCAGCGCCCGGAAACGATGTGGCTCAAGGAAGTTCGGCCGGGCGCCTATGCGGGAGACCGATACACACCGATTGCTTCGGTCGCGCTTTATGTTCCGCGCGGCAAAGGCGCCTTCCCCTCGGTGACGATGATGACCTCGGTTCCGGCGGTGATTGCCGGGGTTCCCCAGATCGCGATCGTGACGCCTGCGACTTCGGATGGTTCCGTCGACGCCGCGACGCTGGTTGCTGCCCGCCTCGCCGGCGTGGAGACCGTCTACAAGTGCGGCGGCGCCCATGCGGTCGCCGCCGTCGCCTATGGGACCGAGACCGTGAAGCCTGCCGTCAAGATCGTCGGGCCGGGGAGCCCGTGGGTGGTGGCGGCAAAGAGCGTGTTGTCCCCGATCATCAACACAGGCCTCCCTGCCGGTCCGTCCGAAGCGATCATTTTTGCCGATCACAGCGTCGACGGCGGCCTGGCTGCTCTTGACCTGTTGATCGAGGCCGAGCACGGGCCGGATTCCTCGGCCTACCTAGTGACGCACAGCCGCAAGGTCGCCGAAGCCGCGTTGATTGCGATACCGGAACACTGGTCCCGGATGAGCGAACAGCGTGTGGAGTTCTCACGCGCGGTGCTGACTGGGAAGCGCGGCGGCATCGTGCTGACCGAGTCGCTGGAGGACAGCTACCGCTTCATCAACGACTATGCGCCGGAGCACCTCGAGATTCTGTCAACGGAGCCATTTGCGCATCTCGGACGTATCACGGAAGCCGCCGAGATCCTCATGGGTCCGCATACGCCGGTGACCCTCGCCAACTTCGTCCTGGGACCCAATGCGGTGCTGCCGACCAGCCGGTGGGCGCGAACCTTTGGACCGCTTTCCGTGACGGATTTCGTCAAGAGATCGTCGGTCGGCTATGTGACCTCGGCGGGCTATCCGGAACTCGCCCTGCATGCCCGCAGGCTCGCCCGCTACGAAGGATTCAGCTCGCATGAGAACGCGGTTTCGGAGATCCGCGATCGCTATCTCGCCGGCTGAGCGGAAACGATGATGATGAGGGCGGCGCGACTCCATGGACCCGGCGACTTGCGCGTCGAGGATATCGCCGCGCCAGGCGCTCCCGAGCCAGGCTGGGTGAAGCTGAGGGTCGATGCCGCAGGCATTTGCGGTTCCGATCTCCACAACTTCCGCACGGGCCAATGGATAAGCCGATCGCCTTCGACGGCTGGCCATGAGCTGACAGGCACGGTGATCGCCATCGGCGACGGTGTGGACACTGTCGCTCTTGGCGAACGAGTGGTCGCCGATTCCCGTTTCTGGTGTGGAGAGTGCGCGCAATGCCATGCAGGCAAGCGGCATCTTTGCACGTCGCTGGGCTTCGTCGGCGAGATATGCGACGGCGGATTTGCCGAACAGGCGGTCCTGCCCGCGCGCCTCTTGCATACCATCGATGCCGCGCTTGACGAACGGGTCGCGGCGATGGCCGAGCCGCTGGCTGTAGCGTTGCACGCAGTGCGGCGTCTGCCGAAAACGGCTGGCTCCGTTCTTGTCGTCGGCTGCGGGACTATCGGCGGGCTTGCCGCACTGCTGCTTTCCCGGACATTCGCAGATACCGTGCTCGTCGCCGATCACAACCCTGGCCGCTGCGCCCGCGTGGCGCGGGTGACCGGCGCCAGCATCGTCGATTTGAACCGGGACGCCATTGCCGCCGCCACCGCGGATGCCCCCTTGCTCGCTGCCGTCGAAGCAACCGGCAGCGTCGCAGCACTCGGCCAGTTGCTCGGCGTTCTCGATGCCGGCGGCACCGTTGCGATGGTCGGCATATTCCATGGCCGCCTCGATATCGATCCCAACATCCTGGTTGAACGCGAAATAGCATTGCTGGGATGCCACGCCTTTGCCGATGAGCTTCCCGACGCCATTCGGATGCTCGGCGAATTGACCGAGCCCATGGTCGAACTGATCGACCGCGAGATCGGCCTGGATGATGTTCCCGCAGCCTATGAGCGGCTGTTGGCGGGGCAGGGCGACGGCTTGAAAACAATCATCCGGATGCGGTCTGCCGGGCGCGTGTGATTTCCGAACCTTGCCGGAAAGGATTTTTGAAATGATCACTTTGCCCGACACCGCCAGCCCTCTTTACGAGAAGGTCAAGGACTACATCCTGACGAACATCGGAACGGGGCGATGGAGCAAGGACCGCAAGCTGCCGTCCGAAAATGAATTCGTGGCGACACTCGGCGTGTCTCGGATGACGGTCCATCGTGCCTTGCGGGAGTTGACCTCTGCGGGTTTTCTGATCCGGCTCCAGGGCGTCGGCACATTCATCGCGCCACCTCGACCGCAATCCGCACTGATCGAGATCAACAACATCGCGGCGGAAATTGTCGCGCGGGGAAACAGGCATCGCTCCGAGGTTATCGTCCTCGAAAAGATCATGCCGACAAAGGAGCTCGCGCTTTCGTTCGAGTTTGCAAAGCGCGTGTCGGTCTATCATTCCATCGTCGTCAACTTCGAGAACGACCTGCCTGTGCAACTGGAAGAGCGCTTCGTCAACCCGGGCCTGATACCCGACTATGACAAGCAGGATTTTTCCAGGACAGCGACCTACGACTATCTCATGCAGAAAACCCCGGTGACGGAGGTCGAGCATATCATCTCGGCGACCCCTGCCGATGCCGAGACGGCGCGGTATCTGGGCATCGACGTCGGCAGCTGCTGCCTGTTTCTGCATCGCCGGACATGGACGGGCGCCGTCGTTGCCACGATCAGTAAGCTGACTTACGTTGGCAGCCGCTACTCGCTTGGCAGTCGATATTCTCCATCCAAAAAACCCTGATCGCAGTGAAGCGAATCAGAGTCGGAAGGAGGGGCTAACTTGTATATGCATGTATGTATTTAGCCTTGACATCCGCTGTTGCTGACGTTGAAGTGTCGTCGCACTTTCGTTGAACGAACAGCTAAGATGCCGAGGCACGGTGCCGCAAGAGCAGAAGCCCGCATTCTCACCAGGCCGGATGTTTGGTTCAAAAAAGCGGCCTGATCATCAAGGGGAACAAGATGATGCGTAACCTAGCAGGACAATTTCGGGCACTCGTTATGGCTGCTGCCGTCGGGTTTGCCCCGGCGGTCTGCGCGGCCGACACGACAATTCCGGCGACGCCTGAGGCAGGAACATTCAAGATCGGCATCGAGCCATGGCTTGGCTACGGCCAGTGGCACGTCGCCGAAGCCAAAGGTCTGTTCAAGGCAAACGGGCTGTCCGACGTGCAGATCGTGAACTTCGCCGAGGACAAGGACATCAACGCCGCCCTGGCGAGCGGCCAGCTCGATGCCGCCAACATCGCGACCCACACGGCTATGGGAATGGTTGCGGCCGGCCTGCCGGTGAAGATCGTGCTTCTGCTCGACGTCAGCATGACGGCGGACGCCATGATCGCCGGCAAGGACATCGCCTCCGTCGCCGACCTCAAGGGCAAACAGGTGGCTTTTGAGGAAGGCACGACGAGCGACATCCTGCTCAAATACGCGCTCGCCAAGAACGGCATGTCCATCGCCGATGTCCAGCCGGTTCCCATGCCGGCGGCGGATGCCGGCAGCGCGTTGATCGCTGGCCAGGTTCCGGTCGCGGTTACCTATGAGCCTTATCTCACCGCGGCCAGGGCACAGAACAAGGACGTCAAGCTGCTCTTCACCGCAGGCGAAGATCCCGGCCTGATCAGTGACGTGTTCGTGGTGCGGGATGAGGTGATCAAGTCGCGTCCCGGCCAGGTGCTTGCCATGATCAAGACCTGGGATGCGGCCCTGAAGGCTTACAATGCCGACACGCCCGACGGCCGGGCGATCATCTCCAAGGCAGTCGGTTCGAGCGTCGAAGACCTCAACACCGCCTTTGATGGCGTGCGTTACTATACTCTCGCCGAAAACAAGGATGCGCTGACGGGCGAATTTTCCACCAAGACATTCGCCGATGTCGAGGCAGCCGCCAAGAACGCCGGGCTGCTTCAGGCGGACGTGACGCCGGAGCAGATGATCGACCCGTCATTCGTCAAGGCCGCGAAATGACGAGGGCCGGCTCGCGGTGGTGACGCAAATGTCCGAGCAGCGTGCGACCAAGCCAAGCCCGTCTCACGCAGCGCCGGGGCCGGTGATCAAACAGCCGATGCGCCGTCGCCCAACCGCCCGGCAGCGCGGCGCCCTCGCACCCACGCGGGTACTGGTGCTGGGAGTGGGGGGTTTTTGCGGGCAGCGGCTTGGGTGGGGGGG